>CAMYMR010000039.1 GCA_947259285.1 uncultured Woeseiaceae bacterium | reverse complement strand
AGGAGGGAAAATGCGATAAATGCTTTCAAGGATCTGCTCCGTCAGACAAAGCCAGCGCGGATCATAGCACCGTCGATCCACGCCCCGGTACTCCTGTATTCTCTTTCGCATGGCGGCAAGAAGACCCTACCTCTCTAAGTCCCGGATCATTTCCGCGTGGCAGTGCCCGAAGAAGCTATTCCTGGAAAAGCACCGCCCGGAACTGGCGGAGGTCTCGGCTCATACTAAATCTCTATTTGCTACCGGACAGCAGGTGGGTCGTGTAGCACAAGCTCTGTATGGTTCGGCGAGGTCAGTCGAGATACCGTTTAATCGCAATATCAACGTCATGCTACGGGAAACGGCGGCGGTGATTGCCGATGGTCCAGACTTCCCGATTTTCGAAGCAACCTTTCGGCACGCCAACGTATTGGTGCGAGTTGACGTTCTTATTCCAGAGGGAGACGGATGGCGTGCGGTTGAAGTCAAGGCGTCGACCTCCGTAAAGGACTATCACCTGCTCGACTGCGCGATTCAGGACTGGGTCTTGCGTGAGGACGGCATACCGGTTTCATCGATATCGCTGGCGCATATCGACAATCGTTTTGTTTACCGCGGCGATGGCCAATACGACGGCTTACTCGTCGAGGTCGATTTGACAGACGAGGTTCGTGCTGTTGAACCCACTGTCGAAACGCTCGTTGAGCGAGCGCACGATGCGGTGACCGGAGCGATGCCCGATGTCCAGGTTGGTACACAGTGCAACAAGCCTTACGAATGCCAATTCATGAGTTCCTGTTGGCCCACTGATGCTGAGTATCCGATCGCCGGCCTCGGTGGCAGCAAGGCGAAGCTGGGCGATTACGTGGCGCTCGGCTACACCGACATTCGCGACGTGGATGCCGCAACCATAATCGCCGAGACGCAGCGACGCATTCACCGCGTAACGCAAAGCGGCGAAGCGGAACTACTCGACGGCGCTCGCCAGGTGCTTATGGCACTATCATACCCACGTTACTACCTGGACTTTGAAACGATCGCCCCGGCAGTGCCGTTCTGGACCGATACCCGCCCTTACGAGGCTGTTCCCGTGCAGTGGTCTTGTCATATCGACGATGGCAGCGGAGACGGAACCCACCAGCGTATGCGGCATGAAGAGTTCCTCGATCTGTCCGGCGATCGACCGATGCGACGACTCGCCCGTCAACTTGTTGAGTGCCTTGGCGATGCCGGGCCAGTGATTACGTATACGAGCTACGAGAAACAGGTACTGAATGGACTGATCAAACACTGTCCGGAACTCGAGCGTCCGTTGCAGCGGATCATTGATCGGTTGTTTGACCTGTATCCAATCGTCAAAGCCAACTATTACCATCCCGGGATGTTGGGCTCCTGGTCGATCAAAGCAGTATTGCCCACGGTCTCGCCATTGATGGACTACGCGCGACTCGAAGGCATCAGCGAAGGGGCGGGCGCGTCGGACGGCTTCCTGGAAGCGATCATCCCGACAACCACGCCGGAGCGCAAAGCTGAACTGGAGAAGCAGCTGCTGCGGTACTGCAGATTTGATACGGCAGCGATGGTCGAACTGGTGCGCTTCTTCTCCAGCGCCGCAGCCTGAGGCGCTTATTGTTCCTGTACGCCGAAAGCCGGTTCCACGTGAGGCAAATGGTGTTCGCACTCTTCCGTCAAATGCTCGGCGTTTCTGATCCAGATACAGGTCTCGCAAGTGCAGGTTGTCTCATCGTGTCGTAGTTCATTGTGCAACGATTCGACAAGCTTGATGCCTTCGCGCAGCGCAGCACTCAGCATTTCCGTCGGAACATTATCAACCTCGCGAAAGTCCTGCAGGCAGTGCCGCCAGGTGCAGTCACCCGTCAGATCACAGTGATTGCAGCGTTCACCCGTCGCGGAGTAAAGGTTCTTATGCGGGAAATTGCCCTCTTCTATGAGTTCCTGTACCAGTAGCTTTGGAAAAGTGAGCGCTTCAATTAGCTGATGTCGCATGACTATCTCCTAGTGACTGTGCTCCCATACTAGGCGGAAAGTCCAGGCATCTCAATTCGGATTCTACGGATTTCGGTTTTATGTTTAGAATCAGCTGATGGAGACAAACCCGCTACTCGCCCGGCGAGTCATCCCCACAAAAGAGCGTCTGCAAAAAGCGCTGGTCGTCCTGTTGCTAACAGCGGGGGCAGTGGCGGGAGCATGGGTGGTTGCGGGCGCTTCTTTTGAGTTCGATCGGCGTTACATCCTTGCGTTGGCAGCAATGGCCGCGTTCGGCCTGTCGCTTGCTGCGTATTTCTGGTTCAAGAAAGAAGAGCGAGCGACAACCAAAGAGAATGGCGTTCTTATAAGACGCCGTATCGATGACGATCGACAGGGTCGAAACTGGATAAGCAGGCTCAGCTACAACTTCAAACGATTCCTGACGGTAGTCGTCATTCTGATCGGTCTCCTGATTGTCCTGGCGGGACTCGGAGTTCTGTGCCTGCAGGTATTCGGCTATCTGAAGACAGGCAACTGGAAATCGGTTTCTACTCTTAGCGTCGTCTCGCCGCTATTTTTATGGTTGCAAAACCCACAGGCCTGGTTCGGCCTGCACGGTATTGTCCGCAACATGCTTGGTATCTTGCCCCTGTCTCTGGCGCTCGTTTTGCTTGGCGGGCTCGTTGCAGGTTTTGGCTCGGCCTTGCGGCAACGTGTATCCGGGTAATCGACCGGCGCGGCCAGGAATTAGGATAGTCGGCTAGATGCTGACGATACGAAGTTTGAAGTCACCGATGAGGATTTCATCATCCGGATGCAGATCGGAGCGCGCAGTCTTTCTTCCATTCACCACGGTGCCGTTATAGCTGCGAAGATCTTCTATGTGAGCTCGATCTCCATTAACGAAGATCAATGCATGGTGGCGACTCACGAATTTACTGTCGAGGCACAGCTCGCTGTCATCGCTCCTGCCTATCATAATGCGTGATTGGCCGGGCTCAATCTCAAATAATTGTCTGGTCTTGCCATTCTTGAGAATTTCGATCGTCGCCAGGCTGGCGATTTGTTTCAGCGACCCAGTATCGTCCGAACTGGCGTCCGCGTCTGAGCCCGTCCGTTCAGTCAGGAGCATGGCCCGCGTTGCTGTAACTTCTTCAGCGTAGGCTTCGAGGTCGCGCTGCAGTTCCGCAATACGCAGATCTTTCTCGTCCACGGATTTTTTCAGATCTTTGATGGCTAACGCGGCTGAACGGAGCGAATCGCATTCCTTCTCGACACTGATCAACGCATCCTGCAGTTCACTAACCTTTGCAGCGTCTGAACGTAACACCTCGCATTCTTTCTGGATCTCGTCGAGGTACGTCTCCAGTTCTTGCTTTGCAGAGGCGTCAGCTCGGAGCGCCTCGCATTCCCTCTGGATCTCGTCGAGGTACGTCTCCAGTTCTTGCTTTGCAGAGGCGCCAGCTCGGAGCGCCTCGCATTCCCTCTGGATCTCGTCGAGGTACGTCTCGAGTTCCTTCTTTGCGGACGCGTCAGCGCGCAGCGCGTCGCATTCTTTTTGGACCTCATCGAGCGACGTCTGGAGATCTTTCTTTGCGGACGCGTCGGCTCGCAGCGCGTCGCATTCTTTCTGGATCTCGTCGAGCGATGCTTCGAGTTCTTTCTTTGCAGACGCGTCAGCGTGAAGCGCGTCGCATTCTTTCTGGATCTCGTCGAGCGATGCTTCGAGTTCTTTCTTTGCGGATGCATCAGCGCGCAGCGCGTCGCATTCCTTCTGGATTTCGTCCAGCGACGTCTCGAGTTGCTCCTTTGCGGACGCGTCAGCGCGCAGCGCCTCGCATTCGCTCAAAGCCTCGTCCAGGGACTTTTCCAGATCGCGCTTCGCCGCTGCGTCAGTTCGCAGTAAATCGCATTCCTTTTGAACCTGGTTCAATGTTTCTTTGAGCTCTTTGACGGCCGCCGCGTCTGAGCGCAGTGAATCCGATTCCTTTTGAACCTTGTCGAGCGACGTCTGCAAATCCTCCACGGCGCTGGCGGCAGATTGAAGCGAGTCGCGATCTGCCTGGAGCTTTTTCAGCGATTTTTCGAGATCAGCGATTGTCTTGTCGCGAGATTTCAGCGTGCTCGCGGCCTCTGCCGTGTTTTTCTTTAGCTCCGCTTTAAGCGCCTTGAGCTCCGCCGCCCGATCCTTGATTTCGGATCGCAGTTCAGATTTCAACCCTTCCAGTTTTTCTAAGCTCTGGACCGACCGCTGCAGTTCGTCGCTGTTTTTCTTCGCCGCCGATCGTTCGGTCTTGAGTTCTGCAGCGAGATTCGCCAATTGTTTCTTATTCTCCCGCAGTGTCGTAGCGCTCTCCGATAATGCTCGGTTCAGTCGCTCGATTTCCTTGGCACCTTTACGTTCAGCGGCCGCACGCTTCTCAAGGGCTTTGGACTGTGACGCGATCTTGTCGAGTAGCGCATTGATATCGCCATCACGTGCGGCAACGTCCAGAAGGGCTTTCTCCCTGTCGGCTTTCAATTCGGCAATCTGCTCAGAGAGCAACGCGAGCTGCGCCTTGAGCTCCGCAACTTCGGCTGCGGGCGCACCTGGGTCAGACCTGAGCATTTCCTCAGTTGGCCTGAGGACGACCTCTCGCGGACTAATGCGTTCTTCCGTGCGCGAATCGGAGGTCGCCGATTCCTCCGGGCGGTCGGAATGACGCCGGCCCCTGCAATGCAGCGGAATCACGTGTGGCACGAATTTGTGTTCTTCGGCGACGTTGCGAATAAGTTCCTCAGTAATGACGCGCGTCTCCTGTGCACAGGCTTCTGACAGCACGCAATTGCAGAGTCGGTTTATCAGACCGGGTATTCCGCCCGAAAATCGGTGTATCAGCGCACGTGAGTCGCTCGACCACTTTGCGGAGTCGGCGCTGCCAGCCAGCCTCATACGGTGCCTGACGTATTCGTCAGTCTCCTGGTTGGTATAGACGCGAATGTTGAAGTCCACGTGGTCCTGGAACCGCAGGGATCGCATGGCGGGCGAATCCATAATTCGCGGCAGGTCCGAGTTACCGGACAGCACGATGCTTACCGTTCGCCGGTCGTTCGCTTTGATGTCGGAGAGCCAACGAAGCTGCTCTAAAACCGATGGACTGATCAGGTGAGCATTGTCGACGAGGAGCAGGACGTGATCGCCGGCCAGGCCACGATGAACGAGAAACTCCCGCGAGATGTGCTGCAGTTCATTGAGCGACCCGGTAATATCGTTAAAGCCAAGCTGTCTTAGCAAGCCGCAGTGAAACTGCGTCGAATCGCTGCAGTTCTCGTCGAAACATGCAAAAAAGGCTTCCTCGCCGAGGCTGGCAATATAACGATTGAGCAGCGATGTCTTTCCCGATCCGTCAGCGCCGCAGACGACGATGAGGCAGTCCGGTCTCGTCGACGCACGAGCCAGGTACTCGTACAGCAGGGAGTATTGCTCTGCGTGGAATATCGCGGCGGGTTCGGCAACACGGGCGAATGGTGCCCGCGTCATCCCGAAGAATTCGAGATACGTCGGTGTTGCTTCGAGGTCTTCCTGGGCTCGCGCCACGCACCAACCCCCCTATATAACCATGTAATTATTCTTGTCCCGAGGGCATCTGGATCTATAGTGTCCAGTCTGCGAGCCGAGCTGCGTTGGCCGCCGCGCCCCCGGCAGGGTGCGAATCAACATTCTGATACAGAATTCGCTGTGATTGGAAGTTTATTTAAAAAAAAGATCAGAGAAGGTTTCTAAGTCATTGATACTTAACATAATGGGCCTCCGGTAGTTGCGGGAAATTCGCAAAAAACCGGGCCATTGCGCGGCAAGCAGGCGAAATGGGGTCCTCGAATCACTGCGAACATCATGTTAAATCAAGAAGATCATTTGCTTAGCGGGCGACGTCGTTTCGCGCGGGAGAACTCATGAGGTATCGGCATTTAGGCAAAGCTGGCATCCAGGTCAGCGAGCTATCGTTTGGCTCCTGGGTGACATTTCATACGCAGGCGGGCATCGACTCGACGGTCGAAATGATGGGCGCGGCCTATGAGGCGGGCATCAATTTTTTTGACAACGCCGAGAACTATGCGGCCGGCCAGTCGGAACGAGTGATGGGTGCGGCACTGAAAAAGCTCGGTTGGAGGAGGGGCAGCTACCTGGTTTCGACAAAGCTTTTCTGGGGACTCCACGAGTCGCCCAATGAGCAAAACACGTTAAACCGAAAGTACCTGCTTGAGGCTATCGATGGTTCGCTTGGGCGCCTGGGACTGGACTATGTCGATCTGCTTTTTTGCCACCGGCCGGATCCGTCCACTTCGATCGAGGAAACTGCCTGGGCCATGCACAACATTATCGAGCGAGGCAAAGCGCTGTACTGGGGCACCTCCGAATGGGAGGCGGTGGATATCCTGAGCGCAATCGATATTGCGGAGCGCCATCATCTGCATAAACCGGTAGTTGAGCAGCCGGTCTACAATTTATTTCAGCGGCATCGCTTTGCACGGGAGTATGAACAGGTATACGACGAATACGGTTATGGTTCGACAACCTGGAGCCCGCTTGCATCGGGATTGCTGACAGGCAAGTACAACGACGGAGTTCCAGGCGACAGCCGCGGTGCGCTTGAAGGGTATGAATGGCTGCGCAAAGAGCTGACCAATAACGATCGCCTGGCGATCGTTGCGGCGCTGAAGCCTGTTGCGGATCAGATCGGTGCAACCCTGGCGCAGCTCTCCTTAGCCTGGTGCCTGCAAAACGAACGTGTCAGTACCGTGATAACCGGCGCAAGCCGCGTACAGCAGCTATACGAAAACTTGGAAGCGCTGAGATTCGTGGACAGCTTCACGCCGGAGCTAATGCTCGAGATCGATCGCATATTCGGAAACCCATAGGCGCGGGCTATGGATACTTATCTGGCTGCTGCGATTGAAGAGGCTCGTGAAGGGGAACGCGCCGGCGGAATCCCTATCGGTTCGGTCTTGGTGATCGACGACCGCATTGTGGGTCGCGGCCATAATCAGAGGATTCAAAAAGGAAGCTCGGTGCTGCATGCGGAAATGGACTGCCTGGAAAACGCGGGACGGCTGCAGGCGAGCGATTACAGGAAAGCGGTACTGTATTCGACGCTGTCGCCGTGCGACATGTGCAGTGGCGCTATCCTTCTTTACGGAATTCCACGAGTCGTGGTCGGCGAGAACAAGACTTTTTGCGGGCCGGAGGAACTGCTGCGGTCGCGTGGCGTGGAGCTGGAGATTGTCGACGATCCGTCCTGTCGGCGCATGATGCGCGACTTTATTGCAGCAAACCCCGCGCTGTGGAATGAGGACATCGGAGAAGGCTAGTCGACTACCATATCATCGATGATTATTGACGAACGAAGGTGGGCCGGCTGGTTGACGTTGTAAACTCCGCCCATCGTAAAACCCTTCCCGAGCATTTCGATGCCTTAATCCGGTGTGAGGAACGAACAGATCAAATATAAGGTGGTATACATCCTATGAAAAACCTCTTATTGCTTGTCACGCTGCTTGCGATATCGGTGCCATCGATTGGCGACGAAGGCATGTGGACCTTGGACAACTTTCCGAAAAAGACCCTAAAGGAAACGTATGGCGTAAATATCACTGACGACTGGCTGGAAACGGTCAAGCGTTCTGTGGCTCGGATGGATAGCGGTTGCAGCGCTTCATTCATATCACCCAATGGCCTGGTGCTGACTAATCACCACTGCTCGATCTCCTGTATTTCACAGAACTCTTCGACGGAGCGAAATCTGGAAGCCGATGGCTTTCTCGCGGCGGCAAAGCAAGAGGAATTGTCATGCGCCACTGACCGGATATCGGTATTGACGGAGACCGAAGAAATATCGGAGCAAGTTGCGAAGGCGACGGCTGGGAAGAGGGACGCGGAGGCCGGCGAAGCGCGGCGACAGTACTTAAAGCGGGCCGTGCAGGACTGTGAGGAAAAGTCAGGCCTTAAGTGTGAATCGGTAAGCCTCTACAACGGTGGACAGCATTGGCTTTACAAGTACAAGCGCTATGACGACGTGCGCCTGGTATTCGCTCCGGAGCGTGATATTGCGGCCTTTGGCGGAGATCCTGACAATTTCAATTTTCCTCGATGGTGCCTGGATATGGCACTGTTGCGCGTTTATGAAGACGGCAATCCTGCCGCCACGCCCAACTATCTCGAATGGCGTAGCGAAGGCCTCGACGTAGGCGAGGCGATGTTTGTCGCCGGCCATCCGGGCAACACGCAGCGATTGCTGACCGTCGCCGACCTCAAGTTCCGGCGTAACGTTTCCATTCCACATTGGTTATTGCGCTACGTTGAGCTACGTGGTCGGTATATCCAGTACGCAGCTGCCGGCGGGGAAGCGTACCGCACAGTGCAGGAACCGCTGCAGACGATCGAAAACGGTATCAAGGTGCAGCGTAAGCGGCTGGATGCATTACACGACGACGCTCTGTTCTCGCAAAAAGAAGCGGCCGAGTTGGAGTTACAGAAAGCAGTCGCGGCGGACCCCGAACTTGCCGACGAGGTTGGTTCTGCGTGGGACGACATCGGGCGCGCCAACGCGACGTACCTTCAGTTCCGGGATGACTACCTCTTCATCGAGGCCGGTGCCGCATTCGGCGGCAGGCTGTTCAACTATGCGCGCACTCTGATTCGAAGGGCTGCCGAGTTGGAAAAGGAGAACGAAAAGCGTCTCAGACCCTATACGGAGGCGGCGCTGCCACGAACTGAACAACTGACGTTGGCCGATCGCCCTTTCTATCCCGAGCTGGAAACACTGCAACTCTCTTTCTCGTTGGACAAAATGCGCGAATTCCTGGGGCCTGACTCGCCTTTCGTGCACCAGATCCTCGGTAATGAGTCGCCTGAGTCACTGGCCAGCCAGCTGGTTGGCGGCACAGAGCTGGCCGACCCGGCGGTTCGAGCGAAACTTTGGCAGGCGGACCGTGAAACGCTCGCTGCATCTGCCGACCCAATGATTCAGCTGGCGCTTCGCGTCGACACGCAGGCGCGTGAGTTGCGAAAACGCTATGAAGACGAGGTGGAAGCGCCGATTGATCTGGCCTACGAGAAAATCGCAAAGGCGCGCTTTGCAATACAGGGAACCAGCGACTACCCGGATGCCACGTTTACACTTCGTGTCAGCTACGGTGCGCATGAGGGATGGAATGAAAAGGGCGTCGATGTGCGGCCCTGGACGACCGTCTCAGAGCTGTTCCCCAGGGTTACCGGCGACGCGCCGTTCCGTCTCCCGGATAGCTGGTCGGACGCAAGGATGACGATGAGTGGCGATATAAAGTTCAACTATGTCGGCACTACCGACATCATCGGCGGCAACTCCGGCAGCCCGGTGATTGACAAGGATGGCAAGGTTGTAGGTCTTGTCTTTGACGGCAACATTCACTCCATATCCGGTTCCTTCTGGTTTGACCAGGCCCTGAATCGCACGATTGCCGTGCACCCGGAGGTAATGCTCGAGTCACTGGGATCAATCTACGGCGCAGACCATCTCCTTGAAGAAATGGGTGTTCGATGAAGTGACAGGGTTTTGCGCGGCGGCCATTCAGCCGCGGGCGATGGAGCGCCCCGCCAGTACCGGTAGTGCCTATTTCGGCTAATCACTGTATAGTGATAGGTCCTCTTGGAGAACCCGTTTACGTCGCGCACGCCGAGACGACACACACACCATGATTGAGCACGACTTCGAAGTCTCTTCTGTAAAGCCTATGGATCCGCCGGCAGATTCGGACGCGTCTGAGTGGCACAGCTACGTAATCGTTCAAGGCCCCAACACCATTCGCGGATTTCGACAGGGAAACCTCAAGACCGTCACCAAAGCTGCCGAGTTAATCGTTGCTCAATTGAACGAACGGCGGATGGGCAAACGTGCTCGCGCACAGCTCGTAATCGCCAAATCCAAGAAAACTTGATTGAATCATCACAAGATCATGTCCGGTTCGTCCGACAATAATCTCGCCCTATTTTGTGACTTCGAGAACATCGCGTTGGGTGTTCGGGACGCAAAGCATCCGGTGTTCGATATCAACTGGGTGCTCGAACGACTGCTGGTTAAGGGAAGCATCGTTGTAAAGAAAGCCTACTGCGACTGGGGACGCTACAAGGACTTCAAGGCGACCATGCACGAGGCGGCTTTCGAGTTAATCGATATTCCGCATGTGCGTCAGTCGGGAAAGAACTCGGCCGATATACGAATGGTCGTTGATGCGCTTGATCTTTGCTACACCAAGTCGCACGTCAACACATTTGTAATTATCAGCGGCGACTCGGATTTTTCGCCGCTCGTAAGCAAGCTGCGAGAGAACGCGAAGACGGTGATCGGCGTTGGTGTCAAGAACTCGACATCGGATCTCCTGGTCAAGAACTGCGATGATTTCATTTTCTATGATGACATTGCGCGACAGCATGCCCAGAAGAAGAAGGCGCCGAAGCCGGCAAAGGGACGCACGACCAAACGCAAGACCGCCAAGAGCAGATCGAAAGACCTCAAGCAAGAGGGCATCGATCAGGCTCTCGAGGTAGCGGCGGCATTAAACGCGGAGCGCGGCGACCAGGACACACTTTGGGGATCGATGGTCAAACAGGCGCTAAAACGCGTTAATCCGAGCTTCAATGAGGGCTACTACGGCTTCGATTCATTCAGCAAGCTGTTGGAAGAAGCGCAGACGCGCGGTCAGCTGGAGCTCCAGCTCGACGAGCGCTCGGGTGGCTACATCATTCGCTCAGTCACTGCTTAGCCCGGATACTGCACCAGTACTCTCCGCGATAACGGACGCACGAATTCGAATGTGCCTATTGGCCGAATACGCGTTTTAGCAGTTCCGTTGTCTGCTTTGCCGGATCCTGGCGAATAGCAGCTTCTTCCCTGGCGAGGTAGTAGAAGACTCCGTCCATGCTCTTCTCGACGACGTAGTCACCCAGGTCTTCGTCCACCTTGGGTACGAATGGCACGGAGTTGTAGCGGGCCATGACGTCATCGTATGTTTTCGCCGCGCCGACGTCGGCCAGGCTTTCATCGACAACCGGTTTCATCGCGACTGCTAAGGGCCCAGACATCTTCGATCTGAAGTACTGCGTTGCTGAATCCTCCGGCCCGTTGTAAATGGCCATGACATCGTCCAACGTCATTTCGCTTATCGCCGTGAGGAACAGTTGCCTGGCCTTCGGTGTCGCGGCTTCCGCGGCGCGGTTCAGGCGCGTTTCGAGATCGATCAACATCGAGTCCATGCCGATCTTCCCCAGAACATCCTTCACCTGACCGAGTTGCTCCGGTAGCGGGATGCGAATTGTCGGATCCAGATTAAAACCGTCGGTAACGCCCAGGTTATTGACGACATTTTCCGTGCCCACGCGAAGCGCTTCTTTCAGTCCTCCGCCGATATCATCGTTGCTCAGGGACTGTTGCTCTTCGTCTGCGCCGCCAACCAGTCCCTTTAGCTTGTCGAGCCAGTCGGCCGATGCGTTGCCCCCGATTCCGATGAGCGTAACGATGAGGACTAGCGGCACCAGGGGGGGTCTACGTCGGGGCCTCGCCGATGCCTTGTGTTGGTACATATCGTCATCCCTATGTGAACAGGAGCCAGCATAGAGTATACAAAGATCGTTCCCAAGAAGGCGACGATTGCGAGGTCAGGAACGTTCGCCGGGTCTTATTGACGCGATCTTCAAGCACGGTTTGTGGCGCACTGCCGGCGGTGGTTATTATTCGTTTCTTTAGGTCATAAGCTTGCAGTGAGAATCATCGAAGACGACTTGTCGAGTCCAGAGGTCGCACAGTTATTGAGCGAGCATCTTGATGGCATGGCCCGCCATACACCACCGGAGAGTGTCCACGCGCTGGATATAAACGGGCTTCGGGCAGCCGACATCACGTTCTGGACCGTCTGGGATGGAGAGTGCCTGCTCGGATGTGGCGCCCTGAAAGAACTCGACAATCGGCACGGTGAGGTCAAGTCGATGAGAACCGCCAGACGATACCTGCGGCGCGGCGTGGCCGAGGCGATGCTACAGCACTTGATCGATGTGTCCCGGGCGCGCCATTACGCTCGCTTGAGCCTGGAAACCGGCTCCGGACCGGCCTTTGCTGCGGCCGATTCGCTTTACCGGAAATTCGGCTTTTACGACTGCGGTCCGTTTGGCAGCTACCGTGACGATCCGTTCAGTCGATTCATGACCCTGGAACTTGACGCTGCCGATTGACCGCGTCCACCCGGTTCTGTTCAAGCGTAGTGTGGATAGACCGGCTGGTACATATTCTCGTGAATATCAGCAAGGATGTCGTCGGGTTTCTCGCGGTCGGTCAAGCCATTGTCGTAGGCCATCTTCGCGACATCATGAGCTATGAGTGCGGATACCTGCCGAATCTGGGCCAACGCCGGATAGACTCGGCCTCGCTCAAGGTCAGATTCCGTCACCTGGTTGGCTAATGAATGTGCCGCGGCCAGGAACATCTCGTCCGTAACGACCCGAGAGCGGCTTACAATGACGCCCAGCCCAACACCCGGGAATATATAGGCATTGTTGCCTTGACCTGGTACGAAGGTCTGGTTGCCGAGCTTCACCGGATCGAACGGACTGCCGCTGGCAAAGATCGCTCGTCCGTCACTCCAGGTATAGGCCTGTTCGGCAGTGCATTCGGCTTTCGAGGTCGGATTTGACAGAGCGAATATAATGGGGCGTTCGTTGATCTTCGCCATCGTCTCGACGACATCCTGAGTAAAGGTGCCTGGCTGTCCCGAAAGGCCGAGTATGGCCGTTGGTTGCAGCGCATTTATCGCACCCAGTAGGTCCGGGATGTACTCGTGTTCATGCGCGTACGGTTTCTTGTGCGGTTCGATGCGGTCGCGACCAGCCACCAGGAGTCCCTTGCTGTCGACGAACCAGCAGTGCTGGCGCGCTTCTTTCTCGCTTATTCCTCCCTCTTTAAGGGCCGCAACAAACACATCGGCGACGCCGATACCGGCTTCGCCGGCACCCAGGAACAGTATCTTCTGATCCGATAAATTGCTTCTCATAATACGCATTGCCGCAATAATGCCGGCTACAGCAACAGCCCCGGTGCCCTGGATGTCGTCGTCAAACAGGCAGTACGTTGACCGGTATTGTTCAAGCAGTCGAAACGCGTTCGTGTTACCGAAGTCTTCGAGTTGAATGAGCATGCCGGGGAATACCTCCGTGGCCGCCTCCAGGAACTCTGCGAACAGTGCATCGTATTCCTCGCCTCGCTCACGACGGCGCTCAAGTCCGTTGTAAAGCGGATCGTTCAGCAGAGCCTCGTTGTTTGTGCCGACGTCCAGCATGACCGGCAAGCATCGGGTGGGACATATGCCCGCGCAGGCCGTATACAGCGCAAGTTTGCCAATCGCAATGCCCATTCCGTCAGCGCCAAGATCGCCCAGGCCCAGAATGCGCTCACCGTCGGTGACAACGATGATGCGAGCATTCTTGTGCGGCCAGTTCTGCATCATTTCCTTGATGCGACCCTTATCCTGCAACGATACGTAGAATCCCCGCGACTGCCGGAAAATATGCTGAAATTCCTGGCACGCTTTGCCGACGGTCGGCGTATAGATGAGCGGCATCATCTCTTCGATGTTGTTCATGACAACGCGATAGAACAGGTTCTCGTTACGGTCCTGCAGCGCGACCAGGTAGAGATACCGCTCGAGGTCGGTCGGTTTGGCTCGGATATTGCCCAGCACCCGTAGCTCTTGCTCCGCCATTGAGTGCACCCGAGGTGGTAGCAGCCCGCGCAAATTGAGGGCGTCGCGTTCTGCATCCGTAAATGCGGTGCCTTTGTTGCGGACGGGATCGTGGAGGATTTTCACGCCTGAATACAGGGGTGAGGGCGTTTTGTTGATCACGACAGTTCCTTATCTTGTGAAGCCTACAGTGAATGCACGGGCATAGGCCGGCAGCATGAAAATACTCCGTCTGCCGGGTTTTGGTATTCCGGAATTCACCTAGGCCGATTCGTCACCGGCGCAGCCGTGAAATAGCTGATCCAAGATTCCCTGGAGCAGCCCGCTACGTACAAGTTCTTATCGGACGGAATTTGAAGAGCGCGTAGCATTTGCGTACGTGCCGCTTTATCTCCAGGAATCACCATGAGCCGCAAGGTCATCATCATGGGGGCCGCGGGTCGTGACTTCCATGTCTTTAACTGTTGCTATCGGGACAAGAGGGACGTCGAGGTCGTGGCGTTCACCGCGACGCAAATTCCTCATATCGAGGATCGCCGCTATCCCGCCGCGCTGGCCGGCGCGCTGTACCCTGACGGCATAGCCATCGTTCCGGAAGAGGAACTCGACGAACTATTGAAGGGCAACGAGATTGACGAAGTTGTCTTTGCGTATTCGGATATCACGCTTGACTACATCGAAACGCGCCGAAAGCGCGTCGAGTCGCATGGCGTCGCTTTCTCGCTGTTCGACGTCGACGCGTCCATGTTGCGGTCAACCAAACCGGTGATTGCAGTAACGGCGGTACGAACGGGTTGCGGCAAGAGCCAGGTGTCGCGCCGAATTACCGACATTCTCAAGCAGCTCGGCAAGAAGACCGTTGCCATTCGGCACCCGATGCCCTACGGCGATCTGGCGAAGCAGGCTGTACAGCGCTTCGCAACCTATAGAGATCTCGAACGGCACGATTGCACGATTGAGGAGAGGGAAGAGTACGAACCGCACATCAATAACGGTGTAATTGTCTATTCGGGGGCCGATTACGCTGCAATCCTGGACGAGGCGGAAGAGGAAGCCGACGTCATCGTCTGGGATGGCGGCAACAATGACACGCCTTTCTACAAACCGGACCTCTGGATCACGGTAACCGATCCGCATCGCGCGGGGCACGAACTTGAGTATTTTCCAGGGACGGTCAATTTCGAGCGAGCCGACGTCATTATCATTAGCAAGACCGGCTATGCCGATGAGGCAAATATCACGGCGATCGAAAACAATGCAAACAGGCTCAATCCCGACGCGATGATACTGCGACGGCCATCGCCACTGCACGTTCCGGATCCGAGCGCCATCGCCGACAAACGCGTGTTGGTCATCGAAGACGGGCCAACCACGACCCACGGCGGGATGCCGTTTGGCGCCGGCGTGCTGGCCGCCACTGAAAACCACGCGAGCGAACTGGTCGATCCGAGGCCGTGGGCAGTGGGCGAGATAGCCGAAACCTTCGAAGAATATCCGGATATCGGTGATCTGCTCCCGGCGATGGGCTACGGCGAGGTACAGATCCGCGATCTGGAGGAGACGATCAATGCGGTGGAGTGCGACCTGGTCTTGGTTGCTACACCAATTGATCTCACGCGACTAATCGATATCGAAAAACCGACTATGCGGATTGGCTACAGCTTGCCGGCTGCTGATGGCAGCCTGACTGAGGCCATCAAACGAGCAATCCAGGGAACCCGGGTCGTCTGATCGAATAAGCCGTTCAACTGGCGGCACGCAGGTCGGCGAAGTACGCGCGGACCTGTCCGCGTAAACTGGCTTCTTCTTCTTCCCAGCGCTGCAGTGCCGCCTGGATTCGAGGATCGGCAGCGATATCTGAGAAATGCGTTTGCGCAAAATTGTCGCGCCAGCCAGGATTTGTTGTTACTGGTCGACTGAAGACCCGCTCCAGCGCGACCTCTATAGCCGCTTCCGTCTCGCCGCGCAGCGCCAGAATATTCAGGTAGGTTGCAGGATTCGCCGTTGGATCGAAACCAAGCGACGCTCCGAATTCAAGCAGGAGGTCGAGGCGCCTCATTAGCTCCTCTCGCGGCAACGACACATACCACGCGCCGAAAGCGATCCCCTGCGCGCGCCGATACTTTTGCGGTACCAACGACGCCTCGATGTCGAAGATGCCGGGCGCGCGGTCGCTAATCCAGCGGATTTCCTGCTCAATCGTATCGCTCCGCACTGCGTTTCTCAGCAGGTGGCGAACGGCGCCGTTATAGGCGAATTGACGATCGTCGATGCCATCCTCGATAGCACGGCGCGCGCTCGCAATGCTTGCGGCCTCGTCCCCGAGACTTATCGCACGCAATAATTCGATGCGATAGCCGATCGCGCTCGTCGGCGCGAGCGCCCGGACCCGTGCCCGAAAATCGTCGGCCTCGTCCACCAACTCGAGTTGGTAGAGAAACGCAGCGAGGATGCCCGGCAGCTCGTGATCTTTGGGATCGACGTTGATGGCGTTGAGAAACTGCTGCACGAAGTTAACGCCGTCTCCCGACTGCAGGCTGATCGTACCCAGATTCGTATAGGCATTTGGCTGCAGAGGCTCTATTTCGAGGGATTTTTCCAACGAGGCACGCGCGTCGTCCCAGCGTTGCAGCCTCATATAGGCGGTGCCAAGTTCGTAGTGAATCGATGGATTGAACGGGTCTTGAACCAAAGCGTCCTCTAAAACTCGCACGGCCTCGTCGTTTTGCTGCATCCCCTGATAGGCACGAACAAGAAGGATTCGTGGCTGCCATTCCTTGGGGGCTTTAACAACAACCTGCTCCAGCTCGCTGATCAGCTCCGGCATGACGCTGGTGTCGCCTTCAGTCGCTTTCACCGCCGCATTGGCGAAAATCGATGCCGCTGTCGCAACTACATCGTCGGGGCGTGTCGCGAGAACCTGGTCTGTAATCGCAATGATTTCTGCATAGGCGTCCTCCGGATTCATCAGCCCTGTTTCGACATGGTGGAAATAACCCATGGCGAGTTCCGTCTTTGCATCGATAAAATCCGGGTCTATCAGTAGCGCGCCCTTGAGTAGATCTTCGGCAGCCTGCAAGCCACCATAGGAGTATGTGGCGCGTTCTTTGCGGGCTCTGAGATACAGGTCGTAGGCGTCCGGGTTGGTCGTGGACAGGCTGGACAGGCGATCAAACTCGGGGGCGCCGAGCAGCGAGACTGAGAGAGCGTAACCAACTTTTTCGGCGATCTCGTCCTGAATACCAAAGATGTCGTCCAGCTCTCGATCGTAGCTGGCCGACCAGACATGGAAGCCGTCACTGGCACGAATGAGCTGGGCCGTAATACGCACGTTATCGCCGGCGCGCTGCACGCTGCCCTCGAGGACGTGGGCCACTTCGAGGGCACGTGCTATCTCTCGAACACCGAGGTTCTTGCCCTTGAACGCAAAGCTCGATGTTCTTGCGGCGACTTTAAGGTCGGGAATCTGCGCGAGCATATGCAGCAGGGTCTCGGTCAGGCCGTCTGAAAAGTACTCGTTGTCTTTGTCGTTGGACATGTTGACAAAGGGCAGCACGGCGACCGACGCGCTGCTGACGGCGATATCAACAAAGTCCCCGTCATCGGAGGTTTGCCGAGCGGCGAAAAGTCCAACCAGGATGATCAGTAGCACGACCATCGCCGCGGCTATGTTGTCCAACCTCTTGCCTGTTCGAACATTTCCCGTATCGTCCGGGTCGATGCCGTGATCACGGACAATCCCGTCGGGTGTCAGTTCATAGAACCACGACAAGACTACGGCTGGAATGAATCCAAATGCGAAAATCAGGATCACCGCCCGCGCGGTCCATTCGGGTGCGCCCAGGGCAGGGAGAATGGTCGTCAACACCTCGGTGAGGAGCCATCCTACAACAAGGTATGCGGCGGCCACGCGAAAAACGCTGCGGCGTCGGAGTTCGGCTAGCAATCCCATTGAATGGCTCTGATCGGGTGTCTTGGCACGCAGATTACACGATAAATAGATGCTTTTCGGGACCAAAAAGTTTCAATAGTAATCTCGCGAATTCAGGGCTTGTTCATGCAAATTTCACCTTGCGTTAAGCGACTCGGTACTAATCTACAGGCGATACAAAGGAGTGTGGAACGGGAGTCGATCATGGATATCGTTATCGCAGCAGAGAAACCCAGCATCGCCAAGCTGTTTAGCCAATACGTACGGCGGACGGTCAGGCCTGACGAGATCAAGGTAACCGAGAATCCGGATGAGACCGGAAGCTTTTACATCGGCTTTAACCTGGATCATTTTATCTTGATGCCGAACGGCGAAATAGCGTCGAACAAGCTGGAACTCGTCGACTAGGCGAAAAGGGGACATTCTGCATTTTGCGTATTACGCAAAATGCAGAATGTCCCCTTTTCCACAGGTAGTTGGTGGAGCCGAGGAGGATCGAACTCCCGACCTTCGCATTGCGAACGCGACGCTCTCCCAGCTGAGCTACGGCCCCTTGAATTTATCGGGCTGACAGAGTGACTTTACGACGATGTCCCTGAAACGAGGCTAGGTAATTTCCGCAAATCTTTGTCCGCAAGCGCGAGGCCGTTTTAACCATGCCACAACGGGGCAACGCCACCCCGCGACTCTATAGCGTCTGGGGCATTGATCAGCCGCGAATGGGTGGCCATGCCATTTATTTGAGGGCGGCCCGGACCGCGTCGATCGTCGGATCGATAACCAGCGGTTCAGGCGCGATCTGCCGGGCACTGCCGATGTCCTTCAGGCCACTGCCCGATACGAGACAGACAACGAGTTCGTCGGCATCGATCATCTTGTCCCGTACCATCTTCTTTACGGCGGCCCAGGGCGCTGCCGCTGCCGGTTCGGGAAACACACCGGAACGCCTTGCCATTTCCGGTATTGCGGCAAGAATCTCCTCTTCGGCAAGCGTAACCGTCTGACCCCCCGACTCGATAATCGCCTGCACGGCAGCCAGTCCATCCCGCGGCCGGTTGACGGAGATCGAATCAGCAATGGTGTTTGCCTCGACCTGGTCTACAGATATGTTCGACCAGTCCACTTCGGCCGCGCTACTTTGGCGAATTTTACGAACCGAATTACTGATTGCAGCGCTGCCCTCCGACTGAGCACAGTCGATCTTCGGCATTCGATCGATCAGTCCAATTCCTTTCAGATCCCGCCAGCCTTTCCACATGCCGCTCAGCAGGTTGCCGTCCCCGGTTGGTACCACGATGCGATCCGGCACCCGTCCATCCAGCGACTCCCAGATTTCGTATGCGCAGACTTTCTTGCCTTCGCGAGTAAACGGGTTATAGCCGGTGCTGCGATTAAACCAGCCGAATTCATCGGAGGCGGCCCGGCAGAGATCAAACGCGTCATCATAGTTGCCGCGGACTGCGAGAACCGTGGCGCCAAATGATAAAGCCTGCGCGAGCTTCGCCGCAGGCGCACTCTCGGGAACCTCGCGACGGAAACGATGTCCGCGCCGATGTCCATGGCCCTGCGAACAACGATAGCGCTGGCGCGATCCTTGCTGGACGCGCTCGGATTCACCGTATCGTCCTTCAGGAAGAGATTCCGAAGTCCCAACAGAGCGCCGAGCCGATTCGCCGGGTATAACGGCGTTGCTCCTATTCGTAACGCGAAATGCTTGCCCGGCGTCTTGACCGGGAGAAACGGCGCGAAGGTGAAAATGTACCTGGCGCGATCGATACCCAGTCGCTCGATGTTTCGAGCGACCGCCGCGTAGTCATAGGCGATATCGAGATTGCCACCACAAGATGGGCACAGGCACCCGGTGTATTTTGCGGCCTGCGTTTCACCGCAGGAAAAACAACGATAGCCCTTCATGCGTTGACTCCCTCAGGGCACGATATGCGTGCCATGGATTCCCTGCACAGCCTCGGACAGCTGGTGCGGCTGTGTGATGATGACTTCTTCACCGCCTTGCTCGAGAAACCTCAGCGCGCTCTCGATCTTCGGCAGCATACTGCCCGGTGCGAAATGTCCTGCCTCAAGGTAACGGCGACATTCGGCTGCGGTCATATGGTCGATGTCGACCTGCTGCGGTGTTCCGAAGTTAAGGGCGACTTTGTCGACATCGGTGGAGATAATGAACTTGGAGGCCCCGAGTTCGCAGGCCAGCAGGCAGGACGCGGCGTCCTTGTCGATGACCGCGGGACGGGGCCGCAGGGTGCCATCCGGTTTGAAGACGACCGGCACGCCACCACCGCCGGCGGCAATGACCAGCGTGCCGCCGTCCAGCAGCGTCTGAATCGTCGGCAACTCGATGATCTTGATGGGTGTCGGCGACGCGACCAGTCGACGCCATCCGCGGCCCGCATCTTCCGCCACCGCCCAGCCGTCATCTCGCTCGTGCTGACGCGCCTCTGCCTCGCTCATGAAAGGGCCGATGGGTTTGCTGGGGTCGCTGAAACTTGGATCGGCCTCGTCGACCACCGACTGGGTTACCAGCGCGATGACCTGCTGGTCGATACCCTGGCGAAAGAACTCGTTTTGCAGGCTCTGCGCGATTTGCATCCCGATCGACCCCTGCGTATCGGCGACACAGTTGGCCAGCGGTACCTGGTGAATGACGTCTCGGGCCAGCTCGGATCGCAACAGGACAAATCCAACTTGAGGTCCGTTGCCGTGGGTCACCAATACCCGGTAGCCGTGTTTTACGACGTCGACAATATAGTGACTGGTCTCGCCAGCTGCCCGGTACTGATCCAGTACGTCCATGTGTTCATGGTCCTTGATCAGTGAATTGCCGCCAATCGCGATGACGGCCAGGGGGGCCTCGGTCCGTCTCTTGGCATGAGTAGTCATGTGTGTATCCGCCCCTACATTGTCAGTGCCATCAGGGCCTTCGCCGTGTGCAGGCGGTTTTCGGCTTCCGGATAGACGCGTGATTGCGGGCCGTCGATAACAGCATCGGTTACTTCGGCGCCGCGATCCGCCGGCAGGCAGTGCATGTAAATGGCTCGCTCCTTGGCACGCGCCATCATTGCCTCGTCGCAAATCCAGTGACGATACTGTTGTGCAATTCGCATCGCTTCTTCCGGATTGCTGAACAGAGACTCAACGCCCCAGCTTTTCGGATAAACGATATCGGCGTCGGCGAAGGCGTCTTCCATATTGTCGACCACCTCGAAGTTGCCGCCCGACCGCTCGGCATTTTCGCGGGCAAGCCGCAACGGCTCGTCCATCAGTTGATACTCGGGCGGGTGGGCCAGCGTCACGTTCATGCCGAAACGCGTCATCAGCATGATCAGGCCCTGCGGGACCGACATCGGTTTGACGTAGCTGGGTGCATAGGCCCAGGACACAGCAATTTTTATATTGTTCAGGTCCTTACCATATTCTTCTCGAATCGTCATTAAGTCAGCTAGGTTCTGGCAGGGGTGGTCTACGTCGCACTGCATGTTGACGACCGGCACCGACGCATGGCGCGCAACCTCGCGCATGTAACTCTGTCCTTCGCCCGGCACCAGGTCATGTCGAATCATGATGCCGTGCCCGTAGCTGGAGAGAATGGTGCCCATGTCCTTGGGGCTTTCGCCGTGCGCGATTTGGGATGTCTCCGCATCGATGAAATGCGCGTGGCCGCCCAGCTGTGTCATTCCCGCCTCGAACGAATTACGCGTGCGCGTCGATTTGTCGAAGAAGATGAGGAAGGCCGTCTTGTGCGCGAGGTGCAGCGTGGGCACTCCGGCCTTGAATTCGTCCTTCAACTGATCTGCCGTCTCGAGTGCCAGTTCAATCTCCTGATCCGACCAGTCCTGTGTCATTAGCCAGTCGCGGCCTTTCATATGGTCAGGAACCGGTTTTGCTGTGCGAGTCACTTTGATGGGTCTCCTGTAATCATTCCCTGGCGAATTCATCGACCAGCGCTGAATAGAACGCGGTTGCGCTGACCAGGTGCTCTATTTCGGTTTGCTCGTTTGGCGCATGAGCAAAGCGTTCGTGGCCCGGACCAAAGCCGATCGTTGGAATGTGATGCATTCCGGCCGTGGCGACGCCATTGGTGCTGAACGTCCAGTATCCGATCTCCGGCGCCTTGTTGAAGGTCTTTCTAAAGGCGGCCATTGCGGCTATCACGGGTGGCTCGTCTTCCTTGGTCTCCCACGTCGGGTAGTACTTGCGAGTCGGGTACCTGAGACCGGTGTAGCTTGGCACCTCATATTCCAGCACGGTGACGGTCGCGTTGGCGGCCTTGACCGACGGCAGCGCCTCGATCTCGGCAACCGAGGTGTCTTCGGTCTCACCAATCGTCAGCCTTCGATCGAGGTGTATCGTGCAGCCATCCGCGACGGCACAGAGGCTCGGAGAGGTCGAGCGAATCTCACTGATCGTCACCGTGCCCTTGCCGAGCGGATCGCGCGGCGCGAGTCGTTCATTGAGTTTCTCGATATCGGCGATGATGCCGGCCATCTTGTAAACAGCGTTGTCGCCGCGCTCGGGCGCGGAGCCATGACAGGAAATGCCGGATGTATGCACCTCCATCTCCATGCGCCCACGATGGCCGCGGTAAATGCGGAGGCTGGTGGGTTCGGTTATAACGACGAGCTCGGGGCGCAGGCCGCCTTCGTTGATGATGTACTGCCAGCAAAGCCCGTCACAGTCTTCTTCCTGAATAGTCGCGGTGGCATAGAAGGTCACGTTATCGGGCACGCCACGTTTCTTCAGCAACGCGCCGGCGTAGACGCTGGACGCAACACCGCCTTTCATGTCGCTCGCACCACGCCCGTAGAGGATGCCATCTTCGATTTCCGCCGAATACGGGTCACGCTCCCACAGATCCGGATCGCCCACGTCGACGATGTCGCAATGGCCGTCGAACGCGATAATGCGAGGCCCGGATCCAATGCGGCCGAGAATGTTGCCCATTGGATCGACCGTGATCTCGTCATAGCCAATCTTCAGCATTTCTTCGCGGATGCGATCCACGACGGCGCCTTCGTCCGAGCTTAATGACGGTATGCGAATGATGTCCTGCATGAAATTGACGAGGTCGGCTTTGACACCCATTGCCTGCTCGTAATAAGTGCTGCTCATCAGATGTCTCCATCGTTGTTGAACGCATCGATCAGACGGTCCCACTCGTCCACAACGTCCTGCGAGAAAACCGCCTTCCAGTAGTCAGCATCCCAGAGCTGCCGCAATTCATCGGATGTACGTCCCTGTTGTTCCACCCACGTGAAGTACTTGAAGTTGTGCAGCGCTTTCTGGTCGGCATAGGTGAGTTCGCGGACGTTGTCCGCCGTGGTCCCCAGCAGGTAGCGGCCGTAGTGCTGGTCTGCCAGGTGAGCGTTGTACGGACCGTGCGCGTCCTTCATTTCCTGTCTGCGTGACGCATACAGCTCCATCGAGTCTGTGATCGGCGTGAAGATCACATCGCGACTATCCATATCGTAATAACGTGCGGCCTTGATGCTGGCAACGAGGTTACAAAGGCCGGAAATGCCAATCTCACTCAGGTTCTGCAACAGGTCCTCGTCGACGCCCTCGCGGCGAAGGCAGGCGTGCCCGTCGTCCTCACTGAACAGGCGCATGAGCTGCATGGTCTGCTCGTCATCGACGGCGGCCACGAGATTGGTATTGCGCACGTTGTGAATCCACGGGACGTGCTTGTCGCCGATGCCTTCTATCCGGTGCTCACCGAATCCGAACTGCAGGAGTGTCGGGCACTGCAAAGCTTCGGTCGCAACCACGCGAATGTCCGGATACCGGGTACGAAGGTAGTCGCCCGCCGCTATCGTCCCGGCAGAACCCGTCGCACTGACGTAGCCCGAAAGGCGTCGCCCGGTCGAGTAGTGATTCTGGAATATTTCCTCGATGATCGAACCGGTCATCTGGTAGTGCCAGATGGCGTTGCCGAATTCCTCGAACTGGTTGAAAACGACGACAGCGTCGCCGCGCTCTTTGCGGAGCGCCCAGCAGCGGTCGTAGATCTCCTTGACGTTCGACTCGGTACCGGGCGTGGCGATGATTTCATCGGTGCCGATCGCGCGCAGCCATTCGAAGCGCTCTCGGCTCATGCCCTCGGGCAGAATGGCGACGGCCGGGCAGGAGAGCAGGGCGCAGTCATAAGCACCGCCTCGGCAATAATTGCCGGTGGACGGCCATACGGCCTTCTGCGTATCGGGGTCGAACGCCCCGGTCACGAGGCGTGGCACCAGGCAGCCGTAGGCTGCCCCGACTTTGTGAGCGCCCGTCGGAAACCACTGGCCGACGATACCGACAATAGTGGCGTCGATACCGGTCAGAGTGGGTGGGAACTCGATCCAGTTGCCTTCTCCGAATCCGCCGCCGTGTTCGACAGGTTCGTTCTTCCATGTTATGCGGAAAAGGTTGGCCGGGTCGATGTCCCAGAGACCGACCTCTTTCAACCGGGATTTGATCCCATCCGGCGCCAATGTCGGGTCCTTGAGTTGCGCGAACGTCGGCAAGAGAATCCGTTGCGCGCGGGCGCGTTTGATGCTCTTTCGCCGTACTTCTTCGCGAATTTCGGGTATCAGGTTCACTGTTCCCCTCCGAGATCAATGTTGGGGATGGGCTTCCGGTCGCCCCAGGCGAGCTCGATATCGGTGGCGCCCTTTTTGATCGCTCGTAGCAATTCATCCTGGTCCACTGGCAGGCTGCGGACTCGTACGCCGGTAGCGCGATAGATCGCATTGGTGATGGCCGGGCTGGTCGGGATACTCGGCAGTTCGCCCACGCCTTTCGCGCCAAACGGGCCGGTAGAAGTGCTGTGCTCAACAATATGAGAAATAATCCGGGGCGCGTGCGTGATGCTCGGTGCCTTGTAGCGAGCCATCACCGTCGTCCAAGGTTTTCCGTCTTCCTGGATGTAGTGTTCGCTCAGCGTGTAGCCGATGCACATCACGATGCCGCCTTCGATTTGCCCCTCGAGTGTCAGCGGGTTAATGGCGCGGCCAACATCGTGCGCGGCGATGATCTTCTGAACGCTGACCTCGCCGGTATGCATGTCTATCTCGCAGAGCGCTGCTTGCGCGCAGAAGCCGAATGCCACATGCATGTCTCCGCCCTTACCAAGTGGCATCGTTTTCGGTGCCCAGTATTCGTGCTGTGCCTTGATTCTCAGCGGAGAATCCGTCGTCGGCAGTTGCTCCGCCACGCGTCTGGCGGCGAGACGCACCGCATTGCCGCTGACATAAGTTTGGCGGCTGGCTGTCGTCGGTCCGCCATCCGGACAGTAATCGGTGTCGCCCAATAGAACGTTCACCCGCTCCGGCGGGATGCCCAGTTCTTCTGCCGCACAAACCGCGAGCACGCCCGGCAGGCCCTGGCCCATTTCCGCCGAGGAGATTCTCACCTCGGCCATCAGTCCGCTTTCCGAATCCTGCCAGGCCTCGACTTCGGCCGTCGCCTTGTCCGGCGCGCCGCCGCCAAGGCCGGTATTCTTGTAACCCAGGGCCAGGCCCCACGCGAATTGTCGATGCCCTTCGGCCCAGCTCCAGCGGAAATCCCCGCTGCGCATGTCGTGATCGACTTTATCGATACAGGCATTAAGGCCAACGCTTTCCCGCATGACCTGACCGGTCGCGGTCTCCGATCCGACATCGAGCGCGTTCATGCGACGAAATTCAATCGCATCGAGTTCGAGCTTTTCGGCCAGCATATCCATGTTGCTCTCCACCGCGAAGCAGCTCTGCGTGACGCCGAAACCCCGAAATGCGCCGCACGGAACGTTGTTGGTGTACATGGCAAAACAGTCGACCTTGGCGTTGGGTACCTCATATGGCCCGGTCGCGTGGGTCGTGGCGCGGGTCAGCACCTTTTCACTCAGACTGGCGTAGGCACCGCCATCACCGTACAGGGTTGCCTCCAGGGCCGTCAGTTTGCCCTCGCGTGTGGCGCCGGTACGCATGCGAATGACGGTGGCATGCCGCTTCGGATGCACCATAAGGCTTTCCTGTCGTGAGTACAGCATCTTGACGGGTTGCTGAGTTGCCTCGGCCAGCAACGCCGCGTGGATCTGCCCCGCGATGTCCTCTTTACCGCCGAATCCTCCGCCCATGAGCGTGGCCACGACCCGTACCGCATCGGGTGCGACGCCCAGCGTGGCGGCAACCTGGTCCCTGTCCGAGTAGGGAATCTGGCTGCCGACGTAAATCGTCGTCTTGTCGTGTTTCGCTGTGTCGCCTCGTACCGCGTGGCCATCGCGGCGGCCGCCGAAGTTCGCCGGATCGTAGTCGGCGGGCACGGCGATCGAACATTCGGGCTCGAGGAACAAATGTTCCGTCGTGGGCGTCCTGTAGGTTTGATCGACAATCACGTCGGCGTTGGCGAAGCCGCGATCGAGATCGCCTCTCCTGACCTTGATGTGCTTCAGGAGGTTGCCGTCCGGACGTTCCTCGTGAACGAGCGTCGCGTCGGGTTTCAGGGCGTCGATGGCGTCGGTGACCGCCGGGAGTTCCTCGTACCGGACGTCGATCAGCTGCAGTGCTGCCGCCGCGATTTCATCGCTGTCCGCCGCCACGATCGCGATCGCATCGCCCACGTAGCGAACTTTGCGACCGCATAGCACGGGCCAGTCGACGCTCACTACGCCGTGTGCATTGCGGCCGGGAATATCCTCGTGCGTCAGCACTGCGTGCACGCCGTCGAGGCGCTTCGCAGCCGCGGTGTCGATTGAAAGTATCCGGGCATGGGGCACGCATTCGGGTTGGGTCGCGGCTTGCCGACAGCCGTGCCGGGCGTTCCGGTTTCCGGAATATACGGTGCAACCTCTTCACCAGACGCCTGGAGAACTGCATTGATCACACTCTGATAGCCCGTACAGCGGCAGTACGAATCTTTAAGCGCAGTCCGGATATCGTTCTCGGTCACCGCTTCGCCCGCCGCATTCTTGGTGTCCAACAGCCCCTTGGCAGTCATTATTAAACCGGGTGTGCAGATACCGCATTGCACTGCGCCGTGATCCAGGAATGCCTGCTGCAATGCATGCAGTCTTCCGTTGTTTGACAGCCCTTCGATGGTCTCCACCCTCGCGCCCTGCGCCTTGAATGCGGGGAAGACGCAGCTGACGACCGCAATGCCATCCACCAGTACCGTGCAGATACCGCACTCAGCCTCGGCACACCCGATCTTGGTCCCGGTCAGCCGCAGATCCTCGCGCAGTACCTCCGACAGGTACCGCGATTCCGGTACGTCGATGTCGATCGCAACGCCATTTACCGTCATCTTCAGCCTGCTCATCGCTTTGCTCCGGCGCGTTCGGCGGCCGTGGCCAGGATGATCGGGAGATAGGTCCGGACCATCGTCCTGCGGTATTCCTCGGTGGCTCGGTACTTGCTGGTTCGCAGCGTAACGTTCGAAAGCGCGACGTCGACTGCTTTTTCGTATTGCGCATCCGTTGCGGGCCCGCCGATCAGCGCCTGCGCCACTGGTTCGGCAAACCACGGAACGGGGCCGACTGGTCCCATGCTGACGTTTGCCGCCACGATGCGGTCGCCATCGACAGTCAGTCGTGCCGCCATCGATATGATGGGCAAGCAAAGGCCCTGCGGCCGCATCACGCGATGAAACGCCGACCCTTCGCCTGTTCCGGTGGGCTTGAAGCGTAAGCGTGTCAGCACCTCCCGGTGCCGGTCGATCACACTCTTGCCCGGGCCAACGAAGGTGTCTTTGGCCGCCACCCAGCGACGACCGGCGGTGCTGGTGATTTCGACTTCACCAGCCAGTGCCAGCAGGCCAATGCTGCCGTCGCCCGCGGGCAGCGCGTGGGCCACGTTGCCCGCGAGCGTGCCTGCATTGCGTACCTGAGGCCCGCCGATGACGCCGCAGCTTTCGGACAGGCAGGCGCCGTGACGCTGGATATTCGGATCGTTGACGATCTGGGTGTGAGTCACGCCGCAGCCGATCACAATGTGCTGCGGGTCCCGCTCGATGGTATTCAGGCCGGCGATGCGTGACGCGTCCACGATGGCCTCGAAGGGCCGCCGCAGACCTCGCCGTGTCTCCACGAGCAGGTCCGTTCCACCACCGATGACGCGAGCGCGGCCATCGTATCCGCGCAAGGCGGCGATCGCTTCCTCGACCGTTTCGGGCGTGTGGTAGTGTTTCCAGTAGCTGACCAAAAACCTTCCTTTACAATAACTTATTACTTAATTCTATTCCAAATTCTAGGTACGCGTTCGGCGCAACGCGCACGGATCTCATCCTCATCCAGGTGCACAAGTTGGCCATCCTCGACGATCACCCGACCTCGCGCGATCGTCGTATGAACCCGGGCAAAGCTCAGTCCGAACAGCAGGTGTCCGTAGAATGTCTCCGCATTCAATGGTGTGAACGGCACGTAGTCTGAAACGATGATGTCGGCGAGGTGACCACCGGCAAGAACGCCGCGGGGCTCCTCGAACAGGCGGTCGCAGATGCTGCGGTTGTTTTTCAGGAGAATCTCGCAGGCCTCGGAGAACGCCACCGTTGGATCGCGGTGATAGGTGCGCTGGTGCAGATACATGGCGCGCGCCTGGGATATCAGGTGCGAGGACATGCCGTCGGTACCGACACCGACGGTGACGCCGTGTTTGAGCATGTCCAGGATCGGCGCAACGCTGAGCCCGTTGTTCATGTTCGATTCCGGGGCGTTGACGAGCATGGAGTCGGTGGAGTGCAGCAGGTCCAGCTCGCGGCGGCCGAAATGGACCCCATGCACGAATATCGTCTTGGGGCCGGGAATGGCGAAGTCCAGGAACCGGTCCATGATGCGTCGTCCATAGCGGTCCATTGTGATCTTGACGTCGATTTCGTCTTCGGCCGCGTGCACGTGAAATCCTGCGTCGAGTGCATTACCGATATCGGCGCAGCGATCGAGTGTCCGGGTACCCAGCGTCATCAGCGCGTGCAGACCGAACATGCCCGCCATCTGCTTGTCGTCCGAGTCACGGCATTTGCGGATGTAGCGTTCGTTCTCCTCGATACCTTCCCCTGCCACGTTTCGATCGGAGACCTCGTAACAGAGGCAGCCGCTCAAACCGACATCCCGGAACGCACGCTCGACCTGATCCAGGCTTCCCTCCCAACACGACGGCGAGGCGTGATGATCGATGATGGTTGTGCATCCGGCCCGAGCCGCATGCATGATGGCCAGCAAAGCGGAGAAATACACGTCGTCGGTATCAAGTGCGGCGTCCAGTTTCCACCACAGGTTTCTGAGGTTTTCCTCGAAATTTGTTGCCGGTGGGCCGGGCGGCGTAAATCCGCGGGCGAAGGTCGAATAGAGATGGTGATGAGCGTTGATCAGTCCCGGCATGACGAGCTTGCCGTGCGCGTCGATCGTTCGGTCAGCTTGATAGGTGCCCGGGGCGAAGTCCCCGATATCCATGATCTGATCACCGACGACGTAGATGCTGCCGCCCTGGATAAAGCGATCTTCTTTATCGAGGGTCACTAGATGGCCATTGGTGATCAGTAGCGAGCTCATTTTATTCCTCGTATCCCGGGTGCTCGATTCGTCCCTTCGTTGCCGCTTGTCGACGCGCTGCTGGCAGGAAGGGTAGCGATTTCCGCAACCCGTTTAGCAACACGAACATGGATGCACAAGCCTCCAGTGAGTAGGAGCCGTCGACTCCCGTTGCTTTCACGGACTCCACTTTGAACGTTTGCGGATCGATGCTTGCCGTGAAGGCGGGTCCGGCGTAGTCCAGTTTTCCGTTCAATTCGACACGGTGATCGGCTCCCTGCAATCGTGCGTCTATAGCCCAGGTATCGTTGTCTTTGAATACCATGAAGGCATTGTCTTGCTGTGATTCGAAATCCTCACGGTCAAGGTAGAGGCGGGGCTTGTCGCGATACGGATGACCAGACGTCGGGCAGAATGTCGTGCAATTGCCACATTCATTACAAAAGTCCGTGAGCACGGCGATCTGGAATGGCTGCGCAACACGATAGGTGTTCCCCGGATCGATACGGATCTCGCTGTCAACGAGGCTGATTCTCGGCAGGCGAACCTCAAAAGGCTCTGTCTCGTATGTCTGCAGCGCAATATTCGGACACACGCCGGCACAGATACTGCAGAACGTATCGCAGTCCAGGCACCGTCCGGCTTCTTCTCGTGCCTGTCGCTCGGAGTAGGTGAGGACCACTTCCTCAAAGTTGTCCCTGTCACCGCGGGGTCGCTGTGGCGCATTGACCCGAGGCTGCCTCTGACCACGGTGTCGCAGCAGCATCGCTTTGTCACGTCGCGCCGGCTCGACCGAGTCGCTGCTGACGCGATGCCCACGCATGATCGCGTCGGCGATCGTTTTTCCGGCGGCAGCCGCCTTGACGATGGAGGAGGGGCCATCATTGGCGACATCACCGCCCGCATAGACGCCTGGCACGGACGTCTCGAACGTCACCGGGTCGACATTGATGTACCCGCGATCATTAACCTCGATGGGTTCCCGGCCGAAGAAGTCGAGAACAGCGTGCTGGCTGATCGCCAAAATGAGGGTGTCCAACGGCACCTCGAAGTCTGAGTTGGGTACTTCGTGGGGAACCTTACGGCCTGTGGCATCGCGGTCGCCTGCATACTTCATGCGCCGGCACAGCAGTGCACGCAGTTTGCCGTCTTCGACGACAAGCCCTTGCGGCTTGGCCAGTTCGAGCACCTCGACGCCTTCGTCGATGAGTTGCGCAACTTCTTCCCGATCGGCCGGCATCTGATCGACAGTGCGGCGATAGATCAAGGTCACCCGGCGGCTGTTCTGACGTCTGGCAACGCGCGCACAGTCCATTGCGGTATCGCCGGCGCCAATAACGCCAACTCGGCCGCCTAGCCCAAGCGCGCGATCCTCCCGGGAACGGCGCAGAAAATGCAGCGCGTCGACGACGCCGTCACAGTCTTCGTTGGCGAGGGACAGGGTCTTGCTGCGCTGCGCCCCAACCATGATGATGATGTTATCGAAACCGGCTTCGCGCAGCTGCGAAAGCCGGACATCCCGCCCAACGCGCTGCTTATAGTGGACTTCGACGCCCAGTTTCCGCAGCGGTGCGAAATCCTGGTCGAACACGGCCTGCGGGAGCCTGTACTCCGGAACTGCGCCGCCAACCATGCCGCCGGGGTAGGCATGCTGCTCGAAAATTTCCACGGCAAATCCACCGCGGGCGAGTTCGGTCGCCGCCGATATACCGCCGGGACCCGAGCCGATGACCGCGACCTTCTTGCCGGATTGCACCGGCACCTCGATGCTATCCGATTCTACCGGCCGATCCATGATGAAGCGTTTGATGTCCCGGATTGCGAGCGGCTCGTCGATGTGGGTACGAACGCAGACCCGCTCACACAAATGGTCACAAATTCGGCCCAGTATGCAGGGGAGCGGATTGTCGGCTTTGACGATGTCCTGGGCCCGACTGATTGAGCCTCTGCGTACCGCGTCCATGTACATCGGCACCTTTTGATGCAGCGGGCACTCGTCCACGCAGGGCGCTTTGATACAGTCGAAATACTCGAGTGGCCGCGAGGTTTTCGTGTGTGACGTGTCGAGCCGGTCTTTCCTGTAGTTAGCATCGGCACGGACTTCGTTCGCGTAGCGCTGCAGGTTCAGTCTCGCCGCTGTGATGCGCGGCAAAGGTCGATCGCTGGTTTCAGCCGATCTTACAGTGAATTCGTCGATGCTCTCGGCCCCCGCCTTCGCAAATGCCCTGTCGATGGAATCGATACAGTCGAGCAGTCGCAGGTATCCGCCGGTTTTGAGAAGATCCGAACAGATCGTCACTGTTGACATACCGGCAGCCAGCAATGCAGGCAGATTGAACGCGTTTGCGCCCGCCGAAAAAGAAACCGGTAATTCGCCAGCAAACTCCTCCACCAGTTCATGCGCCAGGCTGACGGTTATGGCGTGCAATGGACGCCCCGAGAGATAGCTCATCTTCTCAGCCGTGTCGAACACGGGACGGACGTTCTCGACCTCCAGCGTGTTGGAAAGCTTCACGCCAAATTCGAGTTCATGCTGCTCTGCAACGGCCTTGAGGTTGCGAAACATCGGGACAGCCGCCGAATACTTCAGATCGTGATCGAATGCCACGTCCGGTACGACGACATCCACGTATTTGAGGTCGTCATTCAGGATAGTCCGCAAACGCTCGGGACCGAGCAGTGTTGGATTGCACTTCACCAGCGTGTGCAAGCGCCGTTCGCGAAGCAGGTAAGTACTGATGGCTTCGATCTCATCAGGGGGACAGCCGTGCATGGTCGACAAGGTGACGTTGTCGGAAAGGCGATCCGGTATTTCCAGGTCCCGCACCGCAGGAAAATATCTTGCGACCTGCTCGACGATGGACTCCTTGTACTCCGAGCAATCCTGCATCTGGTCGAGGAACCATTGCATGTTCGGCTGCCGGATGCCGTCGAGGTCGTATCCAACGCTTAGATTGAAGACGATTCCCGGATTGTCTCCTGGGAAACCCAGGTGGTGATGCAGCGCATGAATCAGTACCCAGGCCCGAAGGTACTCATCGAAAGACTCGAAGACTTTCAGCTCCTGCGACCATTCGACGTTGTAGCCCTCGTCCTCCATGTCGATGCAGGGTTTGCTGACGTCCAATTCGTCAAGGGTTTGTACGGTTTTTAATTCGATGTACCGCGCGCCGCACAACCAGGCCGCCACGATATTCTGCGCCATCTGTGTATGAGGGCCCGCGGCAGGGCCTATGGGCGTATGCAGCCGATGCCCATAGATTTCGCCTCGCATAGGCGAGTCTTCGCGCGGAACAAAAAACTGCTGGCGCGGAATCCCGAGGATGGAGTCGTGGCGCTCCAATTCCTGGAACAGCCAGGCCGTGAGTCGTTCGGTTGAGATTGGTCGGAACAACTCGGACATGATCGTCTGCCTCCCGTCGTTCCGAATCATCCGATTAATTACGATCAATTGAACCGCTAATGACCGAATCGTAGATATACGCAATTGCCGCAGGCAACAGGGTCTCCGGCAGTCGTGCTACAGAATTTTGCTTGCCTCGGGTCTCCGGCAGTCGTGCTACAGAATTTTGCTTGCCTCGGAACGGTAGATCGAGCGTCCCGGGCTGCCGTGTAGGGCTATCTCAGCAATGCCCCGATTGTTGTTGCCAGATCCACAAAGGCGGTGGGGTCGGTTACTCCGACGAAGCCGATTCCGCTCAGTGCACCACAAAGATGCGCGTCATGGTTGATGCGCCCGCGAGAATGTGTCGACGCCCAGTACGAATAGCCCACGTAGCCAACCGCAAAAAGTACCGCGGGGATCGGCACAGGAACAGGAACTATCATGAGTGTGGTGGCGGGAAAGTAGACGATGTACGCAAACAGCACCGCAGAGATGGCACCGGATGCGCCGAGCGATGCATAAGCAGAATTGTGCCGCTGCTTGAAATAGGTGCATGTGTGGCTTAGCAAGAGGCCGGCGAAGTACAGGATCAGGAACGGAATCGTTCCGATGAAGCGCTCCAGCGGAAACGCGAAGAAATAGAAGGTAAACATGTTAAACAGCAGGTGCCCGACGTCCGCATGCACGAATCCGCTCAGGATCATCGTGGCGTACTGCTTTTCTTGCAGGAAGTAGAAAGGCCGAAACAGGCTCTGGTCGATGATTTTTGGCAGGTAAAACAGCCCGAGAAGGCTGATTGCCGTGGTGAGCGCCATGATGCCGGGCGCCGCGATTTGCCCATTCTGAAGCAATGCCGTCTTGCGCCCCCGGTTGTTCTGTTAGCCGTTTGCCGCGCGTCTTTTCAGCTTGTCATCGTACATGTTCGAGTCAGCGTCAGCCAACATACTCTCCACCGTCGTATGTCGGTCCGGGTCAAACGCAATAGTGCCTACACTCCAGGCAAGTTTTTCTCGAATCTCACACTCGGTCCGCAACGCCATTTCCTGCAGCCGCTCGAGGGCGGCTGTTGCTCCCCCGCAGGAGTTGCTGAGAAAGACAACAAACTCATCGCCACCCAGTCGCCCGACCGCATCGGCGGTGCGGAAGCACTTCACCAGCAGCCTGGCAAAGTGTTGCAGTAGATCATCGCCGGCCGCATGACCGTAGGTGTCATTGACCGCCTTAAAACCATCGAGGTCGAAAAACGCGATCTCGGCTGGCGTCCCCACCAGGGGGTTGTCCGCGAAGCGACTGTCGAGAGCGGCATCGCTGACCACAAACACCTCGGTCTTCAGTATGGCGTGGCCGCAAAAGGAGATTGCGCGGCTCGTCTCACAGGCGTCCAGGCCCTGTTTAGACTTGAACCACTGGCGGTCAGAGTCGACCAGGCTCACCAGGGCGATTTCCACGTTGAACAGGCGCTTCGCCATCCGCGTCAGTCTGTCGTAGCGCTCCTCCGCGGGTGTATCCATGATCCGCAGGGAATGCAGGCTCATCAGCCGGGCTGTTTCATCGATTGGCGGTAGTGGCCCTTGCATTGACAGCTCTCGACAGAAGCAATACCCGGCTATCGGCAACATGCTGAATAACTTGAGCTTGCTATTACTCAAAAAAACCTGTCTCGGGAACTCAAGAAATCCAAAAAACGGCCGATTTAGCCCTAAGTAAGCTATTGATTCCAGTGAGATCCCTGAGTGAAGCTGCAGATTGTCTTTCGTGCGATGGCCCTGGCAGTACTGACGCCTCTGTTCTCGACGCCCGTTTTGGCGTCGAACGGGTCGGCGGAAGCACCGTTCCGTTTCTACACGGTTCTCGATGGTCTCACGCAGTCGAACGTTGTCGATATCGAGCAGGATCAGGCTGGTTACCTTTGGTTCACGACCGCGCGCGGCCTGAATCGTTACGACGGAAGAGAATTCGATCAGTACACGATCGCTGACGGTCTGCCAAATAATTCGTTGACGGCGCTTTACGTGAGTGACCAGAACTCGGTGTGGGTCGGGGACGCGCGTGGCAGCATCACGGCATTTCAAGGCGCCCGCCTGGCGCATGTCATCGAGCCGCCAGAGAACATGATCAAACCGGTGCTCGATATCGAATCAACCGGCGAGCGTCGACTCGCGGTCATCGAAGACGTTGGAATCGTCGAGATTACCAGTGATGGCCGCACGCATAGCATTGAGTATCTGGTCGGCGACAAGAAGGCTGGCATCACCGACCTTGCTGTGACCGGTGACAAGGTCTGGGTTGAATCAACGACGGGGCTATACAGGCTCGACCTGGAACCGCAGCCGACCCTCGAATTGCTCGAGCAATCCGTGCGCAAGATTCACGTCGATGCCACCGGCACACTCTGGATAGCGAACCAGACCGGCCAGGTCGGGGTGTGGCAGGACGGAGCGACGATCCCGCGCGTCAAGATCGACTCGAAGAACCCGATTGTCAGCATTGTGACGGATCGCGGTGGCCTGGTCTGGGTGGCGACGAAGAACGAGCTGTTCAATTTTCAGGTTCAATCCGCTGCCGCGGATAACGGAAGTGCCGAGTTACGTCGCTACACGGGAACCGATGACGTCAATTCGATGTTTGTCGATCGTGAAGGCTCTCTCTGGCTGTCAAGCGGATCGAGGCTGATCCGGTTCCTGGGCGATCGCTTCCAGCACTTTCGGCTGCGAACGGAGTTTGACCCCGTAACGGTGTGGGCGACCGCCGAGGATCGGCATGGCCGGTTCTGGTTTGGCACCGACGCGAAACTGATCATGCGTCGGCACGATGAATCGCTGCTTGTTGTCGGGGAGGCGGCAGATATTCCGAAAGGCGCAGTTCGCGACATCGTCGCGGACGCGAACGGCGATATTTGGGCAGGCATCACCGGCCATGGCCTGTACTTTGTCAATGTCGATGCGATGGCAGCTACCCACATACCGGGATCGAACGGCGCCGACATACTCGACCTGGATGTTGCTCGAGACGGGGGGATCTGGTACTCGACGATTGGCAGCGGGGTCTTCAGGTATCAGCCCGACACGAAATCGATCACCCGTTTTGATACGCCGGATAACACGTCAGTCTATTCGTTAGATGTTGCCGACGACGGCAGCGTCTGGTACGGCGCCGATGAGGTTGGCATTGTACAGCTGCTTCCCGATGCGGATGGCGACTTTCAACAAAGAATAATTGGTGGCGACAAAAGCGCCGTAAACACCGCTTACGAAATCGTCAGCCTGATGCCGGCGGCAGAAGGCGGTTACGATGAAGTCACGTTGAGTCCGGGAAGCGCTTTACCGAAGCGCCTGTTTAACCACATCAGCGTGACGAGTCCGACATCAGCATGGATCGCCACCGAAGAAGGTGGTCTTTACCATTTTGATGGTGAGCGGTTCACCGACTACGGGGGGGTTACCCCGGTGTCGGATCAGACGGTTTATCTCGCGCAGCCGCTGGATAACGGAACGATCGTTGTTGGCGGCGAACAAGGCCTCTATCAATTCGTGCCGGGCGTGCCAGGCATTGCTCATTACAATCAGCAAGCCGGATTCGTTGGTTTAGAAACCAACGTGCATGCCACCTTTATCGACTCCGACGGCCACCTCTGGGTGGGCACGGTGGACGGTGTGGCACGCATGGATATCTCACAGCCGATGCCTCGGCCGATCGAGCCTTCCCCCACTATTGTGCGTGCGGAGTCGCAGCTCAGCGGTCATCAAATACTGGACAGTGAAGAAATCGAGCCGCGAGAGCTCGGTGCGCGTATCGAATACGCAGCAATCTCCCTCCAGAATCCTCGAGGCATGCAGTACAGCTATAAGCTCGACGGCGTGGACAGCAATTGGGGATCTCCTACCACAAGTCGATCGGTAAGCTATCCAAGGATTCCGCCCGGCTCGTATGAATTCGTTGTACGAGCGCGCCATGCCGGAGGCGAATGGAGCAGTCAGGTCGCCAGCCTTCGCTTTACCGTATTACCTTTCTTCTGGCAGCAGGGCTGGTTCCTTTTGGCGTTTGCGGTGGCCGTAATCCTGATCCTGCGCGCGTTCATGGCCTATCGCACAAGAAATATTCAGTGGCTGAACGATACGTTGCGCGCACAGGTAGCGGAGCGCACCGAGTCGATTGAGAAAGCCCGGCAGGAACTGGAGGTTACCAACGAGCGCTTATCCGAGGAAATAGACGCGCGTGCCGAGTTTGAAATGCGATTCCTGAACGCGTTCGAAAACGCTCCAATCGGTATGGGGCTTCTCGACGCGGACGGCGTATTGTTCGACGCCAATCCCGCACTACAGAGTATGTTCTGGCCCGCATTGCTTGGCCGTAAGTTTTCGGACGCGATTGGCGAAGACGATGCTGAGCGTTTCGATGAACAGTACGAAATCGTCGTCAAATCAGAGCAGGATAGTCTTCATGAAAAGGTCATGTGCATCGGACCAGGCGGTGAAGAAATACAGGCGCTCCTGAATCTTTCGGTGGTCGCATCGGAAGCGGGCGAGTTCCTGTACAGCGTGCTGCAGGTCCAGGACGTCACCGAATCAATGCAACTGACGGTGCAGCTTGAGTACCAGGCGAGCTATGACGAGCTGACGGGATTGCTGAATCGCCGTGCGTTCGAATCGCAACTCGAGCGCGCGTGGCAGACCAGTAGTGAGGGGAAAAACAAGAGTTACCTCATGTTCATGGATCTCGATCAATTCAAGGTCGTTAATGACACATCGGGACACACGGCTGGTGATCAGCTGCTGCGTGCGGTTAGTGACATTCTGAAAGACAGCGTGCGAAACGACGACATCGTTGGCCGACTCGGTGGTGACGAATTTGCGATTATTCTCTGGGAATGTCCAACAGAAGTAGCGGCGCGTATCGCGGAGTCGATCCGGCAGAGCATCGAGGACTATCGTTTCCACTGGGACGTTGAGACCTATCGTATCGGCGTTAGCATCGGCGGCCTTCCGATCGATCCGGACGTGGGCGATATCAGCGAACTGCAGCAGCTTGCCGACGCCGCCTGCTACGCTGCAAAGGAGGCCGGCCGAAATCGAGTGCATATGGTTTCGGGTGAGAAGGACTCGGCACGGGCGCACCGTGGACAGGTCCGGTGGGTACAGCGGCTGCGCGAAGCCATGGACAAGAATCGTTTCGCGATATACGCCCAGCACATTAAGTCAACGAATGACGATGTTGATGAGCCGGAGAGCCTGGAGATCCTGCTTCGCCTGCGCGACCCTGAAACTCGTAAGCTGATTCCTCCCGGTGCGTTCCTGCCGGCCGCCGAACGTTACGGCATGAGCGTGGAGCTCGACAAATGGGTAATTACCAGCTTGTTCAAGATGCTTTTTGTGCACCACGCGTTCGAGGCTGCTCATCGAAAATACTGGATCAACCTGTCCGGGAGCAGCGTTGGCGATCGACGTTTCGCGGATTTCCTGAAAAGCGCCGTTGCCAAGTCGCCGTTACCGCCGGGCACGATCAATTTTGAAATAACCGAGACGGCTGTTATCCGCAATATATCCGAAGCCGGCGAACTCATTGATGCCTTACGAGATATGGGTTGTCAGTTCGCCCTTGACGATTTTGGCAGCGGTTTGTCTTCCTT
>CAMYMR010000038.1 GCA_947259285.1 uncultured Woeseiaceae bacterium | reverse complement strand
CCGGCAGGCTGAGATCCACGGTCAGCGCCGCCATGGCGGTAAGGACGCCCAGCGTAAGGACGAAGCTTCGAGACTGGGCGAGGTGCGCGTTCAAGGGCGCGTAGTTTGCCCACCCGTGATCGTATCCGCCAGCAGAAGCTCTGCCAGCTGCGGGGTCCCCAGCCAGTAGCTTAGTTCGCGAGGATGGCTGATATTCCAGATCGCGATGTCGGCTCGTTTGCCAATTTCGAGCGTGCCGCGATCGTCGGCAAGTCCAAGGGCTCGTGCCGCTTCGCGTGTCGTCCCGGCCAGGCACTCGAGTGGCGTCAAGCCAAAGAGCCGACTCGCCAGCATCATGGCAGTCCGCAACGAGCACATCGGCGAGGTGCCCGGGTTGCAGTCACTGGCGACCGCGATTGGTACGGCGTTGGAACGCAGCGCCGCAACCGGCGGACGCTGCGTCTCGCCAAGCGTCAGGAATGCGCCAGGCAGCAGCACTGCGACCGCGCCGGCTTTCGCCATTGCTTCGACGCCACTTGCGCTCGTGTACTCAAGATGATCGGCTGACAATGCACCGAAGTGGGAAGCAAGTTCAGCGCCGCCGCCGTCGCTTAGTTGATCCGCGTGTAATTTGACGGCTAGACCCAGTTCGTTTGACTTGCGGAACAATTTCGCGATCTGCGGGGCACCGAACGCGATGGACTCGCAGTACGCGTCCACGGCATCTGCGAGGCGCCGAGAGGCGACCTCTGGAAGCAGCTTGTCGCAGATCAGATCGACGTAGTCGTCTGCTCTTCCTCCGAATTCCGGCGGTATGGCGTGCGCCGCCAGCAAGGTCGTAAAGACGCTGACGCCCGACGAATCGCCCAGCCGCCTGGCAACCTCGAGCATCTTGAGTTCATTGTCGACATCGAGCCCGTAGCCGGACTTGATCTCGACCGTGGCAACGCCCTCGGCGATTAGCGCCTGCACCCGCGGCAGGGCGGCGTCGAAAAGCTCATCCGGCGACGCATCGCGAGTCGCTCGCACGGTCGATAGTATGCCGCCGCCGGCTTTCGCTATTTCTTCGTAGCTCGCACCGCTCAGCCGCTGCTCGAACTCGCCGGATCGCTCGCCGGCGAAGACGAGGTGCGTATGGCAGTCGATCAGTGCCGGCGTCAGCCACCGGCCGGAGACCGAGCGCGTCATCGCGGCGTCGCCCGAGGGCAAATCGGCCTGGGGTCCGACCCAGGCGATACGACCGCCTGCAATCGCGAGCGCACCATCGCTGATTTCACCGTAGCCTGGCGTGTCGGCGCCCAGAGTGGCGATGCTCGCGTTCGTCAACAGCAGGTCCCAGTCGGACATCGAATATCTCCGCGAAATTGCATTCGAAACTACCATGTACTAGCCTGTATATACAACCTAGAGAGATTGCGATGACTCGACTGTTTGCCAACAAAGCGCTGCTGCAAGAAGGCTGGAGGGACAACGTTCGGCTCGGTATTGATAGCGGCCGTATTCAGAGCATCGAACCTGCCGCAAAGGTATCCGCCGATGACACACGAGTCGGCTTCGTCATCCCCGGTCTGTGCAACGCACACAGTCATGCTTTCCAGCGGGCGCTGGTCGGGCACACGGAGCAGCGTTCCCCCGAGGGCCATGACAGTTTCTGGACCTGGCGTGAGCGTATGTATGAACTTGCCGAGCGCATCGATGCCGCCGCGCTGACAGCGATCGCACGGCAGGCCTACTGCGAAATGCTCGCGAGTGGCTACACCTCGGTTGCCGAGTTCCATTATCTGCACCGTGATCCCAGGAATGGCGACAGCGATGACGCCATGTTTCGAGCGATCGTGCAGGCGGCGAGTGAGAGCGGTATTCGCCTGGCCTATGTGCCCGTTCTTTACGAGCGCGCCGGGTTTCATGATCCCGAACCCGATTCGTATCAGCGTCACTTTGCAATGGCGCTCGATACGTTTCTCGCGCATCACAAAAGAGCAGCAGAGTGCAAGGGCGAGTCGATCAGTATCGGCATCGGGGCCCACAGCCTGCGCGCCGTCAGCCGTGATTCGCTCGCGGCAATTGCTGAGACGGCAGCGAACAAGGGCGTACCCATGCATCTGCACATAGCGGAGCAACAGCGCGAGGTTGACCAGTGCATGGCGGCCAACGGCCGACGTCCCGTCCGCTGGCTGCTTGAGAACTTTCCGGTCGCGGAAGGCTGGTGTCTGGTGCACGCAACGCATATGGATTTTGATGAGACGGTCGCGTTAGCCCATTCGGGCGCTGTCGTGGTGCTTTGTCCGAGTACCGAGGCAAACCTCGGTGACGGCCTGTTTCCCCTGCACCATTTCTTGAAGGAGGGTGGCCGCATCGCGATCGGTTCGGACAGCCACATCACGATCAACCCCTTCGAGGAACTGCGCTGGCTCGAATACGGTCAACGCCTGGCGACGCGGTCGCGCAACATCGTGTCACTGCGAGACAGCCATGTCGGACGCGAATTGTTTTCCCGTGTGCTCGAAGGTGGTGCCGTTGCGACGGGACAGGCGACGACGGGCCTCCGCAAAGGTGCGCCAGCTGACCTCGTTGTGCTGAGCGATGACGATCCGATGCTTGCCGGGCATGGCGATGAGTCGCGGCTCGACGCGCTCGTTTTTTCAGGCTACCCGCTGCCGATCGACCGCGTCATGGTCAACGGCGAGTGGCGCGTCGTTGATGCGATGCACGTTGATCGCAGCCGCGTGCGAGCGGCATACGTAGAAACAATACAGTCGCTGGGGAGAACATGATGAATGCGGCGAAACCGCGTTACCAGCAGCTCAAAGATTTGATTATCGGACGGATATCATCAGGCGAACTCAAACCGAGCGATCGCGTGCCGTCTGAGAACGAACTCGTCGAGTCGGAAAGCGTATCGCGCATGACCGCGAATCGTGCGCTGCGTGAACTCGACGATGAAGGCTACGTGGAGCGGGTCGCGGGTCGCGGCACGTTCGTGTCCGACTTCCGATCGCAGTCACACCTGCTCGAAGTGCACAACATCGCGGACGAGATTGCGCTGCGCGGTCACATGCATTCCTGCAAGGTCATTCGCAGGTCGCTGCAGCATGCCCGAGGGGAGGTCGCAAAGGCGCTGCACGTCGCGCAGGGAACAGACGTGTTTCATCTGTTGCTGGTGCACTTCGAAAACGATGTCGCCATTCAGCTCGAAGATCGGCACGTGCTCGCAAGCTTTGCGCCGGACTGCCTCGAGCAGGATTTTGAAAGCACGACGCCCAGCGCGTACCTGACGGCGATAGCGCCGTTACAGGAGGCCGAGCAGGTGGTGCGTGCGAGCGTGCCGAACGCAGCGGTCAAGAAGCACCTGAATATTGATGACGAAGCAAGCCTCGTTGTCATACGCCGCACCTGGTCCGATGGTCGGCCCGTGACGTTTGCTCGATTACATCATCCAGGCAGCCGCTACGAGTTGACCGGACATTACGCGCCGCCGGGAAAGGCCCGGACAACATTGGCTGAAGTCGTGCAGTTGGAGGAACTACGGCAATGAACAGGACTATCAAGGCACCCACAGGAACTGAGCTTGAGGCCAAGAGTTGGCTGACCGAGGCGCCGCTCAGAATGCTGATGAACAACCTGGACCCGGAGGTGGCGGAACGGCCCCAGGACCTCGTGGTTTACGGAGGCATCGGCAAAGCCGCGCGCAACTGGGAGTGTTTCGATGCGATCGTCACGGCGCTGAAAGCGCTCGAAAAGGACCAGACTCTGCTGGTGCAGTCCGGCAAGCCGGTTGGCGTTTTCAGGACGCACGTGGATGCCCCTCGCGTGTTGATCGCGAATTCAAACCTGGTACCTGCCTGGGCGAACTGGGAGCATTTTCGCGAGCTGGATAGGAAAGGTCTGATGATGTTCGGTCAGATGACAGCCGGATCATGGATCTATATCGGTAGCCAGGGAATCGTACAGGGTACGTATGAGACCTTTGCTGAAATGGGTCGCCAGCATTATGGCGGTGATCTGTCCGGACGCTGGATACTGACGGCAGGTCTTGGCGGCATGGGAGGCGCGCAGCCGCTGGCTGCCACGATGGCCGGCGCGTCCATGCTCGCGGTCGAGTGTCAGCCGGATCGCATCGACATGCGACTGGAAACCGGCTACCTCGATAGGCGCGCCGAGACACTCGACGAGGCGATACAGATAATCGACACAGCAACCCGCGACAAGCAGGCGGTGTCTGTCGGTCTCCTGGGAAACGCGGGGGAGATCTTGCCCGAGATGGTGCGGCTTGGTATCCGTCCTGACGCGGTAACCGACCAGACATCGGCGCACGATCCGGCTAACGGTTACCTTCCAATTGGCTGGACGTTGCAGGAATGGTTTGAAAAGAGAGAGCGTGACCCGGACGCGGTAGCGGCGGCGGCATCCCGATCGATGGCCGTGCACGTGCGCGCCATGCTCGATTTCCAGAAGCAGGGCATACCCACGTTCGATTACGGTAACAATATTCGGCAGGTCGCGCTCGACGAAGGCGTCGACAATGCGTTCGATTTTCCGGGCTTCGTACCGGCTTACGTACGCCCGCTTTTCTGCCGGGGCGTCGGTCCGTTCCGATGGGCGGCGTTGTCAGGAGATCCTGAGGACATCTATAAAACCGATGCAAAAGTCAAAGCGCTTATTCCGGACGATCGCCATTTACACAACTGGCTGGATGCGGCGCGCGAGCGTATTCATTTCCAGGGGCTCCCGGCACGTATCTGCTGGGTCGGGCTCGGCCAGCGCGACCGCCTGGGATTGGCGTTCAACGAGATGGTTCGTAACGGAGAGCTCAAGGCGCCGGTCGTTATCGGACGTGACCACCTGGACAGCGGCTCCGTCGCCAGCCCCAATCGGGAAACCGAATCGATGCTGGACGGCAGCGATGCCGTGTCGGACTGGGCCATGCTGAACGCGCTCCTGAATACCGCGAGCGGCGCAACCTGGGTGTCATTGCATCATGGCGGTGGCGTCGGCATGGGTTACTCACAGCATGCGGGCCTCGTGATTGTCTGCGACGGCAGTGAAGCGGCGGATCGAAGAATCGCGCGAGTGCTCTGGAACGATCCGGCAAGCGGCGTGATGCGGCACGCTGACGCGGGCTATGAAATCGCGATCGACTGCGCGCGGGAAAACGGTCTGGACCTGCCGATGGTAGATACCGGGAGAGTGCCATGAATCTCATCATCGAAAACCAGCTCGTGACGCTCACCGATCTGCGGGCCGCATGGCAGGACAGCGTATCGGTATCGCTCGGTGATGACGCGCGTCGCCGTATTGCGGAAGCACAAGAACTCGTCGACGATATAGTAGCGCACGGCGATACCGTCTACGGCGTTAACACCGGCTTCGGCCAGATGGCGGAGGTTCGTATCAGTAATGATGAACTGGCGCATCTGCAGGAGAACCTCGTACGCTCGCACGCCGTCGGTGTTGGCGAGGACCTCGAAGACGAGATCGTTCGCCTGATTATGCTGATGAAAGTCGTCGCGCTGGCTGAAGGGTGTTCGGGCGTTCGTCTCGAGCTCGTCGAGACACTCTGTGCGCTCATTAACAACAATATCTATCCGCGGATTCCTTCGCGCGGCTCGGTTGGCGCGTCGGGAGACCTGGCGCCACTTGCCCATATGGCGGGCGCACTCATCGGCGTCGGAGAGGTCCGTGTGAACGGCAATCTCGTACCAGCGCCGATCGCGCTTCAGGAGGCGGGCATCACGCCGGTGCGGCTGGCTCCCAAGGAAGGCCTTGCGCTGCTAAACGGTACCCAGGTGTCCACGGCATTGGCGCTGGCTGCCGTCTTTCGCGCCGAGAATGTCCTGTCCGCATCGATCGTTGCCGGAGCAATGTCTGCCGATGCGATCAAGGGGAGCGATACGCCGTTCGACAAGCGCATTCAGAGCGTGCGCGGCCACGGTGGCCAGATAGCGATTGCCGGCGTGCTGCGTGAGCTTATGCAAGGCAGCGATATTCGCGCCTCGCATCTGGGATGCGACCGCGTTCAGGACCCGTATTCGATTCGCTGTCAGCCGCAGGTCGTGGGCGCGTGCCTCGACGTCGTGCGCCACGTCTGCTCGGTGCTGCAGACCGAGGCGAACGCGGTGACCGATAATCCACTGGTATTCGTTGATTCCAAAGTGGTCCTTTCCGGCGGCAATTTTCACGCCGAACCGGTAGCCATGGCCGCTGACTACCTCGCGCTCGCCATCGCCGAGATCGGGGCCTTATCTGAACGACGTATCGCGCTGCTCATCGACACGCATCTTAGCGGCCTGCCGCCGTTCCTGGTTGCCGAGGTCGGGCTCAATAGCGGTTTCATGATGGCCCAGGTTACCGCCGCGGCGCTTGCCAGCGAGAACAAGTCGCATGCACATCCCGCGAGCGTGGACAGTCTTCCGACATCGGCCAACCAGGAGGATCACGTGAGCATGGCGACGTTTGCGGCGCGCCGATTGCACACGATGCTCGATAACGTGGCGGATATCGTAGCGATCGAACTGCTGGCGGCCGCACAGGGCATCGATTTCCATCATCCGAAGAAAAGTTCGCCGGCAATCGAGAGCGTCGTGACCGCACTTCGCGAAATCTCGCCACGCTATATCGAGGACCGATCGTTGTCGTCCGACATCCGCCGCGTTGCGGCTACGATCGACGACGGTAACTACTGTCAATACGCCGAGTCGATACTGCCGAGCATGACCCGATGATCGAGGTTGCTACCCCCTTCGACGGGGACCTGCCCGTGCTGATTAGCGTTCCGCACGACGGCTGCCACATTCCGGATGATATACGTTCCCGCATGACGCCGGCCGGGCTCGCTGTGCCGGATACCGATTGGCATGTGGCGGAGCTCTACGAATTCGCGCGCGACCTCGGCGCATCGATGCAGATTGCAAACTACTCGCGATACGTGGTCGATTTGAACCGTGCCGCGACGGACGATGTTCTCTATCCGGGACAGTTAGTGACCGGTTTATGTCCTCTGAGCACCTTTGCAGGTGAAGACATTTACAACGAAGGTGAAATTACCGAACAGGAGAAAGCCGAACGAATCTCGACGTACTGGCGCCCCTATCACGAACGGCTTACGTCCACGCTTGCTGCGATGCGAGCGAAGCACGGCTACGCGCTGCTTTGGGACGCACACTCTATCCCGAGCGTTGTGCCTCGTCTTTTCGATGGCAAACTGCCGGCACTCAATATTGGTACAAACAGCGGCAAGAGTTGCGCGGCATTCATAGAAACCGCGGTCTGTGAGGCGGCATCCGCCAGCCCCTACAGCACGGTACTTAATGACCGCTTCAAAGGTGGCTATATCACTCGCCACTACGGTAACCCGGATAACCATGTACATGCCGTCCAGCTCGAGATAGCGCAGCGCACCTATATGGACGAGGCGACTACCGTGTTCGACGCGGAAAAGGCGGGACAGCTTCGCGCGACGTTGCGCCAGCTATTGGAGGCACTGCTGTCCGCCGCCCGGGCGGCTTATTGATTCCGCAGCATTCAGTGCTGGTTCAGGGTTACGCGCTTAGGCTATACGCCGGATATTGGGCTATTATTGCCCACCATTAGCGCCCGAATGGGCCCGATTGCCCCTCAAACAGGAATTTTGGTGATGATAAAGCACGGCAGTATTCTGCGTCCGTTATTACTTGTTACGACCATGCTATTCGCGACTGCGGCTCTCGCGGCATCGGCTGACAAACTAAATCGCGAGTCGGATAAAGCTCTGCAGGTATTCAAGGAAGAAATCAGTGGTTCTGACGTTTTTCTGAATCAGGCGGCGGGCTACCTTGTCTTCCCGCGGGTTATCAAGGTAGGCGTTGGTCTCGGCGCTGAGACAGGCGAGGGCGTTCTGCGCGTTGGTGGGTCGACGGTGGGTTACTACCGGACGACGAGTGGCTCGGTCGGATTCCAGCTCGGCGCCCAGGCGAAGTCAATCGTGATCGCGTTCATGACGCGCGAGGCGCTTGATAAGTTCCGCAATTCGAGCGGATGGAAAGTTGGTGTCGATGGTTCCGTTGCATTGATCGATGTGGGTGCCGGCAAGACGATTGACAGCGACAACATCCGCGACCCTGTTGTTGGCTTCATCTTCGGTTCGAAAGGCCTGATGTACAACCTGACGCTCGAAGGTTCGAAGTTCACGAAGCTCGACAAGTCCTGATCGCTTGGATCCGGATTCGGAAACGAAAGCGCGCGGTAGTCGCTCGATTAGCCAGCTGATTGGCGATCGCGCGCGCGTCTTGCCGGAGAAATCGCACGGCTGGTTTCGGGACTGGTTTCGCAAGGTCTGGAAAGTGCGGGGAGGCGGACTTTATGCCTTGGGGTTTGCTCTCAGTTTCGTCTATTTTGAAATCGGTTCGCTCGGCGACGATATTCTGGGCATCGGCAGCCTGTTCAACGGCCAGGCGGTTGAGTTCGTTATCCAGTTTCTTATCGACTCATTCCAGAACACCCTCAAGGCTTTCATCTGGCCGTTATACGTGGTGCAACTGGCACCGCCGTGGGGCGCTATCGGGCTTGGACTGCTATACGTCGGATTCGCAAAGTACCTGAAGCGCCCGATCGAGCGATGGCTGTTCCGGGGTATGCCCGCCGAGGATGCCGATCCCCAGTAACCCGCGCTTGCGGAAAGCCGCTACTGATCGTCGGCTGGCCTTAACCGCTGGTGAACTGCCTGAAACGGCCGTTGCGATGATGCGTTTTCCGCGGGCCGGTGTTTTCGGAAGCCGGTGCTCAGAGCCCGCCCTGGTTCAGTCCGCCTTTTAATACCACGACCCGAAAGTCCTTCTGTTTCAGTATGAAAGCCGCCGCTGAACTGCGCCGGCCAGTATCGCAGCAGACGACGTACTTCGTCCCGGGATCCAATAAATTGAGTTTATGGCGTACAAGGTACAGCGGTATATTCACGGCACCGTCCTGATGGGAGGCCTTGAACTCGCTCGGCAGCCGCACATCGAGCCATTGACCGCCCTCCGCAACGACCTTGTCCGCTTCGTCTTTATCCAACCACTCGAGCATCGGCTCTTTCAGAAGAGCCTGAAAGTCACTTTTGCCCAGACGCATCAGGCTGCCGTCCGTTTGCATGGATATCGTTGCGTTGCACTTCGCCTCTGAAAGCAGCGCTTCTTCGCCAAAGGTGTCACCCACGGTCAGATCAGCCAGGTAGATGCCCTCGCGTTTTAGAGGCGTCTCGCGGGTCACTCTGCAGTGGCCACGACTAATCACATAGAAGTATTTGCCCTCATCGCCTTGCTTGATGACGACGTCTCCCGCTTTGTAATTAACCTGCTGCAGACGCATGAAGATATTCTGAATATTCGCCGGCGGTATCTGCTGGAACGCTTTGCTATGCAGAAAGGCGGTCATCCAGTCACCGGTCTCCTTAAGTTGCTCGGTGCTGAAGTCACCAACTTCGTAGATGCCGGTCTGATCCAGGGTCAACGTCACATCCAGGACGTCACTATCGATACTGATGTATTTGACGTCGCCTGCTGCGACTGCGGACTGAGGGCGTGGCAGCGTGGGGGCGATGGGGTTCCGTGCTTCGTCTGTCCCGCCCGCGATTGTCTTGACGACTTCCTCGCCATCCTTGAGCTCTATCATGCCGGATAGCAGATACACCGTCCGCTTTTCTTTATCGCCCTTCTTGAAAAGCGCCTGGCCTCGGTTTGCTTCGAGCAGTTCGATCTTATGAAGTATCGAGCGGAGCGTATCCGTCTTCAGCCCGTCCAGGGGGGAGAAGCTCGTGAGATGATCAATGTCGAGTTTATTGGCCATCGAGTGCGGCACTGCCCTTTCCCGGGTGAAGTCCAGTTCGGGATGCGAATGAGTCTAACACAAGGTGCGTGTCTGCTATCTGGTGTGGGCCCGGCATATCGCACCGCCTTTCAAAACGCGATAATGCGGTTTGAAGGTAGGGCATGGCAAGAGGGAAACGATACAGAGCGCCGCCCAAAGCGGGTAGTGGGCGCCTGGAGAGTGTGCTTATTCGAGACCGAGCTTCTGGGCGTACTCCGACTCGTACTGCAGCTGCATTTTGTAGAAAGGACGGAGCTTATTGCCTTCGAGGACATCCACAAGCACGTTAAGATGCGTGTGCCAGCCGCCGCTGACGCTGAGTACGGTGTCCTTAGACTCCAGCCTGCGATGAATGAGCACGAGCCTTACCTTGTCGTCTTCTTCTGAAAGCTTGTAACAGACCTCGGACGATTCTTCGCCAAACTCCCAGGTGTGTTCGAGAATGTGTGGCGGTTCGCAGCGCGTGACCTTTCCAACGAAAGACATCTTCTCCGGAGTATCCTGGTACTTTTCGGGCCGCGGAATGTCATCGTCGCACGACAGCGAAACGTTGTGAAAGTGCATGTCGACGTGACCGTCGACCACCGTCTCTACATCGCCGCCGCAAAGCCACTGCGCACGCTTATCGCTCTCCGTCAGGTAACGCCAGACGCGTTCGATGGGTCCGGGCAACAATCGCTCAAACTTCACGGTGCTGTCGTCGAGCAGCTCGCCGTACTCGTTCATAATTATTCTCCTTCAATCCGCTTCGCCAAGAAGCTGCTCGAGCCTGTCGAGCCGTTGTGACCAGAATTCGCGCACTGTGCCGAGCCAGGCTTCGACTTCGTCGAGACTCTGGTCATTGAGCCTGTAAATACGTCGCTGCGCATCGGCTCTCGACGTCACAATGCCTGCGTGTCGCAGTACCTTCAGGTGCTGCGACACAGCGGGGCGACTCATTTCGAACTTGTCGGCGAGTTCACCAAACGAGGTTTCACCGGCGGCCAGCGACTCGATGATGCGGCGGCGCGTGGGATCAGCAAGAGCAGCGAATGTGTCCATAGCTATATAATAAGAAAATACTTAATTAAGTCAAGACTTATTTAAAATGATAGGCACTTCCAAGGCCAAGTTAGTCGCAGAGAGCTTGGTAACATTAGCGATAAAGCCACCAGGGCCAGCTTGTGTTTACAACTTCATGCCACTGCGGTGCGGTTAAACTGGAGATAGCTCGGAAGCCTCGGAAACTGACCGCTTGCAACTGTTCGATGTGCCGACGGTACGGAGCGATCTGGGCGTACTGCCAGCGAAAATCGGTTGCCGTTATCTGCGGAACAGGGGCGCTCGAGAAGTACGGCTGGCGTAACAGGACGTTGGAATTCTACCGTTGTAAATACTGTGGCTGCGTGACGCACCACGAGCGTTCGAAAAAGCGGGCCGATAGGACAGACACCAGGGCGGTGAATATTCGCAACATCGATGATCCATCGATTGTGCGTGAGTTACCGATAAAGCTCCTCGACGGAGCGTCCTCATGGGACATATTGGATGAAATGTCCCTGCCGAACCTTCTTCAGTCATCAGATCATGGGTGACCCCATCGAGCAGGAAGTTGTGCGCGCCGACGAATTCATAGCGAAAGTTGCCAGCTGGTCGAAACGCGATGATCGAGTCATAGCCGCGGGGGTGTGCGGCTCTCATGCGCGCGGAGAAGCAAGACCCGATTCCGATATAGATTTCTGCATCCTGACGGCCGATCCTGTTTCTCTACTGAACGATCGCTCCTGGCTATATGAACTTGGACCCGATGCACGCGTTGCCGGATCCGTGGAGGACTACAACCTGGTCCAGGCCATCAGGGTCTTCTACGGAGCGACAGAAGCCGAATTCGGCGTTACCGACCTGGTCTGGGCGCAACCTCCGATCGATCGCGAAACCGCCGGTGTCATCAATGACGGACTGCGAATATTGTACGACCCCGAAGGACTTCTCCAAAAGGCTGTTGCATGTGCCGAGTCGATTGCTGCTGCCGAATTAGAGGCGACGGATCTAACAGGGTAGTATCGACCGCAACATGGGAAAGAATTGTAAGGGTTAGATTTGGCATTCCGATTGGGCAAAGCAGGTCCACTGGCAATCGCCGGAATTGCGATCTATATAGCGGTACATGTAGCGCAAGGTCGGGCGGCTGCCAGCCTCTGTGATCGGTATACAGTCGGCGCTCAAATCGAGAGTGTAGAAAGCCTCGAGGGCACTTTCTTTCTCACGCCCATGGGCCACTTTGATCCCGATGTCGCGACTGCTCAGACCATAATATTCTGTGCGGCGGCAACCATGTGTGATACATCATGCCGGTTGGAAATAGAAAACGGACGGGTCACAAGGTCCGAATACTCGAGCCTATGACATGAGTCAGCGTCGCTTGAACGCGGCCGAACCATCGACGCAGAGGAAGACAGACGTCTACGGCGCGATCAGATCTCACATCGCAATTGACGGTGAGCGCCGGCTATCGCCAGTAGATCGTTGTACTGGCACTTGCGCAATCGCGCCCGCAGGCGTAGTGTTGTTGTTGCTCCTGCGTATGCGGAACCCCAGACCCGGAGGCGACTAGCATTAGTTGTGGCCAGGGACCCAGACTTAGACTACGTCCACACAGCGCAGGAGCCCAGCCCGCATTATGTGTAAAGGCGTTGGTGCGCTGCACCTGCGCCTTCTTCGTTTTTAGCCCGCCCCCAATCGGTACGGCATAATAGGCGTCTGTTCACCCGAATCAGGCGGCCTGCGACGACGCAGGCGATGCGAAGGCAGGAGTAACATGATGAACAAGAAAATGCTGGCGCTGATCACTCTGGTTTTCTGCTTCAGCAGCGCTTTTGCAGATGCCAACTACGAATGCGTCACCGATCTTGTGTCCGGTATTCACTACAATGAAAAGTTGAATGAGTGGGAGAACGCCACATACCTGCCGGGCGAGCGGTTTGTGATAACCAAGCGTGGCGAGAATTCCTATCACGTCAGGCGATTGGGCCTGAATATTTCGTGGTCCGCTACATGTACGCGTCAGACCGACCAGACTGAGGACTCATTCAGTTGTATGGACGGCGCCGAGCAGTTCCACTTCAACAGGAAAGAGTTGCGGTTTACCGCAATTCGATATTTCGGCTATTGGAACGGAAGTAACGACAGCGTTTCGATCTCAATAGGAAGATGCTTTTCAGAGTGAAGCAGACCGCCCGGTGATGCATTGCAGGAGAGGTCAGGCATGACTGATTCCGCGCAGGACGAAGAAAAGATCGCGTCCTTCGTCGCAGAAAGAGCCGGTTACTATCGAAACCAGTGGCAAAAGTTTAACGACAGACCCGTTTCCAGATTGAGCTTCAATTTGGCGGCGTGTCTCGGCCAGATAATCTGGCTGGTGTACAGGAAGCTTTACGTTCCGCTCTTTTTTACCGTCGCAATTCTGATAGCGTACGTAGCGCTTTGGATCTACGCCGACGACAGACAATGGGTCTCGGAAGAGCTGTCGACGGCATGGAGCTGGTTGTTCGCGATCTTGTTGTATGCTGTCTTCGGCTTTCTGGGCAACTACTGGTATTGGCGCAGATTTCAAAAAGTCGAGCGGCAAGCCGCTGCCAGGCATTCCGAAAAAGCGTCGCAACTGCAGGTGCTGCGATCCAAAGGGGGTACCAACCCCATCGGTGCATGGCTGGTCGTTGTCGTGCTGCTCCTGCCGGTTGTCTGGGCCGGATACTGGGGCATCTACCAGGCAAGCCGAATCGACTACTCGGCCTTCATCTTTGACGCAACCGGTCCGCTAACGCTCGAAGAGGTCCAGGCGAATTTCTTAAACCTCATGGATGAACCGCTCAGTGAGGAAAAACGCGAATGCATTTATAGAGAAATAGCAGACCGCGCTCACGCGGCCGGGGATCCGGAGGCGCTGAACCCGGCAACGGTAGAGCTGCTTCCTGTGGGTGAATGGGATCGGCTGGATTCCGATGGAAAGCGCCTGATTCTGACGCAGGCAATAACGACGAAGGCTTTCTTCGTCTGCAATCGATCCGGCAAAAGAAAGGCCGGCAAGGACGAAACCAATACGGATGCCACTAACGCGCAGCAAGTAATTCTCGCAGGCGACCCACGATTCGACGTTTTCGAGCTTACCAATTCGGCCGGTGACGGCACGTTTGCCAGTTCCGAGGGCACCGTGCTGCTGAGTTTCCTTGCCAGGGATTCACGCTATTGCCGCGCCGCCCGATTCTCGTCGAACTACACGGTCGTGCTGGCCTGCCGCAACGACGACGGCTGGCGAATTGAGGCGACGAGCAGGCTTGCGCCAGGCAAATCGACCGCAATGACTGTATTCGGCGGCGGTGACATGACTGCGGTAACCGACGCTATCCAGGCGTTGCAGTCGACCGCCGATCTGCTCGATGAACGCGAAATCATTGAGGCGGCGAAAAGGGGTTGGCGTTAACTCGACGTGGTGTAGCAGGTCTGCTTCCGGCGGTCTCCGGTGAGTGCCGAGGTTCCTTTACGACAGGCGCGGCGGAATCGAGGCGTATGGAGCAGACGCTCTTTTTCAGAAAGACACAGCCTCGGCCGAAAGCAGAACGCTCGGTAGAGCAACAAACGGCGAATCGAACGTCCGCGTTTTGTCAGCGCTGACATTAAACGCGGCCTGATGTCCGCTTCGCATCCGGAAGCCGGCATTAGGCTATTATTGGTCTCGGGTAGTGCTACTGACTCGAAGCACGTGTCAGGACGACCTAATGGTCATGTCTCGCCGCAAACACTGCATGGGAATAGCGCTTGCAGCAAGTCGCCAGGCTGATAATCAAACACAGTTTTTACCCGGAAGGAGATCCCGATGATTGGATATGTTGTTCTTGGTACCAATGACCTCGCTCGCGCCACGTCGTTTTACGACGAACTTCTGGCAGAAATGGGCGTCACTCGCATGATGGAATTTGGCGAACGAGGCTATGCATGGGCCGCAGCAATGGACAAACCAATGCTCTGCATAATGAAGCCCTACGACGGCCAACCGGCAACGGTGGGAAATGGTGTGATGGCCGGCATTGCGGCCGAATCGCGCGACCAGGTCGATCGAATCTATAAGAAGGCAATTGAGCTCGGCGGCTCCGACGAAGGTCCTCCCGGTTTGCGCGCCGAAGGTGGCGACGGCTTCTACGCAGCCTACTTCCGCGACCTGGATGGCAACAAACTCGACGTGTTCAGCTATAGCTGAGATATTGCGCGTTCCAACCGCCGGGATGCGTAGCTTCAGGCACTACCCTTGGAGAAGCCGCTCGACTGATCGACGGTTGAACGACCGGTAATAGCCGATAGCAGAACTGAATACTAAGGGATACGCGGCAGATCGAACGGCCGCTCTCGGTCAGAGCTGACATTCAGCCTGGTCAGATGTCTGCGTAGCGTCCGGAAGCCGACGGTGAGCTATCATTGGCTTTCGGGGATGCTATTGAACCCATTGCGGCCATTGCCGCGCCTCTCATTTTACCGTCGGACTCGGCACTCCGCGCGGGTCCATTTCGGTTGGCCTGTGTCGCACGTCAAGGAGGATCAATCAAATGCCTGTCGAACTCAAAGTGCTAGGTTATGCTGCCTTGTTGCAGTTTGTGCAGTTCATGGTCATGGCTATACCAGTGAACCTGCAACTCGGAGTCGCCTACACGGGCGGTAACCGCGATGAGCAACGGCAGGCAGAAGGTGTACCTGGCAGGCTGAAGCGCGCGCTCGACAACCACTTCGAAGGACTGATCTTGTTCACAATTGCTGTCGTGGTCGTCTTGCTTGGCGAGGCTAGTAGCTCCCTGACAGAGCGTTGCGCCTGGGCGTATTTCTGGGCACGCGTCGTGTACGTGCCCGCCTACGCTTCCGGCATATTCCTTGTCCGGTCGCTAATCTGGAGCGTTGGATTTATCGCGACCGCGATCATGCTGATATCAGCGCTGACCTGATCGAAGATCGATCTCGGTTACCACGGCAACGGGCCCGAATGGATTCTTGCGGAATTTTCGGTCGCACTCCCACATGGCTGGTACAGGCCGTTAGGCCAAAATAGCGATAAAGATCGGCTTCTGATCTATAGCGGCCATGCGCAAGTCGTTGCGTACCGACCAGAAGTTGCTACTGGCGAGGTCCGCTTTGCCCCCGAAACTTGCCGTTCAAATGGCCACAAGCGTCCCACCAGGTCATAACCTAACGGTTCATTTCCGACGGTTTTCTGATAATTATCGGCCAATCCATTAAGGTCGACTGCAACAACAACCAAAAAGAGCCGATCCGTTGTCAATGTTCAATGAGTTGAAGCGTCGAAATGTGCTGCGTGTGGGCGCTGCCTACGTGGTGGCGGCGTGGTTATTGATCCAGGTGGCTGAAACAATCTTTCCACTGTTCGGTTTTGACGACACACCGGCGCGACTGTGGTGATCGTGCTGGCGATTGGACTGGTTCCGTCGATGATCTTCGCTTGGGTATTCGAATTGACGCCAGAAGGGTTGGTAAGAGATCAGGACATTGATCGCAGCCAATTCGATGCTTCGCAGTCCAGCCATAAGTGCAGACTCGTCAAATTAGTTTTTCGCTGACGGATTTCACGATGATTTGTTGACCCGAATTTCCAATATTCAGGACATCAAGACCATCTCCCGTTCCTCGGTGATGACCTATAGGAACTCCAACAAGAGCTTGAGGAGTATTGCGAAGGAACTGCATGTCAGCACGATTCTCGAAGGTCGTGTTCAGCGGGCCGGTGATCAGGTCCGAATAAACCTGCAGCTGATTGACACTGAATCGGACGTGCATTTATGGGCACAAACCTACACTCGGGAGCTTAGTGCTACGAACGTGTTTGTTGTACAGGCTGAGATCACCGAAGCCGTCGCAGGCGCACTGCAGGCCGTTCTTTCGGATGATGAACGTCAGCAATTTGAAAATCTACCGACCACTAATCTGCAAGCGCTCGATGCGTACTTTGTGGGGAACGAGTATTACAACCAGGTAACATCGGAGGGTTATACCAAAGCCATTGTGGCTTTTCAGACAGCAGTAGAGCTCGACCCCGAGTTCGCGTTGGCGTACAGCAGACAGGCACTTGCAGTACTTCAACAGATCTTCTACAGCGGCTTTCCCGCTAAGGCCCAGCTTGAAAAGAGCAGCCCATTGATTGATCAGGCGATCCTGCTGGATCCACAATCAAGTGACGCATTCACTGCGCTTGGAAGGTGGTACAGACGCTCAGGGGATACTGAAAACGCCATCCAGGCATTTGAGCAGGCCATGGCGCTGGGCCCCAATAACGCCTACGCGTTGGCGTATTACGCCGGTATGGTTCGATATGAAATGTCCGACCCGGCTTCGGCAATCAAGCTGTTCCGGAGAGCCATTGAACTGGATCCCAAGAATATCGACCTCGAGATGCAATTGGCACGAACCATGCCGTTCGTCGGTCTGGCAGGCGAAGGCATTCGAATAATGGAAGGCATCGTCGCTGAGCATCCGGACTCCGCGGCTGGCTATCGCGATCTTGCGCAACTCTACTCTAACTGGGAATTCCGCCACGACAAAGGGATCAGGGCCCTGCGCAGGGCGTTTGCATTAGATCCGAACCACCCCCCGAATGCGTATCGTAATGCCCTTATGCATTGGAGGTTGGGCGACTATGACAACACCGCACTGTGGATGAATTATATTGCGACACTCATCCCTGATCCTAAAAGAACAAGCGTCTATCGCGGTTGGGCCTTTATCGCTCAACGACACCTGGTAAGCGCACGCGAGGAATTTGGCAGCTCGAATTCAGGCTCTTCTCTCTACTGGCTCGGCGTTTTTTACCTGGGAAGCGTTGATACCATGGAAGACCGGCCCTATGATGCGATCGAGCGATACAAGGATTACGCCGCAGGTTTTGATGGCAGGAAATCGAATGTCAACTATTACTTTGGGGTGGCGGCCATTAAAGCCTACCAGGTCCTTGGTGAGCAGGAAAAAGCACAGGCCCTGATAGACGAACTGATCTCAATCCTTGATGCCAATCCATCAGTGACTTACCACGACTCTGCAATTCATGATGCGTCGCTCTATGCGTTGTCAGGACAAGAGGAAACCGCGATTGCGACCCTTGAGGAGTGGGATAACCGGGGAGGTGCTACCTCATTATTGCAGCAAGATATCAGGCACGGATTAGGGGTGCTTACGGACGATCCGCGATACCAATCGATCCTTCGTACGGTGAGTAACCGCTTAAGCGAGCAAAAGGCAAACCTTGCCCGTTGGGAAGCCAGCGGTGAAATTCCACCGATGCCCAGTAAAGTAACTGATCCGCGATAGCAATTGACCGCTCCTGGTGAGAGCCGACATTCAATCTTGGTCAGTCAGAATACCGACTCAGACCGGTCCGCTTCCTCCGCAAGAGCTGGCGTCAGGTTTGAACGAGTGAAAAGGTCTGCTACCAACCCGAAGCACACAATCGATTTGGCGTCTGTTCATCGGTTGTTCAGGGTAAATTACGCACGATGACTTTTGTGTGGCGGCACAGGATGCACCACAATTGTTCGATGCCTTGCACTTGATTCTGAACCCAATCAAGGAGAATACGTTTTGAACGGGATGAAGAAAGCCGGAAGAGCGTTAGACGACATCAAGATTCACGTGAGGATCAAACTCTCAGCTTTGTGGGCCGCTGTGATGTTCTGCTACATCTATGGAGACATTTTTAGGCTTTTTCAGCACGGAGAGCTGCAAACGATGCTGGACGGGAAAATGTGGGGAACGCCCGTGACTCAAGGGCTATTGGTGGGGACCTCGATGTTTATAGCAATCCCGAGCATCATGGTTTTTCTATCACTGGTGCTAAAGTCGGGTCTCAATCGCTGGGCCAACATCCTTTTTGGCGTGTTTTATACGGGAGTAATGCTCTACACGATGACGTTGCCCGGGACCTGGGCGTACTACATTTTCCTGGGCTTCATCGAATCCGCACTTACCGTACTTATCATATGGTACGCGTGGACTTGGCCCAGGCGAGCAACTGGGGATGATGGGACGTGAACGCTACTAAGAAAAACGCAAAGATCGCGGGATGGACATATCTACTACTGGCAATAACCGGCTTTTATAGCATCATGTATGTTCCTGGCGAGCTTGTTGTATTTGGAGATGCGACGGCGACCGCCGACAATATTGCGTCTTCCGAACTATTTTTTCGCAGCGGCATTTTTGTCGGCTTGGTTTCCTCAATTATCTTCGTAGCCTTGGCATTGGCCCTGTACCGCTTACTAAAAGAGATCAACCATAGCCAGGCGATACTAATGGTGACATTGGTGGTGCTTGCTGCAGCGACGGGACTCCTCGCGACACTCATTCAATTGGGTGCGTTGATCGCGTTAAGCGGTGCGGACTTTTTGTCCGTGTTCGACAAGCCTCAGTTAGATGCTTTGGCTTATGTTTTCCTGCGCTGGGAAAGCCACGTCGTGCAGGGTGTGCAGATATTCTGGGGGCTTTGGCTATTCCCGTTTGGACTTCTTGTATACCAATCTCGCTTCATTCCCAAAATATTCGGTGTCTTGGTGATGATTGCCGGCTTCGCCTATGTGCTGAGTAGTTTCATGTCCATAGTATTGCCGCAACACAAGGTCTGGCTTTTGATCGTCGGTGCAAAGGCTCAAACAGAGGAGCGACAGAGTCAATCATAGGAGCGCCCGAATCAATGCGCCGTCGATGTTTACTCATGTTATCCGGAACGGATTTTCGTATCGCAGGCAACTGAGAGCTAAGACGCTAGCAGCGGGATCTCCAGAATTGAGAAGGGCCGGGGGGGCTTGCTAACGTACAAGGCGCGCCCCCGCTACCATCCTCTAACCGATCGAGCAACTGAACCTATTGGAATCATGTAGTTGTCGCGTAGAGTGGTGCTTTGCCGCATCGACGGAAAGCGGACATTCGGATTTCGTGGTCGAGGGACCGTTTATGGTCGGAACCAGCCGTCTAAGATATTTGAGATAGGCAGACGGCTACTGACCCTTTTCGGCGCTTCGGCTGATATTCTGATATGAACTATCGGCGCTATGGAAGTGTGATCCTGTGACTCAAAACAACCAGGTCGATGTCACCGAAATTGTCGAGACAGTCGAACGAATGGAGTCGACGATTTCCACAATACGACATCCAGATGTCAGGGAGCTATGGGAAATCTATTGCGCATTGGCCCCTCGATTTGAGGCTGACTTGAAAGGCCATATCCGCGATGTCGCTTTGGCTAAATCTGCTGCATTGATGGTATTGCAGGGATTGGCAGAGGCAAGATAAGCAAGATTGAGGCCTAATCGCAACGGCTGGTTCTGGCCGAAAGCTGCACTTGCAATTTGGCAGTTTCAGTCGGTTTGAACGACCGCTCCTGGTGAAACCTGACGTTCGATTTTGGGCCAACGGAAAAATGGCTCCAAAACGTCTGCTTAACGCTCGATAGCCACCGTTAGGCTAAAATAGCGATAAAGGTCGGCTAGTGAACCCAGAGCGGTCATTACTACTCACCTCCCGCCCAAATTGCTTGAAGGAATACGAATGATCGAAATCGCACTGGTTGTCGTTATTGGTTTGATGGGCGGGGCAGCAGTCGGCACGCAAGCGCCGATTGCT
>CAMYMR010000037.1:34108-36476 GCA_947259285.1 uncultured Woeseiaceae bacterium | reverse complement strand
TACGACGGAGTCCAATGGTTCGTCAACGCCGACGTTACGATGCCCGCTACCGCCGCTCGCAGCCGACACATTACATTCTTATACGGTCGAGGGCGTGCAGGAACGGGATGGTGACATCACGCTCATTTCCGTGGTCGTTCCCAATGATTCGGTCACCGGCAATAACACGGCGCTGGTCACTGCACAGGTGGCGATCGCTTTCAGTGAGGGCCCGGCGCAAGTACTGAATCAGTCGGTCACGGATCTGGCGGTAGCAGACTTCAACTCGGATGGTTTTGCCGATCTCGTGACGAGCGGGAATGAGACGTCTGTTTATATCAATGCCGGTGACCGAACCCTGCAGACCACGGGTAATACGATCGGCAGCGGAGGGTCGTTGTTGAAGGTGCTCGACTGGAATGGAGACGGCGGTTCATTCGTCGATTCAATCACGCTATCCACGGGAATGCAGGGTGAGATCAACGCTCTGGCCGCCGCGGATGTTGATGGTGACGGAACATCCGAACTCCTTCTGGCTGGTACATCTGGCACGCTGGTGGCCCGTAATTTGGGAACTAACCGCCCGCGCATCGAACCATTGCCAGGCGGTGCGGCAGTCGATATCGCTGTGGCAGACCTGAACCAGGACGGCTTCCTGGATATTGCCAGCGTTGCGGCCGCGGATCGCGCCGTTAATCTGATGCAAAATCGGGGTGACGGCACTTTTGTGGTTGCGACTTCCATTCGCCAGGGCTCTGTTGCGCGAGTGAAGGCAGCAGATGTCGATAACGACGGGGATCCGGATCTTCTCCTTGCAACTGACGGCGAGGACCTCAGTCCGCCACATATAGTTGCGATGTACCGGCAATCGAACTGGGATTTCGTTGCTGCAAATACGCTGGGTGCTTCGATTGCCGCGGACCTGCTGCCAGGGGACGTCAACGGAGACGGGCAACTGGATATCGTTGTGGTAAACGAGGCCGGCGTACACCAGGTCTACATCGGAGGTGCCGGTACGCAATTCACCCTCGATGCCGAACAGATCGTTAGCCCCGGCATGGTCAGGGGAGCGGTCGCCGATTTCAATGCCGATAATTCTCTCGATTTGATATTGGTTGGTGCGGAGTCTTCTTTCATCGAACTGCACGCCAACAACGGCGTTGGTCGCCTTGGCCTTGGAGACATCGTTGCGCCCGAATTGACATTAAACGGTCCAGCCGAGATCTCCGTGCCGTCGGGCGCCGTGTATGTCGACGAGGGGGCGACCGCGATTGACGACATCGACGGCGACCTGACTAATGAAATCGCAACGAACGGCAGCGTAAATACGGCCGTCGTCGGTTCTTACCGGATTACATACACGGTGTCGGACCGCGCTTCCAATACCAGTCAAATCAGCCGGACAGTAATCGTAGGCGTCAATCAAGGCACCGGCGGAGGTGGGGGTGGAGGCGGTGCGCCAGGGCCGCTCATATTGTTATTGCTGGGGACGATCGCATTAGCTTCCCGGCGCCGCGGCCGACACCAAGCAGGGGCTGATTGGATCTTTCATAATCGCGTGCCGGCAAACGATGCCCGCGTGTAACTGAAGCTCAAGCGGCTGACGAGGCGGAGCTAGATAGATGAAGCCTAAGCCTGAGTAGTGCTCAAGCAGTAGCTTCGACAATCGGCCCCTATAAGACATAATCCAGATACGACCAATTCGTGACGCGCGACACGCCCAAGTTCGTGAAGCTGTTCATACTGGGCAGAACAGCACTTTGCGGGTGGCATGGCATGAAGCGAATTGACTTTAGTGGAACGGTGACAGACCTCCTGACCGGCCCAATCGATTATGAAGCTGGGGGCGAAAACGAGGACGAGGTTGCGTTCCAAAAAGCGTCTGCCGAATATTATGAGAGACGCCAAAAATTCTGGGCCGACTTTCACAGAGGAGACTGGTGGATCGCGATCGGCTTGTATCTGATCATATCGAGCGTTGCGTTTGTTGTTCTGTAGAAGTCTACACAGTTCTAAGATTCGCCTGATTCTCACCCAACTCAACTCGGAGTCGGCACCCCCCTGTTTCTATCTTGAAGCATCCTTGTGAGGGAGTCCCTGGCTAGTTATAGCATCAGGTTCTCTTGAATGTGCCGCTCTTGCCAAAGTCGAACGGTGGAAGCTGCCTGAGTTATTGATGGCACCCTGGAGGCCGTCCTCTCCCAGCCCACAAACACAAAGACCCCCAGGGGGGTCTTTATGTGTTTGGTGCCGAGAAGAGGACTTGAACCTCCACGGGGCTATGCCCCACTAGCACCTGAAGCTAGCGCGTCTACCAATTCCGCCACCTCGGCAGGTTCTAAAACCGCGTACAATCCGGTTCCGACGGGTGGCGCACTGTACTCAAAGC
>CAMYMR010000037.1:31590-33924 GCA_947259285.1 uncultured Woeseiaceae bacterium | reverse complement strand
AAATTCTAAATAACTTTTCGCTCAAGGGTCAGCGCATGCGCTCGCTGCTCACGGATCGGCTCTATGCCATGGTGCGTGCTGGCCAGATCCTCGAGAATCGTCGCGGCGAGTACTGCCTTACGTCAAAGCTCGATCTCGTAACGGGTACGGTCAGTGGCCACCGCGACGGGTTCGGTTTCGTCGTCCGGGACGACGGCGTTCCGGATGATGTGTATCTTTCGGCCCGCGAGATGCGCTCACTCTTCGATGGCGATCGGGTGGCCATTCGCATAAGCGGGCTCGATCGGCGCGGTCGCGCCGAGGGTGATCTGGTGGAGATCCTCGAGCGGGGCGTCCGGGAAATCGCAGGGCAGTATATTCGGGAGCGCGGCATCGGCCTGGTCGTGCCCGACAATCCCAGAATCTCGCACCGTATTCTGATACCGAAAGGCGAGACGGGGCGGGCGAAGAAAGGCGATATGGTGGTGGTCGAGATTCTCGATTACCCGTCTCGGATGGAGCAGGCGACAGGACGTATCACCACCGTGATCGGCGCACCGGGCGAGAAAGGCATCGCGACCGACATCGCACTTTATACGCACGGCATCCCATTCGAATGGCCGAAAGCGGTGCTGGGTGAAATCAACGCCTATGGCTCGGAGGTGCCGCGAAAAGCGAAGGCCGGGCGCGAGGATCTCCGCAGTGTTGACCTCGTCACCATCGACGGCGCCGACGCACGGGATTTCGACGACGCGGTATTTTGTGAAAAGTCTGGCAGCGGGTGGCGCCTGCTCGTTGCTATTGCCGACGTGTCAAAATACGTTGCAGTCGGAACGGAGCTGGACAAGGAAGCGACGCGACGCGGTACCTCGGTGTATTTCCCGGATCGGGTGGTACCTATGCTGCCTGAGGTATTGAGTAACGGACTTTGCTCGCTGAACCCGAAGGTGGACCGGCTGTGCATGGTCTGCGAAATGCGGGTCAGCGGGCAGGGCAAAGTCACGCGCTCGCGCTTTTACGAGGCGGTTATGCGCTCCAAGGCAAGGCTCACTTACGGCCAGGTGAGCGCATTCCTCGACGGCACCAAACGCAGTGCCGTGCCGAAAGACCTGCGCCCGTCAATTCGCGAATTGCACAATCTTTACCAGGCCTTCGCGAAGGCGCGGGGACGCCGCGGCGCCATCGAGATCGATCTGCCGCAGACCAAGTTCAAACTAAACGACGAGGGCGAGATCGATCGCATCGAGGTCGTACCGCGCAATGACGCGCATCGTCTGATTGAGGAATGCATGATCGCCGCCAACGTTGAGGCAGCAAAGTTCCTCAAAAAGCATCGAATAGCCGGGCTATACCGGGTGCATCCGAAACCAGATGCGGACCGCTTCAACGATCTACGCCTGTATCTCGTCTCATTGGGTCTTAAGGTGGCACATCCCGATCACGTCGAGCCGCGCCACTTCACGGAGCTTATTCGGCAGATCAAAGATCGACCGGATAGCGCCGCAATAACGATGGCGATGTTGCGCTCGCTAACGCATGCCGAGTACTCGCCGAATAACGTCGGTCACTTCGGTCTTGCATTGGCGTCCTACGCGCATTTTACGTCGCCCATTCGTCGGTATCCGGATCTTCTTGTTCATCGTGCAATACGGCACATCGTGCGCGGCGGCAAGCCTGGACGCTACGACTACTCATTGAGAGAAATGGAGCGTCTCGGGGCTATTACGTCGTCGCACGAGAAACGTGCGGAAGAGGCGACTCGGGACGTCGAGGCCTGGCTCAAATGCCAGTACATGGAAGGCCATCTCGGTGATGAATTCGACGGCGTCATAACTGGCGTAACGAACTTTGGCCTGTTCGTGCAAATCACCGATCTGTTGACCGACGGACTGGTTCATGTGACGAGTCTCGCCAACGACTACTATCACTATGACGCCGGCTCGCAGCGCCTGATCGGTGAGCGCAGCGGTACAACATTTGGTCTCGGCGAACCCATGCGTGTACGCGTGCAACGCGTCGACATGGAGACAAGAAAGATCGACTTTCGTCCGGTTGACGTCAAAGGCGTGAAGACCGCGAGCCGCGGAAAGCGCCGGTGATGCATAAGTCGAGGTACGTGACAGGATTGCGTGCCGTCGAGCAGCTGCTCATGGGTGATGCCTCGGGTATTCGCCAGATTTACGCGGAGTATCAGTCCGAGAACCCGCGTGTCCAGGCTGTTATTGCGAAGGCCTGCAAAGCGGGTATTGAAATACAGGCCGCCAACCGCGCACGATTGACGCAGATCAGCGGCGAATCTCGACATCAGGGCATCGTTGCCGAGGTGCGGCGTAGCACCGTACTGGACGAGGCCGC
>CAMYMR010000037.1:0-31469 GCA_947259285.1 uncultured Woeseiaceae bacterium | reverse complement strand
AGCGACTATGGCGTTCGCTGCGTCGGAACCAGTGATCGAGCCGAGACCAGCCTGTTTGACGCGGACCTCACGGGTCCCATTGCCCTGGTGATGGGTCGCGAGCACACCGGCTTGAGCAAGGGTATTGCGGGGCGCTGCGATCTGCTCGTCAGCTTGCCGATGCGCGGCGCGGTCACGAGCCTCAACGTGTCGGTTGCCACAGGGATCTGCCTGTACGAGATCGTTCGCCAGGATCGGTAGGACCGATCGCTTATTTGGTTTGCGGCGCAACGGCGCCTTTTTGGCCACGACGGCTTTATGTCCCGACAAAATCGCGACAGCGGTTCTGGACAGGACGCCCTTATGCCGCGGAGCACAAGGATGTGCGAGAGCGGCTTTGAACAACGCCGTTGGCGTTGGCCCGAAGGGCTGTGGGCCGTAGGCCCGCATTAACCACACGGATGTGCGAGAGGGACCCAGGCGCGATCCATGCCGTCGAATTCACGGTGGCCTCGCTTGCGTCGGGCCGAATCGTTGGGTAGGATGCGCCTCCCGCTCAAAAAGGCGGGTTTTAGCCTCTTGCTGCACCGGATTTGCCGGGTAGCTGTAATCCGCACGGGCACTTTGGCGTTGTGCCAGCGTAACCGCCGGATTTCATCCAGAAGGGAAGACAATGAGACATTACGAGATCGTGTTTCTGGTCCATCCGGACCAGAGCGAGCAGGTACCTGCCATGGTGGAGCGTTATCACGGCATGGTGACCGATTCCGGTGGCGCCGTTCACCGCAGCGAAGATTGGGGCAGACGCCAGATGGCGCACCCAATCAACAAAATCCACAAGGCGCATTACGCACTCATGAACATCGAGTGCGATTTTCCCGTGGTCGAAGAGATCAGGAGCGCATTCAAGTTCAACGACGCGGTCTTGCGGCACCTCGTTATCTCCCGCGACGAAGCTGTGACCGAAGCATCGCCAATGGCGGTTGCCGTGGCGGAAGAAAAAGCCAAGGAAAAAGAGGCCCAGCAGCGCCGTGACGCCAAGGCCGTAGCGGAAGCCGCCATGCGAACCGAAGCGGCAGAAAAGAAGAAGCCGGAAGCGCCGGAAGCGGAGCCGGCTCCGGTGGAAGAGCCGGTGGAGGCCAAAGTGGAAGCGGAGGCTACCGCGGCTGATGATAGTGGCGAAGTTGCAGTGGAAGACGCTGCGGCGAAGAGTGCCTGAGGAGATTTGCTATGAGTCGTTATTCACGCAGGCGCAAGTACTGTCGCTTTACTGCCGAGGGCATCAAAGAGATCGATTACAAGGATCTGAACCTGCTCAAGGCGTACATTACTGAAACCGGCAAGATCGTTCCAAGTCGTATTACGGGAACCAAATCTCACTATCAGCGCCAGTTGGCAACGGCAGTAAAGCGGGCCCGTTATCTCGCGCTACTGCCGTACACCGACCGGCACTAACAGCCGCGGGCGAAGTCCGGTGCAGGCGATCGCCGCGTGGCTCGTTGCCAGGCCACAGAACGCCGTAATCGGACTGGCAGTGACGCTGCTCTTGCCTGCACCGCAGTTAACCAGCGGCGTCATTATGGTTCTGCTGGTCCTGGGGCAGGGTACGAAGCTTGCCCTGATAGAGGCGTGCATCGCGGCGTCGGTATTGCTGACGGTGTCGCTGATATTCGGCGTGTCGATTTCGTCGATCGTCACGCTGATGGCTGGCACATGGGTGCCGGTATTGCTGCTGGCCGCGCTACTGCTGGGGTCGCGTTCGCTGGCGTTGACGGTGCAAGTGTCGGTGATTATTGCTGCGCTGACATTGCTGGGTTTCTACATCGTCGTGGTCGACCCGGTTGCGTTTTGGCAGCCGTATATGACGATGATGGCAGAGCTAGTCGAGCAGAATAATCTGCAGCTGAATCTGGAGTTGCTCACTGCGGAGGTAATGACGGTATCGGCGGTTCTGGCCTTTTGGATGCTATATACGGCTGGACTGCTACTGGGGTACGCGCTTTACAAGCGCCTGCCGCAGGAAACTAGCGAATTTGGCCGGTTTCGGAATCTGAATTTAGGACGTGTTATCGCGTTTACTATGGCGGTCATGTCAATTTTGGCATTTTTTGTAGACGCGGCCTGGCTGCAGAACCTCGCATTCATATTGTTTGTGGTCTTCTGGATCCAGGGTCTGGCAATCGTGCACTGGATGCACGCGGAAGGACTGCTGCCGTTGGCGGCACTGATCGCAGTCTATGTGCTGCTGCCGTTCTTGCAGGTACTGCTCATGACGGCACTGGCGGCATTTGGTTACATGGACGCCTGGTTTAGTTTCAGGCGCCGTTTTAAGAAGGCATAGAAGGTTTTAAAGATGAACGTTATTTTATTGGAAAGCGTCGAAAACCTCGGTGGTATCGGCGATCTCGTCAAAGTCAAACCAGGCTACGGCCGCAATTTCCTGCTGCCGCAGGGCAAGGCGGCGCTGGCCACGCCTGAAAACATGAAAGCCATCGAGGCACGGCGCGCCGAGCTCGAGAAAGCGGCAGCCGAAGAGTTGGCCAAGGCCCAGGCGCGTGCCAAGACGGTCGACGGCGTTGAGGTCGTCATTCCGGCGAACGCGGGCAGCGAGGGCAAGCTGTTCGGATCCGTGGGTCCCATCGATATCGCCGAGGCGCTGGCCGGTATCCAGGTCGAAGTTGAGCGGTCTGAAGTACGTATGCCGGACGGCCCGATTCACGAGTTGGGTGAGTTTGCGATCGGTGTTCATCTCCACAGCGAAGTGGATGCGGAGATAACCGTACGGGTCGTAGCCGCCGAGTAGCTCCGCCGCCGCTCGCGACGTTCTTAACTCAGCGTGCCGGGAATGTGGTACTTTTCTTGAAGGCAGACTAAACATCGAAGGAACTCATATGGTCCGCGCTTTGGACGACGGTTTTGCGGGGGAGGGCACCGAGCAGCGCCTCAAAATACCGCCTAACTCCGTTGAAGCAGAACAAGCGCTGATTGGTGGGCTGATGCTTAACGCGCAGGCCTGGGACAAGGTTGCCGATGTGGTCGTTGCCGAGGATTTCTACCGCAAGGACCATCGCCTGATTTTTAAGGCCATCGGAAAGTTGGTTGAGAGCGGAAGCCCTTGTGACGTGGTCACGCTGTCCGAGCATCTGGACGGTTGCGGTGAGCTGGAGCAGGTCGGTGGTCTTCCGTACCTGGCCACGCTGGCAAACGAGACGGCCGGCGCCGCAAACGCCCGCGCTTACGCCAAGATTATTCGCGAACGCTCCACCCTTCGCGCGTTGATCAGTGCAGGGAATGAGATCAGTGGAAACGCGTTCGCAACGGACGGGCGCAGCGCGTCGGAAGTACTCGATGATGCCGAACGCCTGGTTTTCGAGATTGCCGAGAAGGGCAGCCGCGGACGCCGCGGGTTCAGATCCCTGAAGCAAATCCTGCCCGAGGCTGTCGACCGGATCGACCTGCTGCATCAGTCGGAAGGTGAGATCACCGGTGTTTCGAGTGGTTATAACGAATTCGACAAGATGACGGCGGGCCTGCAGAAGGGCGATCTCGTGATCATTGCCGGACGCCCATCGATGGGCAAAACCACATTGGCGTTGAATATGGCTGAGAATGCGGCAATCGGTTTGCGAGTGCCGACGGCCATCTTCTCGATGGAGATGCCGTCGCAGCAGCTCGCGTTCCGAATGATTTCTTCGCTGGGCCGTGTAGACCAGACACATCTTCGCACCGGCAATTTTCCCGATGAGGATTGGTCACGTATCAACACGGCCGTGCAGTTGATGTCGGACGCGCCAATATTCATCGACGACACGCCGAGCCTCTCGCCAACCGAAATCCGCGCGCGGGCGCGGCGACTGCATCGTGAACACGGGCTCGGCATGATCGTCATCGATTATCTTCAGCTGATGCAGGTCGAGGGGAGCAAGGAAAATCGGGCCACCGAAATTTCCGAAATATCGCGCGGTCTCAAGGCGCTCGCCAAGGAACTCGAGGTCCCCGTCGTTGCGTTGTCACAGCTCAATCGAAGTGTCGAGCAACGCACCGACAAGCGACCGGTGATGTCCGATCTTCGTGAGTCGGGTGCAATTGAGCAGGATGCCGACCTGATCGTCTTCATCTATCGCGAGGAAGTCTACAACCAGGATACGCCGCGCAAGGGTATCGCAGATATCGCAATTGCGAAGCAGCGAAACGGTCCAATCGGAGACTTTCCCCTGACTTTCGTCGGGCGTTACACCAAGTTTGAAAACTGGGTGCCCGATGCTTACGCGGAAGAGGGCTATCCGTGAGTTTTGGAGCTCGAGCGCTTATCCGGCTCGGTGCACTCAACCACAATCTCGATATTATTCGTCGCGCCGCGCCTGACTCGAGGGTGATGTGCCCGAGGCCGTTGAGCTTCGAGAGCACGATATCGGTGCGCCAATAGTCTTGTTGGAGGGGGTCATTGACGGGCGCGAGTTGCAGGCCGCCGTCGCTATGGGATTTGAACCGGTGGTTCACTGTCGCGAGCAGTTGGATTTGCTGGAGGCCACCCGGACCGGCGCCCTCACGGTCTGGCTGAAGTTCGATACGGGAATGAATCGCCTCGGGTTTCCGCCCGAGGACGCCGCAGCGCTGATCGACCGACTCAGGGCGTGCCCTGTCGTCAACGAGTTTCGCCTCATGACACATCTGTCCAGCGCCGACGAAATGGAAGCGAGCACGACGATTAGGCAGCTTGCGCAATTTCGACCCATAATCAGTGACTTTGACGGTGCGGTCAGTATCGGCAATACGCCAGGCGTTCTGGGGTGGCCCGCAGTGGCCGACGCGAAGCAGGAATTCGGGTTTCATGGCGACAACTGGGTTCGGCCAGGTATCGCCTTGTTCGGTATTTCACCTTTTGCCAAAAAGACAGGAGCGGACCTCGGGCTGAAACCGGTCATGCAGTTTGAGGCTCGCCTGATTGCGAAGAAACCGCTGGCCAGCGGCGCGAAGGTCGGCTACAAGGGCGAGTACATCAGCGACCGTGACACGCAGATCGGCATTGTTTCCGCGGGCTATGGCGATGGCTACACGCGCCACTTTCGCAGCGGAACGCCGGTCCTGATCAACGGGCGACGAGTATCGCTTATTGGTAACGTGTCGATGGATATGATTGCCGTCGATCTGGGGCTGGATGCTGGCGATGCGGTCGGTGATATAGCGACCCTGTGGGGAGACGGCCTGCCTGTGGAGGAGGTCGCGCCGTTTGCCGACGCAATACCCTACGAACTCGTTTGCGGTGTCATGAATCGCGAAGACAGCGAAATCATCGACTAGGCCCCGCTAGCGATTGAGCTGGATCCCGGCAGGGCGGCAAATTCAGTGGCAAAGCCTAGGACTGGAAGAACCCCATCTTTACGCCCGCCAGCTGCACGACGTCGTTATCCGCGAGCTTTCTGGCCTGGGCGCCAATCGGCTCACCGTTAACCAGCGGAAAATCACCCTCTTTACCCGACTCAACGTGGACGATGTAGTAACCCTCGGCGCGCCGCGTTATCGCTGCTACCTGTACCCCGGGTCGGCCGAGCGTCGTCAGTGCCTTGGTCAACTCGAGTTCGCGCCCTGCAAACGCGCCGCTCAACACCTGCAGCTTCGCCAGCGGGAGCGCACTGGGCGCAAGTTCCGGCTCAATTCCTACCTGTGTCGACGTCGGCCGCACCTGCTCTTCTTTTGCAGCAGCGGGCGGCGTGCCGTCGAGCGCAGCGGCGTCTTCCGGGTCCAGCTTGACCGCCGCCGCAACGTCGGCGGCCGGTTCTGGTTCGGCGTCCTGTTTCGCTGCCTCGGCCGCCGCTTCGGCCGCCTTTTCCGCCTTGGCCAGCTGGTCGGCACTTTGCTGGCCGGCCGGAATGACCATTGTCTTTTCGAACTCGTCCTGTTCGCTCTCCGCCGCAGGCTGGTCGGAGAAGCGGAGCTGGTGATGGCCGATCGTAATGACGTCGCCATGCTGCAAGGCATGCTTCTTGATCAGCTTGCCGTTGACGTAGGTGCCATTGGTGCTGTTCAGATCTTCGAGGAAAGAGTCATTCAGGATATTGATAATCAGGGAGTGGTGCCCGCTGACCGCCGGATTGTCGATACGAACATCATTGTCAGGAAGGCGCCCAACCGTGTAGCGCTCTTTCGTCATGTTGTATTCGGCCAGAACCTGATTGTCCAGACTTAGAAATAACCGTGCCATGTTTACTCGCTCTTAGACCGCTGCATCCCTTATGAGCGAAACCACCCGGCAATTTTCGCAAGCAGTCCCCTCTTCGCCGGGAAGGGTTCCTTAACCTGCGCAAGCATTACCGAGATGTTGTCTCGCCCGCCGTGGTCGTTGGCCAAGTCGACAAGCTGCTGACCAACCACGTCAAGACTAGCATTAAAAGTACTGATAGTTAAGTGAATATCTTCATCTTCGACCATGTCCGGCAGGCCGTCGGAGCACAGCAGATAGACGTCCTCCGGAAGGACGTCGTGCTCGTGGACCTCGACCTCAACGGTCGGTTCGACACCCAGCGCACGGGTCACATAATTGCGGTTGGTGGATCGCTGAGCCTCCTCTTCCGAGTAGAAACCACGGTCGACGAGTTCCTGCAACAAGGAATGATCTGCAGTAATCTGTTCCAGCGCACCGCCGCGTAACCGGTATGCCCGTGAGTCACCGACGTGCGCGATCGAAACCTTGTTGTCGTAATACATGCAGGCGACGATTGTCGTGCCCATGCCTTCGCAATGTGTCTGGCTCTGCGCCGTCTGAAAAATGATCTTGTTTGCGCGATAGACCGCATCCCGAAGCACGATCGATTGGCGCATCAGGCCGCTGTGTGGGTCGATATCGTCGCGAGCCTCCCGGTTGGCCCCGAGGGCTGCCAGTTCCGTGACTATCTGTACTGCAATGCCGCTCGCGACTTCACCCGCGTTGTAGCCGCCCATGCCGTCGGCCAGGACCATCAGGCCAATTTCGGGCACCGAGCCTATGGCATCCTCATTGTGCTCGCGCACGCGGCCGGTATCCGTGATTTCGGCAAAATCAATCTTTCCGCGGAGGCTCATAGGTATGGTTTCTTATCGCTCGTTACTTTGTCAGGAGAATCTCGCACAATTCCGCAGCGCAATGGCCATTTCTGCGCCGCAGGAGAAGCGATTTTCAGGCTGTTTTGCCAGCGCTTTGGCAAGAACAGCGTCAACACTAGGCGGTATCCCGGTTCGTCGCGAGGATACCGGGGACGGGTCTTCAGTGGTAATTTTCGTCATTAGCACCGCAATATTTGATGCCTTGAACGGTACCTCTCCAACCAGCAGTTCGTAAAGAGTAACACCAAGTGAAAATAAGTCCGATAGTCCCGTCAGATCTTCGGCGCCGAGCTGCTCAGGGGACATGTACATGGGGGTACCCAGAACGATACCTGTCTTGGTGCGGTTGTTGTCCGTCATACGTGCGACGCCAAAATCGCTGATCTTCAGCGAACCGTCTTTTGGGTTATACAGCAGGTTGGCTGGCTTGATGTCGCGATGAATGACGCCCTGGTTGTGCGCGTAATCCAGTGCCTCCGCAGTCGAAGCACACAGTTCTAGCGCTCGTTTTGGAGCCAGCAGCCGTTTCGGGTCCGTGAAGTCTCTGAGCGGAATGCCCGGCACGTATTCCATGGCAATGTATGCCAGTCCCTTGTCCTCGCCCGCGTCGTAAACCGTAATGATGTTCGGATGCGTCAGGCGTCCCGCTGACTCGGCTTCACCATAGAAACGCAAGCGTGCTTCCTTGAGTTCCTCGTCCTCGAACTCTTTTTCGATCGGGATGACCTTGATTGCCACGGCTCGGTTGATGCGCGGGTCCTTGCCGAGGTAGACGGCGCCCATCGCGCCACGCCCGATTCGCCGTTGGATGACATATCGACCGAGCCGTTCTGGTACACCGCTGAGGCTTTTTACCGACGGGTTTTCCGCAGTATCGCCCGTGTGCGTTCGCTTCATCCATTCCAGAACGGCTTCCGCGCGTTCCGGCTTGGCTTGTTCCTCGAATGCCAGGGAAAGCTTGTACATCAATGCCGCGACGGTCTCGGAGGGGTTGCAGCGGCGAAATTCCGCGAAGGCAGGCTCAAGACGCCCCGCCGACAGAAAGTCGGAGCCACGTTTGAGCGAATCCACCGCCACTTTCTTGACGTTTGAAGCGAGGTAGGCACTGAGGATGGCGACCCCGGCGAAAATCAGAATAGGACGGCCGAGGTCCATACGTATGTGTAAACCAAGAAGCAATAATGCTTCCAGTAGAAGGAGTGAAAATGCGGTTGTCAGTGTAAGCACCGCAATTTCGCGCCTATTGCGATCCGGCATGAACAGTACCGAGATTATCGCGAGCAGCACGGGTGCCAGCCACTCCATCGCCTTGACCCACGCCGGCGAGATTATTGTCCGATCATGCTCGATATCGGCGAGCAGGGCGGCGGTCAATTCTGACGTCGTGACGAACTGGCCAGACGGCAGCAGGGCTTCGGCGCCGACGACGGCCGGATCGGAGTCGACAAACACCGTCGCTCCCGTGAGTGCGGAGTCGCCGTCGAGTACTTCAGCTACCGTCAGGCGGGGCAAAGCCGAGTACCGCGAAAAGTAGACGGCGTCGTCGGATCTCGACAGACGTGGCGCGGTCGCAATGGCTGACTCGGAGAGCGCAACGGCCAACGGCAGGGAGGGCGACATGACGTCGCCATTCAGATGCCAAAGTTCCGAACGCCGCAACACGCCGTCGCTGTCGGCGTCGATTTGGACGAATCCATCATGTCGCGAGATGTCCGCGAATCGATGCCGCGACGGCACGAATACCGGCACGCCAGAGCTTAACAACACGGACCAGTTGGGGAGTTCTTCAGCCATCGGAATATCCGGCGGATTTGCCAGAATAATTCGCTTGGCTTTGACGGCCTGAAGCTTTTCAATGATTCTGCCGTACTGCGCCAGCACCTCGCTCGCGGTCGCTCGCTGAGGATCGATACTGACGATATAGGCGTTGCTCAGCGGCCGGGTTGGCAGGCTGCCGGCAAACTGATCAAAGATCAGACGATCGGTTGCCGAAAACCAGTGCGCCAGGGGGCCATACACGAGCAGCAGCATGACGCTGACAAATGTTAGCGCAATGATTCGATTGCGTTTGGGGCGGTTTCCCTTCTTCAAAGTACGTCATGTCCCTGTTTTAAGGGCAAAATTATAAGTAAATGCAAGGTGCCGTAATGAGATAGGGTTGGCACTTTTTATGTAATACGGGGCCTGGAGGGAGTGATATCATCGCCAGGTCGCATGACTCGCGAACTTAACAATAATCCAGGCAGGTGCCGCGCCAATACGGACACCAGGACTCTAATCCTCATGTTTTACAATGAGTTACCCTTCTCTGGCCGGGCCCGGAGGGATGAAGCGCGCGCCAGCATATCGAAATATGACGACGTCGGGAGGTAGACGGATTGGCAAAGGCGAAGAAAGCCTATGTTTGTGCCGAATGTGGGGCGCACAGCGTGAAATGGTCGGGTCAGTGCCCCGAGTGCCTGATGTGGAACACCCTGGCGGAAACGACCTTCGCGGCGCGGGCATCAACGTCGCAGTCCGAGGCATCAACGCTGCGCCTCGGAGAATTGACGGAAGACGTCGAGCGACGGTACGCAACCGGGTTCAGTGAATTTGACCGTGTACTGGGCGGTGGACTGGTTCCTGGCGCGGTAACGCTACTGGGAGGCGATCCTGGGGTTGGCAAGTCCACCTTGCTGCAGCAGGTTTCCGCAGCCCTGATGATTGATCTACCCGTCTGCTACGCGACCGGCGAGGAGTCTCTGCGACAGATTGGCCAGCGCTCCGTCCGTCTTGGCCTCGATGCATCAGCCATGAACCTGCTGGCCGACACGTCGATCGAGAATGTGCTCGAACAGGCATCCCGCTGTGGGGCCAGGATCCTGGTGGTCGATTCGATTCAGACAATGACCTCAGAGCATCTCCCTTCGGCGCCCGGGTCCGTCGCCCAGCTCCGCGAGAGCGTTGGCCGGATCGTGCAGTTCGCAAAGCAAAACGAAGTTTCCGTATTCCTGATTGGGCATGTCACCAAAGAGGGTGCCATCGCCGGGCCGCGCGTTGTCGAGCACATGGTCGATACGGTCCTGTATTTTGAAAGCGATCCCGCCAGTCGCTACACGATGATTCGTTCGGTTAAGAACCGGTTTGGGGCGAGCGGCGAAATGGGCGTGTTTGCCATGACCGAAACAGGATTTCGTGAAGTCAGCAATCCGTCGGCGATTTTTCTGTCTCGCGATTCTGTTGAAGAGCCCGGGAGTATCGTCTCGGTCGCTTGGGAAGGTAGTCGCCCGCTGCTGGTCGAGATACAGGCGCTCGTCGCTGACGGCAATAGCAATTATGCGAAACGGTTGGCCCAGGGCGTTGATCAAAACCGCCTGGCGCTCTTGCTCGCTGTGCTGCAGCGTCATGGCAGTTTGGCTCTCGGTGATGAGGACGTTTTCGTCAACGTGGTCGGTGGTCTGAAGATAGGTGAGACCGCGGTCGATCTGCCGACGGTGCTCGCGATAGTCTCAAGTTTCAGAAATCGGGCTTGTGCGGAGCGACTGATCTGTTTCGGAGAAGTCGGACTTGCCGGTGAAATTCGACCCGTTCGATTTGGTACCGAGCGAATCGCCGCAGCGGCGAAACAGGGATTCACTTCGGCGATCGTTCCGCTGGGCAATGTCCCGAAACGATCGTCCAAAGGAATCAAAGTCTCGGGTGTGCGGCGTCTGAGCGAGGCGTTGGACGCAGCGTGGTAGCGAGCGTTATGGTGTCGGTGCGGGCGCGGACATTTGCTGGCCTACCCGCACAGAGCGAATACGGTTGTCATCGCTTTCTACGACCTCGATCGGGTAACCGTTGATCTCGAGACACGTACCCGGTGCTGGAATCGTCTCGAGCATCTCGATAATCAGACCGTTAATCGTTTTCGGACCGTCGGTGGGCAGGTGCCAGTTTTGTGAGCGATTGATTTCACGAATGTTGGCGGTGGCATCAACCAGAAAGGTGTCGGGCCCTGTCCTGACCACGTCATCTTCGTCGTCGGCCGGGTCGGTCGTAAACTCGCCGACAATCTCTTCGAGTATATCCTCCAGCGTAACGATGCCCTGGATATCGCCGTATTCGTCGACGACCAGCGCCGTCCTCTCACGGCGCCGCTGAAACTGAACGAGCTGTGTGCTCAGCGGCGTGCCTTCCGGTACGAAGTAGGGTTCGGACAGCAGGCGAATCAGGTTGTCGCTGTTGAGGTCCAGCTGCGCCAGGTTCGCGAGCTTGCGCAGATGCAGGATTCCGACGACCTGGTCGATACTGTCGCGGTAGACCGGAAGGCGCGTATGCTGACTCGAGGCGATGAGCGCTTCGATTTCCTCGCTGCTGCTGTCGAGATCGATGCCTATGATCTCATTGTGCGGGACCATCACGTCGTCGACGGTGACCTGTTCGAGGTCGAGAATACTGAGCAGCATCTTGCGGTAGCGAGAAGAAATCAGAGCGCCCGCCTCGTACACGACGGTCCGTAATTCTTCCTGCGTCAGCGAATGCAGGTCACTGTTGCCACTGCGCACTCCAAGCAGAAACAGGACGCCGTTCGATGCGGCATTGGTCAGCCAGACGATGGGGTAGGTAATCTTGAGCAGCGGGTAGTAGATCAGGGCAGCCGGAAACGCGAGGCGCTCCGGATGCAGCGCGGCCAGTGTTTTCGGTGCCGCTTCCGAGAAGATCAATACTGCCAGCGTCAGGATCAGCGTACCAAGCGCGACCGCTGGCTGACCGCCGATCTCCAGCGCGATGACCGCGACCAGTGAGGCGGCCGAAAAATTGACGAGGTTGTTACCCAGCAGAATCAGGCCGATAAGCCGATCGGGGCGTTTCAACAATCTCTCTGCAAGGCGGGCGCCACGGTTTCCCTGGCGCGATTTATGACGCAGTTGGTAGCGGTTGAGGCTCATGAGGGCCGTTTCCGACCCCGAAAAGAAGGCGGAAAGCATGAGCAATACAATCAACAGGCCGATTAGGCCTGATAGGGGAACGTCGTCGCCCAAAAGAAGGGCACCTCCAAGTCAGCTGGTTCCATAGCAGTTCAACAGGACCCAATCGGGCTGTCAAGAACGCTTGTCTCAACCCCAGCTCTTGTTGAAAATCTCCTGCAGGATTACGCGACTTCCGAAATACGCGAGGCATAGCGCGGCGAAGCCCCAGAGATACAGTTTTACGGCGCGTGTACCGCGCCAGCCGGCGAAGAAGCGACCGGCAAGCAGAATACCGAATATGATCCAGGCAAGCAGCGAGAGCGCGAACTTGTGCGCCAGGCTCTGCTGCACCAGGTCCTCTACAAAGGATAGTCCTGACGCGATCGATAGCGTAAGGCCGGCGAAGCCGGCGGCCGCGACGCCGAAAAGAAGTTTTTCGGTCGTTTCCAAAGGCGCAAAGAGCCAGTTTGCCGACGTTATTCGCGCCGAATGCAGACGGCGTTCCTGGATCACCGCAAACACCGCTACTATCGCGCCGACCGTCAGCAGACCGTAGGACAGCATCGCAACGAGAATATGCGCTCTCACCTGCCACGCCATGGCGACCGCGTCAGCCTGTTCGACAGAGGGGCTCATCAGAAGCGAGGTCGCGGCCGACAGAAGCAGCATGCCAGCGCTCATGCCACGCAAGGTCGGCTCGAAGGATGCAAATAAGGCGATCAGAGCGAGTTCCAGACCGATCATCGAAGCGGCACTGCCAATCGACAAGTGAAATCCGTCGCCCGGCAGGATCAATGCGAAAAGGTGTTGTTCGTGCAGTACTGCTCCGATCGCAACGAGGATGGCTGCGACGAAGAAATAAGGCCGCGATTGATGTTCAAAACGAGGCAGGCGGCTCATCGCGAATGCGGCCGCCGCCAGCAGGTATAGAGAAAGAATTGTGATTTGAGACACAGAAACCCAGTAGGCATTCACCTAACTTGAGATCATCCCATATGGCGTAGTTCAAGAGAACCCTCGTTATGCGAATTCGCGTGCTTGGTTGCAGTGGTGGTATCGGCGCCGGGGCGCGAACCTCCGCGATGTTGATCGACAATGACGTTCTGATTGACGCGGGCACCGGAATTGGTGATCTCGATCTCAATGATTTGGACTCTATCCGTCATGTCTTCTTGACGCATGCGCATCTCGATCATATCGCCGGGTTACCGATGCTCGCCGATCGCGTCTTTGACGAGAATTTTGAAACGCCATTGACGGTCTACGCGCGTGAAGAGACGCTTCGCGCCGTGCAGGACCACCTGTTCAACGGTGTGATCTGGCCGGATTTTGCAAAACTGCCCTCACCGCAAAGCCCGATGTTGCGCTATCACGTCTGTAGCCCCGGGGACACGGTTACGATCGGTCACCGTGATTTCTATGCCGTCGACGTCATGCATTCGGTCCCTTCGCTTGGTTTTACCGTGCAAAACTCCGGCGGTGCGTTCGCGGTGAGCGGTGATACGAAAACCAACGAAACGCTCTGGCCGGTCCTGAACGCCTGCGACGACCTCAGGGTCCTGGTCATCGAGGTTTCCTTTCCCGACGAAATGCAGGACCTTGCAGCCGACTCGGGCCACTACACGCCGAGAACGCTGACGGATGATTTGCGACGCTTGCGTCATGAGCCCGAAATCTGGCTGACCGGCATGAAGCCCGGCGAAGAAGACACGATTTACGAGCAGGTGAAACAGGCGGCGCCGGGGAAGAACATCAAAATGCTGTCACGCGGGACCATTCTGACCGTTTAGCCGCGCGCGGGCGATAGCAGCGGCCGACGGGCCGCGATAGAATCCGTCCATGTTTGAGAATCTCAGTGGCCGTCTGTCGGATGCCGCCCGCCAGCTTTCCGGTAAGGGCAGGCTGACAGAGTCCAACATCAAGGATACCTTGCGTCAGGTGCGTCTGGCATTGCTGGAAGCGGACGTCGCGCTGCCTGTCGTAAAGAGTTTTATCGAACGCATCCGCGAGCGTGCCCTGGGCGAGGAAGTCGGCAAGAGCCTGACGCCCGGCCAGGAGTTGGTAAAGATTATCCACGCCGAGCTGGTTCACATTCTCGGCGACGAATCGGTGCCGCTGGATCTTCGCGTGCAGCCGCCCGCCGTCATACTTCTGGCTGGCTTGCAGGGCGCTGGCAAGACCACGACGGCGGCGAAGCTCGCCAAACGACTGATCGACGCGGAAAAGAAGAAAGTCATGCTCGTGAGTGTCGACGTGCATCGGCCCGCTGCGATACTGCAGCTACAGACGCTCGCGGGCGAGATCAATGCACTGCACTGCGCCAGCGAGCCTACCGAGAAACCGACGGCGATCGTCCGTCGCGCGCTCGATGATGCGCGCCGTTCATTTGCGGACGTTCTTATCGTTGACACGGCCGGGCGCCTGCATATCGACGGCGAAATGATGCAGGAAGTAATTGAGGTTCACGCGGCCGCACGGCCGCATGAGACCCTGTTTGTGGTCGACAGCATGGCGGGTCAGGACGCCGTAAACTCGGCTCGCGCTTTCGACGATAGTCTGCCGCTGACCGGCGTAGTGCTGACCAAGACAGATGGTGATGCGAAGGGTGGCGTTGCCCTTTCGATTCGTGAAATCACGGGCAAACCAATCCGCTTCATCGGTGTCGGTGAGAAGGTTGATGCGCTCGAGGCGTTCCATCCGGATCGCATGGCGTCGCGGATTCTCGGCATGGGCGATGTGCTCACGCTGGTCGAGGAGATCGAGCAGAAGGTCAGCAAAGAACAGACGGAAAAGCTGGCCAGAAAGCTGAAGAAGGGTCGTGGTTTTGATCTTGCTGATCTTCGTGATCAGCTCGAGCAGATGATGAATATGGGTGGTCTCACCTCCATGCTCGAGAAGCTGCCGCTGCCGGGCAACGTCAATCCGGCCGCGCTGAAAGACGCTGCCAACGAGACCATGATTCGACGCCAGATCGCGATCATTAATTCCATGACGCCGTCTGAGCGTCGTTTCCCCAAGACGATCAACGGTTCTCGCAAGAAGCGTATAGCGGTAGGGGCCGGACAGCAGATACAGGACGTCAATCGCCTGTTAAAGCAGCATCTGCAGATGGAGAAGATGATGAAGAAAGTCGGCAAAGGGGGCATGAAGAAGTTCATGCGCGGCATGCCCGGAGGCGGTATTCCGCCTGGAATGCGGTGATTTTTCACCTATTTGTGCGGTGAAAATCGCCGCGCCGCGCCGTTGTCGGCAGTCGTTACTCTAAGATACGGAAATACTTAGCAATTTGCGCTGCCAAAACGCTTCACATTTGTTGGAAATCCCGTACAATGCGCCGTCTACTCGGGCCGGCCCGAGAAAAGGCATGTCTGCCTTTCTTTTACACAAATACGGAAATGTAATGGTTAGTATTCGACTTTCGCGCGCTGGCGCGAAAAAGCGCCCTTTTTATCACCTGGTGGTGACCGATAGCCGAAACCGTCGGGATGGCCGGTATATCGAACGCATCGGTTTTTTCAATCCGGTTGGACGGGCGCACGAGGAGAACTTGCGGATTGATCTCGAGCGCGCCGATTATTGGATCGGCCAGGGCGCGCAGCCGTCAGATCGCGTCGCATCGTTGTTGAAGAAGCATCGAAAGGCCGCTCTGAGCAGCTGATCTCTTGACGCCGAAACCGATAGTGCTGGGACGTATTTCCGGCGTGTTCGGCGTCCGAGGGTGGGTCAAGGTTTACTCTTACACGGACCCTCGGGAAGCAGTACTGAACTATGAAAACTGGTTGCTCGGTCACGAAGGTGAGTGGCGACCGGCAAAAGTCGCTGAAGGTCAGCGACACGGGAAAACGGTCGTGGTCCGGGTCGATGGATTCGAGGATCGTGATCAGGCAGCAGCGCTGGTTGGTAACGAAATAGCGGTTCCGAGGAACGAGCTGCCAGAAACGAAAGACGGGCACTATTACTGGTCCGATCTGGAAGGTCTCAAAGTGGTGCGAAGCGATGGCTCGGAAATCGGCACGCTCGCCTACCTGCTCGAGACTGGGACGCACGACGTAATGGTGATTGAGGGTGAGGACGAATGTCTGATCCCGTTTGTCAAAGATGAGATTGTTACCGATGTTGATCTCGCCGCGGGCGTGATCACCGTCGACTGGGAATGGGACTGACGCGGTGCGGATCGGGATTGTCAGCCTTTTTCCGGAAATGGTGGAGACAATTGCCGATTACGGCGTTGTCGGCCGAGCGGTCAGCGGCGGTCTGGTATCACTGGACATTGAGAATCCACGTGATTACGCGGACGACGCGCATCGAACGGTTGATGATCGACCGTACGGTGGTGGTCCTGGCATGGTGATGAAGTTTGAGCCGGTCGCCAGGGCGCTGAGGGCGTCGCGGGCCAGCATGCCGGCGGGTTGCCCGGTCGTCTACCTCTCGCCACAGGGCGAAGTTTTCGACCAGGCGAGGGCCAAGCGATACTCGACACTGCCAGGCCTGGTCTTACTGGCTGGCCGGTACGAAGGCATCGACGAACGAGTCATCGAGTCAGAGGTCGATGAAGAGGTATCGCTCGGGGACTTCGTACTCTCGGGCGGCGAGGTTGCGGCAATGGCGGTTATTGATGCCGTGGTGAGGCTATTGCCCGGCGTATTGGGTGGCGAGGAGTCGGCAGAACAGGACTCTTTTGTGGAAGGGTTGCTGGATTTTCCACACTACACGCGACCGGAAGTTGTTGAAGGAAAAGGAGTGCCGGACGTGTTGTTGTCCGGCGACCACGCCAAAATAGCGCGGTGGAGGCGCAAGCAGTCGCTGGGTCGTAGTTACCTGCGGCGACCGGACTTGCTTCTGAAGCTGGATTTGGATGACGAGCAGCATCAGCTGCTCGACGAATTTTTGAAAGAGCAAAGAAGATGAGCAAAATTATCGAAGCGATCGAAAACGAGCAGATGGGCAAGGAAATTCCGAAGTTTGCTCCGGGTGACACGGTTGTGGTCCAGGTAAAGGTGAAGGAAGGCAACCGAGAGCGTCTGCAGGCGTTCGAGGGAGTGGTAATTGCGAAGCGAAATCGCGGACTCAATTCGTCCTTTACGGTACGCAAGATCTCTCACGGCGAAGGCGTGGAACGCGTCTTTCAGACGTACAGTCCTGTCGTCGATTCGCTGAAGGTGAAGCGTCGCGGTGATGTACGGCGCGCCAAGCTTTATTACCTTCGTGGCCGCACCGGCAAGGCGGCGCGCATCAAGGAAAAGATCTAGGGACCCTCTGATCAAAGGGTCCCCGGTCTGGCAACGGCGGGCCGGCAACCTGATTGGGTGCCTCTCTTGCCACGAGCATGGCCTTGAGTTCCAAATCCTTGCGATAGTCCACATAATGTCGGCTTCGCGCAAAGACGGTGTGAACCAATTCCCCGGACAGGGGTCATTCGTGACATGAGCAAAATTCGCTTGAGTCCAATCGTGAGGTCGTTTCTGCTGCTGCCGGTGATCGCTATCCTCGGCGGTTGTGCCTCGTTGCTGTCGTCGGCTGCCACGGGGCTGGCCGACAATCTGTCACTCGCAATCCTCAATCAGGACGATCCGGAGACCGTTCGCGCCGGCGCCCCGTCGTATTTGCTTTTGCTTGACAGCTTTGTAGAGGGCAGCCCGGATGACCCCGATATCCTCGCAGCGGCGGCAACTCTGTATGCGACCTATGGCGCCGTATTTGCGGACGAGGAGATACGTGCCTCGAGATTGACGACACGAGCACGACGCTATGCGCTCAAGGCGATGTGCGAATCGTACTCCCGCGCGTGTGGTTGGCCGGATGCGAACTATGACGAGTTTGTTGCGACGCTGGATGGCATAGGTCCGAAAAAGGCGGAATACCTGTACACCTATGGCTTCGCCTCCCTCGCTTTTCTTCGGGCGCACAGCTCGGACTGGAATTCACTAGCGGAACTGCCCCAGATCGAGGCACTTTTTAATCACTATCTGAACATAAGCGGTGACGCGGTTAACAGTAGCGTCTACACCTATATGGGAATATTGCTGACCTTGCGGCCGCCGGCGCTTGGCGGCGAACCGGAACGGGCGCGCGAGTATTTTGAAAAGGCCATATCGCTGACCGATGGCCAGGACCTCGGCGCAAAGGTTGAATTCGCACGAGGCTACGCGAGGTTGCTGTACGAAAGGGAACTGCACGATCGTCTTCTCAATGAGGTGGTTGCGGCGGACCCATACCAGGACGGATATACATTGAGCAACGTACTCGCGCAGCAAGACGCGGCGTCGCTTCTGGCCGAGGCAGATGATTACTTCTAGTAGGTAAGTTATGAAACGAATCTGGTTGATAGTACTAACGCTGATGTTCAGCCTGCCGGCGCAGGCGTTGACCTTGAAGATCGCCACGGTTACGCCGGAGGGATCGCAGTGGATGAAAGACATGCGATCCGGCGCGAAAGAGATTAAGGAGCGTACCGGCGGCCGCGTTCAGATCAAGTACTACGGTGGCGGCATCAAGGGCGACGATAAGAAAGTGCTGGGACAGATCAGAATCCGGCAGCTACAGGGTGGCGCGTTCACGCCCTCGGCACTTTCTTCGCAGTATCGGGATCTCAATCTGTACGGAATGCCGTTGGTTTTCGACTCCGAGGAAGAGGCCGCGTTCGTCAGGAGTCAGATGGATGAGCGCCTGCAACAGGGCCTGGAAGATGCGGGCTTCGTAAATTTCGGTTTTGCCACGTCCGGCTTCGCCAATATCCTCTCTAACACGCCGGTCAAGTCGCTTGCCGACCTGAAAGGCAAGCGAGTCTGGGTCCCAGAGGGCGATTCCATAAGTTACGCCTCGATGGAGGCACTATCGTTGTCGCCGGTTACCTTGCCTCTTACAGATGTGCTAACCGGGCTTCAGACCGGCCTCATAGACATTGTCGCGATTCCGCCCAACGTTGCCTTGATTATGCAGTGGCACACCAAGGTGAAGTATGTGACGCGGGTTCCGCTGGTCTATACGCTGGGTTTCATGGCCGTCGACAAGAAGGCGTTTGACAAGATCAGCCCAGCGGATCAGGCGATTGTGCGTGAGGTGATGGAAAAGACCTACGAGAACTTCAACGAGGTCAATCTCGAAGACAACGAAGGCGCGTACGAAGCGCTCCTGAATAGCGGCATAGAAGCGGTCGCTTTTGACGAGAATGCCTACAGAGAGACGCGCGCTGTGCTGCTTGAGTCGAATCGGCGGCTGGGCGAGAAAGGCGAATTTACGCTGGAGCTCTACGACGAGATGATGCGTTACATCGAAGAGTATCGCAGCGAACGGAGTGCCGCCCTCGGCGAGTAGCTGTGCTCTACAAATTCATGACCCTGCTGGCGAGACTGGAAGAAGCCGGGCGCCGCCTGGAGACTATTCTGCTCGTTGCCTTGCTCAGTTCCATCATGCTGTTGGCTGTCGGGCAAATCGTACTGCGTGAGGTGTTCAATACCGGGTTTGTATGGGCTGACGAGCTCATCAAGCTTATGGTTTTGTGGCTGGCGATGGTTGGTTCGATTGCCGCCTGTCGTGATAACCGGCATATCCGTATCGATGCTCTGTCGCATATCCTGCCGCAACTGGCGGTCGAAGTAACCCGCGTACTTGTCGATCTCTTTGCGGCCGCCGTATGTGGCATCATCGCCTGGCACACGTGGCGTTATCTGCAGGTCGAGATCGAGTACGCGGACACGGTGCTCATCAGTGTTCCCGCGTGGATTGCTCACAGCGTACTTCCGGCTGCCTTCCTGTTGATCAGTTTTCGATTCGTCGTTCTGGTCATCAAGCAAATCGGCACAATCGTTACCGGTACCTACCTGGTGCCGAGGCAGTGATCGTTCTCAGCATACTGCTGGCGCTGCTGGCAATACTCGGCGCGCCACTGTTTGCCGTCATCGCGGCCAGCGCAATGATCGGCTTTTACACAGCGGAAACGGATCTCATGATCATGGCGCTGGAAGTGCAGAGCATTGCCAGTATGCCGTTTCTCTCCGCCATTCCGCTGTTTACGTTTGCCGGCTACCTGCTCAGCGAGAGTAACGCGCCGAACCGCCTCGTGAAACTGACCGGCGCGATGCTCGGATGGATGCCGGGTGGCCTGGCGCTGGTTTGCCTGGCTGCCTGCGCGTTTTTTACGGCGTTCACCGGGGCGTCCGGTGTAACGATAATCGCGCTCGGCGCGATCCTGTATCCGGCGCTGAAGCAGGACGGCTACGGTGACAAGTTCAATCTTGGCCTGGTCACGTCTGCAGGTAGCCTCGGACTCCTGTTTGCACCGTCACTGCCATTGATCCTGTACGGCGTAATCGCCGAGGTTCCGGTCGACAATCTGTTCCTGGCAGGCATCCTGCCTGGATTGGTGATGATGCTCATGCTGTCAGGCTGGAGCCTCTGGGTGAACAGAGCGATCAGGAAGCCCTTGAGCTCTTTCTCGTTTCGCGAGGTTGGCTCAGCGCTGCGCGAATCGATCTGGGAAATCCCGCTACCCTTTGTGGTTCTGGGCGGTATCTATTCAGGATACTTCGCCGTTTCCGAGGCTGCCGCGGTTACGGCGCTCTACGTTGTACTCGTCGAGGTCGTTATTCTGCGGGAAATTCCGCTTCGCGAATTGCCGAGAATTATGCGAGCGTCGATGATACTGGTCGGCGCGATTCTCATAATCCTGGGCGTATCCGTTGCTTCCACCAGTTACATGATCGACGCGGATATTCCACAGCGCCTGTTCGAGTTCGTATCGAGCATGGTGACCAGCCAGACATCGTTCCTGATTCTTCTGCTGTTGTTTCTGCTGGTCCTCGGTGCAATTCTCGATATTTTCTCCGCGATCGTACTCGTCGTGCCGCTAATACTGCCGATCGCGGCAGGTTACGGAATTAACGAAGTGCACCTCGGAATCGTCTTCCTGGCGGCGATGCAGCTGGGTTATCTGACGCCTCCGGTCGGCCTGAACCTTTTTATTGCGAGCTATCGCTTTGAAAAATCGATCATGCACGTATACTCGGCAACATTTCCGTTCCTGATTATCCTGATGCTGTCAGTTGTGATCATTACATTCATTCCGGAACTGTCACTGATGTTCCTGTCTGACTAATATTGATTCGTTGCAGACGCTTTGCGGCTGTTATCTGAATCCAGAAACCTGCGAGGGGCCTTGAAATCATGAGTAATCGCAACTTGTTTGTCCGCCTGCTGAGCTCTATCTGGCGGGCGCTTAACGGGCTCCGCAAGGTGCTGCACCTGGTGCTCCTTCTGGTCGTTTTTGCCGCCTTTGTTGGTGCTGTGTCAGGCGGTCCGCCATTGTTGCCAAAGAAAGCCGCACTGTTGATCAAGCCATCCGGGGCGCTGGTCGAACAACTGGCGGGCGACCCGTATGAACGGGCAATTGCTGAACTGCTGGGCGAGGCGCAGACAGAGACGCTGGTGCAGGATATCGTCGATGCCCTCGAACATGCGCAAACGGACGATCGCATAGCCGCTGTGCATCTGGAACTGAGCGGTATTGGTCCGGCGGGACTTGCCAAGCTGCAACGCGTGGCGGCGGCGATCGAAACCTTCAAGGCGTCGGGTAAACCGGTAATCGCCAGCGCCGACAATTTCTCGCAGCAGGGTTACTACCTGGCAGCCCATGCCGATGAGTTGTACCTGAACCCCGAAGGTATCTTGTTCTTGCAGGGCTATGGCGGTTATCGCAATTACTTCAAAGACGCGATTGACCACCTGCGCATCGACTGGAACGTTTTTCGTGTGGGTACTCACAAGTCCTTTGCCGAACCGTTCACCCGTATGGATATGTCGCCCGAAGACAGAGAGTCCCGGACCCGGCTGATCAACCAGTTCTGGAGCATGTATCAGCAAGACGTTGTTGCCGCCCGAGGTCTGCCGGAAGGCGCGATCGACGACTATGCGCAGAACATGGTTGAGCGGGTCGCGAGCGCGAACGGCGATATTGCTATGGCGGCGCGCGACACTGGCCTGGTTGATGATTTGTTGGACCGTCCCGCGCTGCGTGAGCGTATCAAGGAGCATGCGGGATCGGATTCGGATGATGAAACAATGTATTCGTCGGTGGCCATGCGCGAGTATCTCGGGCAAATGCAGCTGCTGCACGGACCGAAACCGAAGAAAGAGAATGTCGCGGTCGTTGTCGCCGTGGGCCAGATTTTCGATGGCACGCAACCGCCCGGAACAGTGGGTGGTGACTCGACCGCTGCTCTGTTGCGCGAGGCGCTCGGTGACGAATCTGTCAAAGCTGTAGTGCTTCGAGTAGACAGTCCTGGAGGCAGCGCCTTCGCGTCGGAAGTCATTGCGCAGGAAATTCAATCGCTGCAAGCGGCCGGCAAGCCCGTGGTAGCGTCGATGAGCAGCGTCGCGGCGTCTGGCGGGTACTGGATATCGGTCCCGGCGGACAAGGTGCTGGCCAGCCCGTCGACCATAACCGGTTCGATCGGCGTGATTGGCATGGTTCCGACCTTTCAACGTTCTCTCGCCACGATCGGAGTGGCAACGGACGGCGTCGCGACGACCCCGTGGGCTGGTGTGCGCCCGGATCTTCCGCTGCCGGAAGAAGCGAGACAGCTGATCCAGATGGCCATCGAAAACGTCTACGACGATTTCATTTCCAACGTTTCTGAAAACCGTGGTATGGATAAACAGGCCGTGGACAGCATCGGCCAGGGCCAGGTATGGACCGGCGTCGATGCACTCGAAAACGGCCTGGTCGATGAGCTCGGTGGCCTTGACGATGCGATCAAGGTAGCGGCAGAACTTGCCGAGCTCGGGGAGGGCGAATATGGCCAGATCTCCATCGAGCCCAAGCTGTCACCGACCGAGCAAATGATCCTGGACATGCTGACCGTCGCCAGACGCGGCGGCATCGATCCTGCAGGGCTGGTTGCGGCCCCCGCGCCGATCGAGGTTTTCGCGAATCGACTGCAGGCGATGGTGGCATCGATCACGAAGTTCAACGATCCGAAGGGCGTCTACTCGCACTGTTTCTGCGAGATCAACTAGCGGAGCGAAGCCGTGGGGACATTCTGCTTTTGGCAGATTCGTGCGATCTATCAGGGTAAAGCGTCGTAAAAGCAGAATGTCCCCATAAGCCGCGATCCGGCCTGGCGGGCACTGCTGCGATCAATTCCAGCGCAGGATGACCTTGCCGGTCTTGCCGGACTCCATCAACTCGAAAGCGGGCTGGAATTCATCGACGCCAAAATGGTGGGTGATGACCGGGTCCATGTTCAGGCCGCTCTGCAGCATGCTCGACATCTTGTACCAGGTCTCGAACATCTCGCGGCCATAGATGCCCTTGATGATCAGCCCTTTGAAGATGACTTCGTTCCAGTTAATCGCCATATCGTCCGGCGGTATACCCAGCATCGCGACCTTGCCGCCGTGGTGCATGGTCCGAACCATATCCCGGAACGCCTGAGGATTTCCCGACATCTCCATGCCGACGTCGAAGCCTTCCTCCATGCCGAGGGTCTGCATGGCATCGTCAATGGTCTCGCGGGTCACATTCAAGGCCAGGGTTGCCCCCATCTTCCGCGCAAGTTCCAGGCGGTAATCGTTGATGTCCGTGATCACGACGTGTCGCGCGCCGGCGAAGCGGGCAATTGCAACCGCCATTACCCCGATCGGCCCGGCGCCCGTAATCAAGACGTCTTCTCCGACGAGATCGAATGACAAAGCGGTGTGGGTCGCGTTACCGAGCGGGTCCAGGATCGATGCCATATCGTCGGTAATCACGTCCGGCAATTTGAAAACGTTGAAGGCGGGAATGGAAAGGTATTCGGCAAAGGCGCCGGCCCTGTTGACACCCACGCCGACCGCATTCATGCATAGGTGACGCCGGCCGGCCCGGCAGTTGCGGCAAAAACCGCAGGTGATGTGGCCTTCGCCCGACACCCGGTCACCGCACCTCGATCCCCATGTCGACGATCTCACCGCTGTATTCGTGGCCGACGGCCATTGGCACAGGAATTGTTGCCTGGGCCCAGTCATCCCATTTGAAGATATGGATATCGGTGCCACAGATTGCGGTGCGATTTATCTTTATCAGGACATCGTTATGTCCGACCTCCGGGACCGCAATGTCCTCCAACCAGATGCCGCGCTCGGCTTTGGCTTTGACCAGTGCTTTCATCGATTCCGTCCGTAACCTGCTCTTATTGAATCACGTTCAGTTCTCGCCCCACATCCGTGAAGGCCTCAATCGCCAGGTCCAGCTGGTCCCGCGTCAGCCCGGCGGACATCTGCGTCCGGATTCGCGCCTGCCCCTTCGGGACGACGGGAAACGCAAAGCCGATCACGTAAATTCCTCGTTGCAGCAGGGCGTCCGCCATCGTTGTTGCGAGTTTCGCATCGCCAAGCATCACTGGGATGATCGGATGTTCGCCTGGCTTCAGTTCGAAACCTCTTTCCGTCATCTTGGTTCGAAAATAGCTTGCGTTTTCATGCAGCTGTTCCTTCAGCGCGCTATCGCGCTCAAGCAAGTCGAGCACGGCGATGGACGAGGCAGCAATCATCGGTGCGACCGAATTCGAAAACAGATAAGGGCGCGAGCGTTGGCGCAACCATCCAATGATTTCCTTACGCCCGGACGTGTATCCGCCGGACGCGCCACCCAGGGCTTTGCCCAGCGTGCCGGTCAGGATGTCGATTTGGCCCATAACGTCACGGTACTCGTGGGTACCCCGTCCGGTCTCCCCCAAAAAGCCCGTTGCGTGGCAGTCGTCGATCATCGTGAGTGCATCATACTCATCGGCGAGAGCGCAGATACCGGCGAGGTCCGCGATTGTACCGTCCATTGAGAAAACACCGTCAGTGACAACCAGGCAGACATCGGCGCCGGCAGCTTCCGAGAGCTGCGACTTGAGATCCGTCATGTCGTTATTGGCATAGCGGTAACGACCGGCCTTGCACAAGCGAATTCCGTCGATAATGCTGGCGTGATTAAGCGCATCGCTGATGACCGCGTCGTTCGGACCAAGCAAGGTCTCGAAGAGGCCGCCGTTGGCATCGAAGCAGGATGGGTACAGTATCGTGTCTTCGGTGCCGAGGAAGGCACTGATGCGGGCTTCGAGTTCCTTGTGGATGGTCTGAGTCCCGCAGATGAAGCGAACGGATGCCATTCCGTAGCCGTATTTATCGAGGGCCTCGTGAGCCGCGGCGATCACTTCGGGATGGTTGGCGAGGCCCAGGTAATTATTGGCACACAGATTGAGCACATGATCGGTAGCGCCGTTTGCGCGCACATCGATGGCGGCCTGCTGCGGTCCGGCAATGAGTCTCTCCGTCTTGAAAAGGCCCTCTGCACGGAGCGCCTCGGTTTGTTCGGCGAGTGATTCGAGGAAGCGGGTCGGCACGGTATTGCCCTGTAGCCAGGAAGGACGCACAGTATATCAGGGGCCTGTACGAGAAGAACGGTGTCGGATGGTTCGTTAAGACTGGATCGGTGGCTTTGGTTCACGCGATTCTACAAGACTCGGAGCGCGGCAACTTCCGCGGTTCAAGGCGGGCATGCGCGCGTCAATGGAGAGCCCGCTCGCGCTGCGACCCGTGTGCGCGTGGGCGATACGATCCTGTTGAAAAGACATCAGTTGGAACATGAATTGACCATCACCGGCATACCGCTTCGGCGAGGTCCGGCAAAAGAGGCGAGGACCTGCTTTGAGGAATCTGCCGAGAGTCTCGCTCGTCGCGAGAAGCGAGTCTCGGAACTAAAGGTCGACCGTTTGCAGATGCCGATGACCCGCGGCAAACCGGACAAGCACACCCGCCGTAAGCTGCGCAGTCGCAACCGCCGCTCGGACTGAGGCAATTCAATGAGGGCGATTACCAATGCCTGCAGACTGGCGAATAATCTATAATCACGCCCCCGTGAAGTCCTGATTGAACCCGCCTCGAAGAGTGGGTGTTTGGAGACGAAAAATGCGCTTTGTCGATCAGCCCGCCGCCATGGAAAGTGGTATTCCTTACATCAACGACAGTTATCTTGCCGACGAGCAGGCGCTCGTTCGCGAATTGGCCGCCGCCGCCGATCCGGGTGACGCGACGCGGAACAAAATCCAGGAGACCGCGGCGCAGCTGGTTCGAGCTGTGCGCAAGAATACGTCGAAGGATGGCGGTATCGAGGCTTTTCTGCAGCAGTACGACCTGTCTTCGGATGAGGGCGTGTTGCTCATGTGTATTGCCGAGGCCTTGCTCCGAATTCCCGATGCGGACACGGCAGATCGCCTGATCGCCGACAAAATCACGTCGGCGAAATGGAAAGACCATCTCGGCGTCAGCGACTCGATCTTCGTCAATGCGTCGACCTGGGGACTGATGCTGACCGGCCAGATACTGAGTCTCGATGAGATCGCAACGAGTAATCCGGGCCAGACACTCGGACGACTGGTGAGTCGCGTCGGAGAGCCGCTGGTGCGGACCGCGATGCGCCAGGCGATGAAAATAATGGGCCATCAGTTCGTCATGGGTCGAACGATTGGGGAGGCGCTGAAGCGATCGCTCAAAAACGAGAAACTGCCTTACCGCTACTCCTTCGACATGCTGGGTGAATCAGCGCTGACCGCAGCCGATGCCAAGCGCTACCTGGATAATTATCACGCAGGCATTGATAGCATCGGTCGGGGACCGCAACTTGATGCGCCTGACGTTTTTTCAGCGCCCGGAATATCAGTCAAGCTATCGGCATTGCATCCGCGCTACGAATTCACTCACGAAGAGCGCGTTATGGCGGAGCTCGTGCCGGCTATCACAGAACTTGCCGAGCATGCCAAGGAGGTCGGTATTGGCCTTACGATCGACTCGGAGGAGGCTAACCGCCTGGAGATGTGGCTCGGCATCTTCCAGCGCGTATACCGCGACTCCGCGCTCGAAGGGTGGGACGGTTTTGGTCTCGCCGTGCAAACGTATCAGCGCCGCGGGCGCGACACGATGCGATTCGTCGAGGATCTTGCGGGTGAGGTTGGCCGACGAATTCCGGTCCGACTCGTCAAGGGCGCCTACTGGGACAGCGAAATCAAATGGGCGCAGGAGCAGGGACTCTCGAGCTACCCGGTGTTTACGAGGAAATCCCATTCCGATGTGTCATACCTTGCTTGCGCGCGGCAGGCGCTTGCTGCCGGCGACAAGATCTACGCGCAATTCGCGACGCACAACGCCCATACGCTGGCGAGCGTGCTGCATTTTGCCGGCGCGCGCCGCGATTACGAGTTTCAGCGCCTGCACGGCATGGGCGAAGAGCTTTACGCCGAGGTCGTGGACCCGGAGAAGCATGATCGACCCTGTCGCGTTTACGCGCCGGTCGGCAATCACGAGGATTTGCTGCCCTATCTCGTGAGGCGATTGCTTGAGAACGGTTCCAACACCTCGTTCGTCAACAAGATCATCGATGAATCCATCGACGTGCAGGACATCATCGCCGATCCGCTGAAAGTCGCTGCATCACACGATTTCCTGGCGCACAATAAGATTCCCCGCCCGGTAGACATCTTCCAGCCAGAGCGCGACAACTCGCACGGCTTCAACCTCGCGGACCGTAATGTGAGCGGTAAGCTCCTGTCGGATCTGGAGGAGGCATCCGGCGGGCCCGTTACCGGCAAACCGATTGTTGGTGGCAATGAGTTGTCCGGTAACGAGGAGCCATCGGTTAACCCGGCCAACACAAGCGAGGTCGTCGGCGTTTGCCATCTGGCCACAGAAGAGTGCATCGACAAGGCGCTGGATCTTTCGATCAGGGGCCAGGTTGCCTGGGATCGAATGGGGGCCGCGGAACGTGCCCGAATCCTCAATCGGGCCGCCGATCTGTACGAGTCCCATCACGCGGAATTGCTGTCACTTTGTGTGCGGGAGGGCGGCAAGACCATCCCGGACTCTATTGCCGAGCTGCGCGAGGCAGTGGACTTCTTCCGTTACTACGGAGCGCAGGCTGAACGGCATTTTGGCGAGCCTCTGCGAATGCCCGGGCCTACAGGCGAACACAACACGTACGGGCTGCGCGGCAAAGGGGTCTTCGTCTGCATCAGCCCCTGGAACTTCCCGCTGGCGATATTTACCGGCCAGGTTGCGGCTGCCCTGGCGGCCGGCAACGCCGTGCTTGCGAAACCGGCGGCGCCGACACCATTGATTGCGTACCGGGCCGTACAGCTGATGCTGGAAGCTGGCGTGCCGGCCGACGTGCTTCATTTTGTTCCCGGATCCGGTTCCCTGATTGGCCGCCGTGCGGTGGCAGATCCGCGGGTTGCCGGTGTCGTTTTCACCGGATCGACCGGGGTTGCCCAGACTATTAACCAGACGCTGGCCCAGCGCGATGGCGCGATTGGCACATTGATCGCAGAGACCGGTGGCCAGAACGCCATGTTCGTGGACAGTTCAGCACTGCCCGAGCAGGTCGTGCATGACAGCATCTTTTCGGCATTTAACAGCGCGGGACAGCGTTGTTCTGCGTTGCGCTTGCTGTGCGTGCAGGACGAAATCGAACCGCGGACGCTGGATTTGCTGACCGGCTATATGGACGAACTCGTCATTGGCAATCCGAAATACTTGTCGACCGACGTTGGCCCGGCGATTGACGCCCCGTCGAGGGCGGTATTGGAAGCGCATGTTGAGCGTATGGCGAAAGAAGCGAGGATCGTTCATCGCTGCGCCATGCCCCCGGGCACCGACGCGGGAACCTTTTTCGCGCCGACGCTAGTTGAAATCGACGACATCCGCGTATTGACCGAGGAAGTATTCGGCCCGGTCCTGCACGTCCTCAAGTTCAAGGGCAATGAACTCGACGAGACGGTCGCGGCGGTTAATGCGACTGGCTATGGCCTGACGATGGGCCTCCACAGTCGCATAGATTCGCGCGCACGCGGCCTTGTCGCCGCATCGGGCGCGGGCAACATTTACATCAATCGCAATATGATCGGCGCAGTCGTCGGTGTGCAACCGTTCGGTGGCCGTGGCTTGTCGGGGACGGGCCCCAAGGCCGGCGGACCACATTACCTGCAACGCATGGGCAGTGAGTATACGGTGAGCAATAACATCTCGGCGGTTGGTGGAAATGCGAGTCTCCTGACGCTAGGTTCCGATTGATGTCCGGCGCCGGTGCAGTCACGAAATGAGCGATCAAAGTTCCATTAGCGTATTCGATATCTTCAAGATCGGTATTGGTCCGTCAAGTTCGCATACGGTCGGGCCCATGAAAGCGTCACGTGCTTTCGTGACAAACCTTAAACCGGTGTCGGCCGACGTTGCCCGAATCGAAGTTACGTTACACGGCTCACTGGCCTGGACCGGCAAAGGTCACGGCACGGATTCAGCCGTGCTGCTCGGCTTGTCCGGGCTTCGGCCGGAAACGATCGATCCGGATGAAGTCGATGACTTACTGGCGGAGATTCGCACGGACCGGCATATAGAAGTGCCTGGAATTGGTCGAATGGCGTTCGATCCGCAATCCGATCTGAAGTTTGATTACGAGACGGAGCTGCCGCGGCACACCAACGGCATGCATTTCATCGCATTTTCTGCCGACGGGACTCCGCTGCTCGATGAAAAATACTATTCCCTCGGCGGCGGCTTCGTCGCGCGTAACGACGAGCCGGAGCCAATGGCGCAGGCGGGCGAGCCGCCGCATCCGTTCCTGACCTGTCGATCTCTTCTCGAACAGGCTGCCATGCATGACTTAAGCATCGCGGACCTGGTCCTGGAAAACGAGATGCAATGGCGAAGCCGTGAAGAGATCGAGCAACGCATTGCTGATCTCTGGCAAGCGATGCGAGACTGCATCGAGCGCGGTTTGCGGACCGAAGGCGTTTTGCCCGGCAAGATGTCGGTGCTTCGTCGCGCAGCAAAATTGAACCGCAGCTTATCAAACCGTGGTGAAGCCAATGCCATCGATGCGATGGAGTGGGTCAACACCTACGCGATCGCCGTGAATGAAGAAAACGCGTCGGGCGGGAGAGTGGTCACTTCACCGACAAATGGCGCCGCCGGAATCATCCCGGCGGTCTTGATGTTCTACGATCGCTTTGTACCGGGCGCCGACGCGTTCGGCGTTCGGGTATTCATATTGACCGCTGGCGCAATCGGCATCTTGTACAAGGTCAACGCGTCGATATCCGGTGCGGAAATGGGCTGTCAGGGCGAAGTCGGAGTGGCATGTTCGATGGCCGCCGCCGGGCTGGCCGCCGCGCTTGGCGGTAGCAATCACCATATCGAAGAGGCAGCCGAAATTGGCATGGAGCACAATCTCGGCCTGACCTGCGATCCCATCGGCGGACTGGTGCAGATTCCATGTATTGAGCGAAATGCGATGGGTGCCGTAAAGGCAATCAACGCGGCCAAACTCGCGATGCACGGCGATGGTACCCACAAGGTATCGCTGGACCAGGTCATCGAGACCATGCGACAGACAGGCATCGACATGGCCGCGCAGTACAAGGAAACGTCGAAGGGCGGCCTGGCGGTTAACGTGCCGGAGTGCTGAGTCACGTGGTCACTCTGTCTCGTAGGAGCGCGCCACGTGCCCTCGGGGTGCGAGGCGAAGCAGCGGCCGTGTAGGAGCGCGCCCCAGCGCGCGAGGCGCAGCAGCGGCCGTTAGGCCGCTTAGAATGTCGGCCGCCTGCAGGGTGTCGTTCTGTTGCTCGCGCAAGCCCAAGATCGCGGCTGGGCCGCTCTCGCACATCCATGTGCTCCGCGGCATAAGGCCATCCTGGCCAAAAAGCCGCTCTACCGCATCAGCTTCGGGTAGTCGTGCACCAGCAGCTGGGTCTCGGGTTGCTCGTACAGATTCCAGTGGTCCTGATCGATTCCGACCGATACGACGCCAGCGGTCGGCACGTTGTGTGTCAGCCCGGGCGAAAGGAAATTCGCAAAATCGGTGAGGCCCGGATTATGGCCAACGACCATTATCGAATTGAATTCGTTGTCCTGTTCCGACACCACTTCCAGGAATCCGTCGAGTGATGCGTGGTAGAGGGCGTCTTCACGCTGCAGGAATTCGATCGGATACGAGATTTCCTTCGCAATGATCTTCGCCGTGGTCCAGGCGCGGGTTGCGGGGCTGCTGATGATCAGCGACGGACGGATGCCGTGTTTAACGATGCGTCTTCCCATCTCCGGCGCGTCGCGCTTCCCGCGTTTATTCAGCGGGCGTTGTCGGTCGCCAAGCTTCGGATTGCTCCAGCTACTTTTCGCGTGGCGAACGAGAGTCAGAATTTTCATCGTTATTGAGCCGTGTCCGAACTACATCATTCCGGTTTGTAAACGTGCCTCGTCCGACATCATGCCGACATTCCAGGGCGGGTCAAATACCAGCTCCACGTTAACGTCCGATATCGTCGGGATAATCGCGATTTTCTCGCGCGCATCCTCGACGAGCACCTCTCCCATGCCGCAGCCGGGCGCCGTCAGCGTCATATCAACGCTGACCGAGCGATTGCCATTGCCGAGTGGCGTGACTTCGCAACGGTATACCAGGCCAAGGTT
>CAMYMR010000036.1 GCA_947259285.1 uncultured Woeseiaceae bacterium | reverse complement strand
GGGTTATGTGAGGCGCTGATGACCACACCGAGATTGGCATTGAACTCCTGCGTCAGGTGCGCGATGCCCGGAGTCGGCAATGGCCCCAGCAGCAGAACGTCGGCACCCGCCGCCACGAACCCCGCTTCGAGCGCGGACTCGAACATATAGCCCGACAAACGCGTGTCTTTGCCAATCACCACGGTTCCGCCGCTCGGAACCAGCACCTGAGCGGCCGCGCTGGCCAGGCGCATTGCAAAGTCGGCGGTCATCGGATCGCTGCCAACGGTCCCGCGCACACCATCGGTGCCAAAAAATTGCTTGCTCATAGATTTCCGCCCGTCTCCCTTGCCGCCCGCGCCACCTTCAGCGCGTCGACCGTCGCCTTCACATCGTGTGCCCGAATGATCTCGGCGCCCTGCATCGCCGCGATCACTGCCGCCGCTATGCTGGCAGCCAAACGTTCATCGGTCTGCCGGTCTGTCAGAGCCCCCAAGGTCGATTTCCTTGATATTCCGATGAGCAGCGGCCGATCGCGCACGCGCAATTGTCGCAGATTTGCGAGCAGCTCGACATTATGTGCGTGCGATTTCCCGAAGCCAAATCCCGGATCGATGACGATCAGGTTCTCGGCGAGCCCTGCCGCGACGCAGGCATCGACCCGCTCGGCCAGAAACGACCTTACCTCGGCGATCACGTCCCGATACCGCGGATCCTCCTGCATCGTCCTGGGCGTGCCGCGCATGTGCATCAGGCAGACCGGCACATGGAGGGAGACGGCGGTTGTAAGGGCACCCTCGGCCTGCAAGGCCAGAACATCGTTGATCATGTCGGCGCCGGCAGCGACTGCCTCACGCATCACCAGCGGTTTGCTGGTATCGACAGAGATCGGCACATCCGTGACGGCTCTGATGGATTCGATAACCGGCACGACGCGGTCGAGTTCTTCCTGCTGGCTAATGCTCTTCGCCCCCGGACGCGTCGATTCACCGCCGATATCGATGATCGCCGCGCCATCCTCTACCATCGTGGTGGCCTGGCGCAATGCATCGTCCGGTTTGTCAAAGCGCCCGCCGTCCGAAAAGGAATCGGGCGTGACGTTAAGAATTCCCATAACGGCGGGCGCCGCAATTTCGAGTGAACCCAGGCGCAGCATGTTGGTCTTGTTGTTGCCTCTGTCAGCGCAGGACGAAGCTACTCGAGTTCTGAAAAATGCTCGCTCGCGGGACCGCCTATTGCGCCTTTCGCATCCGATTCCGCCGTCGCCGAGCCCGAGTCGCTCGGCGTCTGGGGCTCGATCGTGTCGTCCCAATCCTCAGGTGGGCGCGGCTCGCGGCCCTCCATGATGTCCTTGATCTGAGCTTCGTCGATCGTTTCGTATTTGACCAGCGCTTTCGCCATCGCATGCAGCTTGTCGATATTTTCAGTGAGCATCGTCTTTGCCCGATCATAGTTCGTGTCGATGATGCGCCTGACCTCTTCATCGATCGCGTGAGCGGTATCGTCCGATACCTGCTTGTGCTGGGTGACCGAGCGACCAAGAAATACCTCGCCATCATCTTCGCTGTAGGTCAGCGGGCCGAGGCGTTCCGACAGTCCCCACTTGGTCACCATGTTGCGTGCAATCTCGGTCGCACGCTCGATATCGTTCGATGCGCCGGTAGTTACGCCGGCGTTGCCATTGATCATCTCCTCGGCAATGCGTCCGCCGAACAGACTCGAGATGCTGCTTTCGAGCTGCTGCCTCGACATGCTGTATCGGTCTTCCTCCGGCAGGTACATCGTCACACCGAGCGCCCTGCCGCGCGGAATGATCGTCACCTTATAGACCGGGTCGTGCTCTGGCACGAGATAGCCGACGATCGCGTGACCGGCTTCGTGATAGGCGGTGTTGAGCTTCTCCTTCTCACTCATGACCATCGAGCGCCGCTCAGCACCCATCATGATCTTGTCCTTGGCTTTCTCGAACTCGTCCATGCTCACGACACGCTTGTTCGAGCGTGCCGCAAACAGCGCCGCCTCGTTGACGAGGTTGGCGAGATCCGCGCCGGAGAATCCGGGCGTACCCCGCGCAATGATGGCCGGCCGCACGTCTTCGCTCAGCGGTACCTTGCGCATGTGGACCTTGAGGATCAGCTCACGGCCCCGTACGTCCGGTAACGGTACGACCACCTGCCGATCGAATCGGCCGGGGCGCAACAGTGCCGGATCCAGAACGTCCGGCCGGTTGGTTGCCGCGATAACGATAACGCCCTCGGTACCTTCGAAGCCATCCATCTCGACCAGCATCTGGTTCAGCGTCTGTTCGCGTTCGTCGTGTCCGCCGCCCAGCCCCGCGCCACGATGTCGCCCGACGGCATCGAGTTCGTCGATGAAGATTATGCACGGCGCCTGTTTCTTCGCCTGGTCAAACATATCGCGGACGCGCGATGCGCCGACACCCACAAACATCTCGACGAAATCGGAGCCGGAAATCGTGAAGAACGGTACCTTCGCCTCACCGGCGATTGCCTTGGCGAGCAGCGTCTTGCCGGTGCCCGGCGAACCGACCATCAGTACGCCTTTGGGGATCTTGCCGCCGAGCCGCTGGAACTTGCTCGGATCCTTCAGGAAATCGACAATCTCGGAGACTTCCGCCTTCGCCTCTTCAACGCCGGCAACGTCAGCAAAGGTTACGCCAACCTGGTCCTCGCCGAGCAGCCGCGCCTTGCTCTTGCCGAATGACATAGCGCCGCGGCCACCGCCACCGCCCTGCATCTGGCGCATGAAATAAATCCAGACGCCGATGAGCAGCAGGATTGGAAACGAACTGATCAGCAGCTGACCAATCAGACTTTGCTGCTTCTTTTCCGCGCCGGTAAAGGTCACGCCATTCTTGTCAAGCAGTCCGATCAGCGTATTGTTGTCGGTCTCGGGGCTGACCGTATAGAACTGCAGCGGTTCGCTCTTGCCGAAACGAATCTGGTCATCATCGATCACGGCAATCGCCACCTGGCCGGAACGCACCTGCGTGAGGAACTCTGAATAGTCCTTCTTCTGCGGCTGCCCGCCGCTGACGCCGGACAGGCCCTGCACCACCGACAGCAATACGACGATGATGACGATAAAGACCAGGATATTCTTCGTTAAGTCATTCACATTCAGATTCCGTGCAGATTTCCGGGCCGCGGCGACAAAATCGCGGCAAATCAGTAGCTTTTGACACTACTACAAACGGTAGTTCCTCGCTAGCCCGGGATGCCTTTGGTTTCATGACCCGGACACGTTCAAAAGAGCGCCTCGCTTCTACCACGAATGCGTCAAACCCTTCGCCCTGAAACACCTTGCAGACGAAGCTGCCATTGGGTTTCAGTAGTTGACGCGCCGTATCGAGCGCAAGTTCGGCGAGGACCATTGATCGAGGTTGGTCGACCGCCTTTGAACCGCTGATATTGGGGGCCATATCGCTCATTACAAGGTCGGCACCCGCCTCCCCGATAGCTTCCAGCAATTGACCATAAACCCGCTCATCCTGAAAATCGCCCTGGATGAACTCCACGTCCGGCAGAGAATCCATCGCGAGGATATCCACCGCGACGATGCGAGCGCGGCCTTTGAGCGTTGCCGATACATACTGGCTCCAGCCGCCCGGCGCGGAACCCAGGTCCACGCAGACCATATCCGGACGTAACAACCGCTCTTTCTGGTCAATTTGTTGCAGTTTGTATACGGCGCGAGAACGCCAGCCTTCTCTTCGTGCCCGCTGCACGTAGGGATCCCGCTGCTGGCGCTCATGCCAGCTGCCGCTCGAACGCCGCGGTTTGCTCACCGCGCGCTCCAAAAAGCCATGGGCCTGATCATCATCACACTGCTACACTTCGCGCCCATGCGCCTAACTGAACCCCAAAAAAAGTTTCTGCGTCGCCTCGGTCATCCGTTAAAGCCGCTGGTGACGATCGGCGAGGCAGGCCTCAGCGACGCTGTAATCGCCGAGTACGAGTCGACGCTTGACCACCACGAACTGATGAAGATCCGGGTACGCGTCGGCGATCGGCTTGCTCGTGATGAGATCATCAGCAAACTGTGCTCGGAAAGTTCGGCCACATTGGTTCAGCGTATTGGCAATGTCGCACTGGTCTACCGGCCCAACCTGAATAAGAAAGCCGAAAAACGGATTCGACTCCCGTCCAAATAGACTGACACCGGCCGCTTACTCGTAACGGACCTCGACCACTTCGTAAGTCTTCAGGCCATCCGGTGCCTGAAATTCGATGATGTCGCCCTCGTTCTTGCTGATCAGGGCCCGCGCAATCGGCGACGTATACGATAACAAGCCATGCTTGATGTCGGCTTCATCCTCGCCAACGATCCTGTACTCGATCTCCTTGCCGGTATCTTCGTCGATCAGTTCTACGGTTGAGCCAAACACGATCTTGCCGCGGGCGTCGATCCGGGTTACGTCGATGACGTGTACATGCGACAGCTTGCTTTCAATCTCCTTGATACGCCCCTCGATGAAGCCCTGCTGCTCTTTCGCAGCATGATATTCAGCGTTCTCTTTCAGGTCGCCGTGCGCGCGTGCCTCGGCGATCGCTTTGATAATCGCGGGTCTATCGACGCTCTTCAGCCGCTTCACTTCTTCCTGTAACAGCTCGTGGCCGCGTACCGTCATTGGCACCTTGTTCATGCCACAACCTCGCTGTGCAGATCCTGTAATCGATTGACCTCGCCGGCGTCCAGGTGCTCGATCGCGCGGCACGTCGCGATCGCCGCCCCCAAAGTCGTGTAGTAGGTAACCCCCCTGCGCACCGCCTCCGCACGAATCGACACGGACTCAATAATTGCCTGTTTGCCCTCCGTCGTGTTGACGATCAGGTCGATTTCACCGTTCTTTATCATGTCCACGATGTGTGGGCGCCCCTCGCGGACCTTGTTCGCGCGCCGGCAGAATACACCCGCCTTCGCGAAGTGCTTCGCCGTGCCGTGGGTCGCGACGATATCGAAGCCCATTTCACTGAGCAATTTGCCGAGCTCAACCGCCGTATCTTTATCGCGCTCACGCACGCTCAACAGCGCCGTGCCCTGTCGTGGCAGAACGACGCCCGAAGCGAGCTGTGCTTTTGCATAGGCTTCGCCAAACGCCCGGCCGACGCCCATTACTTCGCCGGTCGACTTCATCTCCGGTCCGAGAATCGGATCGCTGCCCGGAAACTTGATGAATGGGAAGACGGATTCCTTGACCGAAAAGTACTCCGGTACTCGCTGATCCACGACGCCCTGTGTGGCCAGCGATTCACCAACCATGACTTTGGCGGCGATTTTTGCAAGCGGCAGGCCGGTGGCTTTGGACACGAACGGCGCCGTGCGCGAAGCGCGCGGATTGACCTCGAGCAGGTAGACGATATCGCCCTGGATCGCAAACTGGGTATTCATGAGCCCAAGCACCTTGAGCCCTTCCGCGAGCTTTACGACCTGCCGTTCCAGTTCCGCCTGGATTTCCGGGCTCAACGTGAACGGCGGCAGGGAGCATCCGGAATCGCCGGAGTGGACGCCTGCCTGCTCGATGTGCTCCATGACGCCACCGATCAGTACGCGTTCGCCGTCGCTGATGCAGTCGACGTCGACTTCGGTCGCAAGATCCAGGAAGCGATCGAGCAACACCGGGCTGTCATTCGATACGTCGATCGCAGCGTCCATGTAAATCGCCAGATCTTCATCACTGTGAACGATCTCCATGGCACGTCCACCGAGTACGTAGGATGGCCGGACGATCAGCGGGTAACCGACGTCCGACGCCATTTCCAGCGCCTCTGCCTTGCTGCGCGCGGTGCAGTTGGGCGGCTGCCTCAACTCAAGATCCTCGACGAGCTTCTGGAATTGTTCGCGGTCTTCGGCGAGGTCGATCGATTTCGGCGACGTCCCGATTATCGGCGCGCCGGCCGCTTCGAGGGCGCGCGCCAGTTTCAGAGGCGTCTGTCCGCCGTACTGCACGATGACGCCCTTGGGTTTTTCCTTGTCGATGATTTCCATGACGTCTTCAAACGTCAGCGACTCGAAATACAGGCGGTCGGACGTGTCGTAATCGGTCGACACGGTTTCCGGGTTACAGTTGACCATGATGGTCTCGAAACCCGACTCCTTGAGCGCCAATGAGGCGTGCACGCAGCAGTAGTCGAATTCGATGCCCTGCCCGATGCGATTCGGCCCACCGCCCAGGATCATTATCTTGGGCCTGTCAGTGGGGTCTGACTCGCACTCTTCATCGTAAGTGGAATACAGGTAGGCCGTCGTCGTGGCGAATTCTGCGCCGCAGGTGTCGACCCGCTTGTAAACGGGTCGTATGCCGAACTCCAGGCGCTGCTTTCGAATTTCGCTCTCTTCGGTTTCAAGAATCTCTGCCAGTCGCGCATCCGAGAAACCCTTGCGCTTCAGGGCCCGCATCCGGGCGCTGTCGAGCCCTGATTTACCGGCGCCTCTGAGCTCGGTTTCGTCATTGACCAGGTCGGCAATCTGCACCACGAACCAGGGATCAATACCGGTAATTTCGGACACGTCGTGAAACGAATAACCGTGCCGAAGAGCATCGGCGACATACAGCATTCGACTGGCGCCGGGCATGCGCAATTCCTGGCGCAAATTGTCGCGATCCACTTCGGTCTTTATCGGGCCACAGATCTCGTTCAGCCCCGTGATTCCGGTCTCGAGCCCGCGCAGCGCCTTTTGCATCGACTCCTGAAAGTTGCGGCCGATCGCCATCACCTCGCCGACGGATTTCATCTGCGTCGTCAGGCGGTCATTTGCGCCCGGAAACTTCTCAAAGGTAAAGCGCGGAATTTTGGTTACCACATAGTCGATCGTTGGTTCGAACGACGCCGGCGTTGTACCTCCGGTTATCTCATTCTTGAGTTCGTCCAGGGTATAACCCACGGCAAGTTTCGCGGCGATCTTGGCAATCGGGAAGCCCGTCGCTTTTGACGCGAGTGCCGAAGAACGCGAAACCCGGGGATTCATCTCGATGATCAGTACCCGGCCTGTATCCGGACATATCGCGAACTGCACGTTGGAGCCGCCGGTTTCGACGCCGATTTTTCGCAGCACGTCAATCGAGGCATCTCTGAGCCGCTGGTACTCCTTGTCGGTGAGCGTCTGCGCGGGCGCAACCGTTATCGAATCGCCCGTGTGCACGCCCATCGGATCGACATTCTCGATGGCGCAGACAATGATGCAGTTGTCGTTGCGATCGCGGACGACCTCCATCTCAAATTCTTTCCAACCGATCACAGACTCTTCGAGCAATACCTCGGTCGTGGGCGACATCTCCAGTCCGTGCGCCACGATGCGCTCGAACTCTTCGCGGTTATAAGCAATCCCGCCGCCGGTGCCGCCCAGCGTGAAACTCGGTCTGATGATTGCCGGAAACCCGACTTTCGGTTGCTTCTCGAGCGCTTCTTCCAGCGAATGCGCGATCTCGGCTCGCGGACTTTCGAGGCCAATCTCGGACATCGCGACGCGAAACAGATCGCGGTCTTCGGCCATATCAATGGCTTCGCGCGAGGCCGCAATCAGTTCGACCTTGTACTTGGCCAGAACGCCCTCGCGCACCAGATCGAGGGCGCAGTTCAGTCCGGTCTGCCCACCCATCGTCGGCAACAAGGCATCCGGTCGTTCTTTCTCGATAATCCGCTCGACGGCCTGCCACTGAACAGGCTCGATGTAGATCGCGTCCGCCATGTCAGGATCGGTCATGATGGTCGCCGGATTGGAGTTGACCAACACCACCCGGAATCCCTCTTCACGCAGTGCCTTGCAGGCCTGCGCGCCCGAGTAATCGAATTCGCACGCCTGGCCGATAACGATCGGACCGGCGCCGATAATCAGGACGCTGTCTATGTCAGTGCGCTTCGGCATCGCGTGGTCAAGGTTCCAGTAATGATAATTGACATTAAGTATATTTCGTATTTATTTGTTTTTATTATTTTTTTCATTGCGAAAGAAAGGCTTTCAAGCCACTGCGCTTCTGCGCATCCATGTTCTCGATAAAGCGCTCGAACAATCCCAACAGGTCATGCGGGCCGGGGCTGGCCTCAGGATGCCCCTGAAAGCTGAAGGCCGGTTTGTCGTTGAGCGCGATGCCCTGCAACGTGCCGTCGAACAGCGAACGATGCGTCGCCTCGACGTTGTCAGGCAGGCTGGTCTCATCAACCGCGAAGCCATGGTTCTGGCTGGTGATCAATACCTGTCCGCTGGCCAGGTCCTGAACGGGATGATTGGCGCCATGGTGACCGAACTTCATTTTCATCGTCCGCGCGCCCGCCGCGAGTGCCAGCAGCTGATGGCCGAGACAAATACCGAAGATCGGGATTCCTTTATCGAGGAAGGATTGAATCGCCTCGATTGCATAGTCGCAGGGCTCGGGGTCACCGGGCCCGTTCGACAGGAATATCCCGTCCGGCGCCAGCGCCATGGCGTCCTCCGCCGAGGTCTGTGCCGGCACGACGGTCATTCGGCAGTCGAGGTCCGACAACAGGCGCAGGATATTCCGCTTGATGCCGAAGTCGTAGGCGACCACGTGATACGGCGCAATTCGGCGGCTCATTATGCGCGGCTTGCGCCCGAACTCGGAGCCGAGACACCACTGATAGGTGCGGTCGGTCGTTACGAATTTCGCGAGATCTGACCCGGCTATGCCCGGAAACTTCCTCGCATGCTCGATCGCTTTGCTGGCAGCCTGCTCGCCGGTCATGATGCACCCCGACTGAGCCCCCTTCTCACGAATGATGCGCGTGAGTTTACGAGTATCGATGTCGGCGATGGCGACGGCGCCGCCCTGCTTCAGGAAGTCACCGAAGGACCGTTCCGAGCGCCAACTGCTGGTCAACATGGAGCTGTCGCGGATAATCAGGCCCGAGGCATGGATCTTCGGGGACTCCATGTCGCTGCTGTTGGTGCCCGTATTACCGATGTGCGGGTAGGTCAGCGTGACGATCTGGCGACAATACGACGGGTCGGTGAGAATCTCCTGGTACCCGGTCATCGCGGTATTGAAGACGACCTCGCCGATCGTCTGGCCATCGGCGCCGATCGAGGTCCCGTGGAAGACGGTACCATCCTGAAGTGCGAGTATTGCAGGCGTTTGCAAGAACGATCCTCAAATTGAAAAACGACAACCAGACCACACGAGGATCAGCGTGCCTGCCGCAACTTGTCTCGGGATCGTGACGACTTGCGTCTGTTTCAGATGCACAAAAGCGGAAGGACTAGGCCTCCCGCCTGCGACTTCGCTGACCGCCCAGCGATCCGGCGTAGTTTACTGAAGGTGGCCTGCGCGCGCCAGAGTCTGGAGGCAGAATTTTCGGTCTAAATGGCGATCTTTTTCAGCGGCCGAACAACACGTCACGCATCTGGTAGCGGCCGGGCGCCTGACTGACGACCCAACGCGCCGCTCTGATGGCCCCGTCGGCAAACACCTGCCGGGTCGTAACGCTGTGAGCGAAGGTCAGTCGCTCCGATGCGGACTGCATGATGACCTCGTGATCGCCCGGCACTTCGCCGCGACGCTCAACCTCGAAGTGAACCGATCCGGTGCCGCTCTCGCCGCGCTCCTCAGCGATCGCCTCGCCCAGTTTGAGTGCGGTTCCGGACGGCGCATCCTTCTTGTGCTGATGATGCGTTTCCGAAATTTCAATCGCAAAGTCCGGCCCCAGCGTCGCGGCGGCATCACGAACCGCCCGCTCCAGTACGGCAATCCCGAGGCTCATGTTGCGATCGTAGACAACGGGAATCCGAGCAGCGGTCTGATCGAGGCGATCCACCATGCGATCGTCCAGTCCACTCACTCCACAGACCAGCGGCTTTCCATGGCGGAGGACCGCCTCCAGAACGGTCGCAGTGGCCTCGGGTAAACTGAAGTCGATAACCACGTCAGCCGCATTCACGATTGCATCGATATCCGTCTGACGCGCCCATACACCCGCGAGTGTCAGATCGGCCTCGCGCTCGATAGCCGCCGCCACGGCCTGGCCCATTCGTCCAGCACCTAGAACGCCTATATTCAGTGCATCGATAGGATGTCCGCCCCTAGCCAATACGCTCAAAGAAACGCTTCACCGTGTCCAGCCAGCCGCCGGCGCGCGGGCTGTGCTTCTCGCCGCCTGAGCGCAACGACGCGTCGAATTTCTCGAGAAGCTCCCTCTGTTCCGCGGTCAGGTGGACCGGTGTCTCGACAGCGACCTGCGCGAAGAGATCACCCACGCGAGGATCGCGTACCGTCCGCACGCCTTTACCGCGCAGTCTGAAGACCTTGCCCGATTGCGTGCCCGCGGGAATCTTGAGCGCGACATTGCCGTCGAGGGTTGGCAGTTCAACTTCACCGCCGAGCGTCGCTGCCGCGATGCTCACAGGCACTTCGCAAGACAGGTTTGACCCCTCCCGCTCGAAAATCCTGTGCGGCCGCACGCGAATTTCGACATACAGATCGCCGGGTGGTCCACCGTTGCGGCCGGCCTCGCCTTCGCCGGAGAGCCGGATACGATCGCCATCATCGACACCGGGCGGTACCTTGACGGCCAGTGTCCGTGTTTTACGCACGCGGCCCCGACCATGGCAATCAGTACAAGGGTCGGCAATCGTCGTACCGGCGCCCTTGCAGGCAGGACAGGTTTGCTGGATCGAGAAAAAACCCTGCTGCATGCGGACTTGCCCGACGCCTCCGCAGGTCGTGCACTGTATAGGGTCGCTGCCTTTCCTGGCGCCGCTGCCTTTGCAGCTCTCACAGGTGACTTGCGTCGGAACGTCGATCTGGACGTCGTCACCGGTGACCGCTTCTTCAAGATCGAGCTTCAGCTCGTAACCCAGATCGGCTCCGCGAAAAACCTGCGGCCCGGCACCACGACGACCACCACCGAAAATATCCCCGAACACGTCGCCGAAGATGTCACCGAAGCCCTCGGCGCTGAAGCCTCCGGCGCCGCCGGCTGCGCCGCGCACGCCGTCATGACCGAAGCGATCATAGGCCGCGCGCTTGTCGTCGTTTTTCAGAACTTCGTAAGCTTCTTTTGCTTCCTTGAACCGGGCCTCGGAACCGTCGTCGCCTTTATTACGGTCCGGGTGGTGCTTCATGGCAAGGCGGCGATACGCCTTCTTGATCTCATCAGCAGACGCTGATTTGGAGACCCCCAATACCTCGTAATAGTCGCGTTTCGCCATGTTTCCCTATAGTTCGGGCGCCCAAAAGGGCGCCCGAATGTCTTCCTTCATGCGTCAGTTAATCAGGACTTGGATGCATCGTCCTTGTCCACCTCTTCAAATTCCGCATCGACAACATCATCATCGGGCGCTGACGTGGCCTGCTCATCACCGCCGGCGCCTTCCGCTGCCTGCTCCGCATACAGCTTCTGTGCAAGGCTTCCGGATGCTTCGCCCAGCGCAGTCGTCTTTGTCACGATGATATCTTTATCGTCGCCTTCCATAGCCTTCTTGAGGTCCGAAACCGCATTTTCAACAGCCTGTCGCTCTTCCGGCGTCACCTTCTCGCCAAGTTCACTCAGGGTTTTCTCGGCTGAGTGAATCAGCCCGTCCGCCTGGTTGCGAACATCAACGAGTTCGCGGAATTTGCGATCTTCCTCCGCGTGGCTCTCGGCATCTGCAACCATCTTGTCGATCTCGTCATCCGAAAGGCCGCTGGACGCTTTAATAACGATCGCCTGGCTCTTGCCGGTCGCCTTATCCTTGGCAGACACGTTCAGGATGCCATTGGCATCGATGTCGAACGTCACCTCAATCTGCGGCAGGCCACGCGGTGCCGGCGGGATGTCCGCAAGATCGAACCGACCCAGCGACTTGTTATCCAGCGCACGCTCGCGCTCACCCTGCAAAACGTGGATGGTTACCGCGGTCTGATTGTCATCGGCCGTAGAAAAGACCTGTTCCGCGTTCGCGGGAATCGTCGTGTTCTTGTCGATCAGCTTGGTCATGACGCCGCCCAGCGTTTCGATACCCAGCGACAGCGGAGTAACGTCAAGCAGCAGGACGTCCTTGACGTCACCAGCCAGAACGCCGCCCTGGATCGCGGCGCCGAGCGCTACTGCCTCGTCCGGATTGACGTCACGCCGCGGCTCTTTGCCGAAGAAGTTTTGCACTTCCTCCTGCACCTTGGGCATGCGCGTCTGGCCACCGACGAGGATGACGTCGTTGATCTCGTTAACCTTGAGACCGGCATCCTGCAGCGCAATCTTGCACGGGCCGATCGTTCGCTCGATCAGCTTTTCGACCAGCGATTCAAGTTTAGCGCGCGTCAGTTTGATGTTGAGGTGCTTGGGACCGCTGGCGTCCGCCGTAATATACGGCAGGTTGACTTCGGTCTGCTGCTGCGTGCTGAGCTCAATCTTGGCTTTCTCGGCCGCTTCCTTGAGGCGCTGCATCGCGCGGGCATCCTGGCTGATGTCCACGCCGGTCTCGCGTTCGAATTCCGATGTCAGATATTCGATCACGCGCATATCGAAGTCTTCGCCACCGAGGAAGGTATCGCCATTCGTGGCCAACACCTCGAACTGATGCTCACCATCGACCTCGGCGATCTCAATAATCGAAACGTCGAACGTGCCGCCACCGAGATCGAATACAGCGATCTTCTTGTCGCCGCGCTTCTTGTCCATACCATAGGCAAGCGCCGCCGCGGTCGGTTCGTTGATGATGCGCTTCACGTCGAGGCCCGCGATTTTGCCCGCATCCTTGGTCGCCTGACGCTGGGAGTCGTTGAAGTACGCCGGTACCGTAATCACGGCTTCGGTCACCTCTTCCCCGAGATAATCTTCGGCGGTCTTCTTCATCTTCATCAGCACCCGCGCCGAAATTTCGGGCGGTGCCATCTTCTTTCCATTTGCGTCGACCCAGGCGTCGCCATTGTCGGCTTTCATGATGGTGTAGGGCACCATCTTGATATCACGCTGCACGACCTCGTCTTCGAAGCGACGGCCGATCAGACGCTTGACGGCAAACAGCGTGTTCTCGGGATTGGTGACTGCCTGCCGTTTCGCGGACTGCCCGACCAGCACCTGGTCGTCCTTTGTGAATGCGACAATCGATGGCGTTGTGCGATCGCCTTCGCTGTTCTCAATGACCTTGGGTGTATTGCCCTCCATGACCGCAACGCAGGAGTTGGTGGTACCCAGGTCGATACCAATCACTTTGCCCATTTCTAATAGCTCCAAATTCGGTAAAAATTGCCTAAACTCGCTTTTACGTGGGGCCTCGAGGCCCTGTTTCAAGCGCTTTTGCGCTTTTTTTGGCCCTTCTCGTCCTACGTTTCAGCGACAATAACCATCGCGGGGCGCAGGAGTCGGCCATTCAGCGCGTAACCCTTTTGCACGACCGAGACGACCGTGCCGGGCTCAACCGTGTCGGATGGCTGAACGCCGATCGCCTCATGCAGTTCGGGATCGAACGGTTCGCCCTCCGGATCGATGGCCGAGATACCGAAGCGTTCCATGGTGCTGCCTAGTAATTTCAATGTCGCCTGACTACCCTCGAGCAGGCTCTCAACCGTGACTTTTTCCGACGCCGCCAGCGCCATCTCCAGGCCATCGGTGACCGCCAGCAATTCCCTGGCGAACCGCTCCAGCGCAAACTTGTGCGCGTTCTCGACATCGCGTGAGGCTCGTTTACGCACATTGTCGGCTTCGGCCACGGCCCTGAGGTAGCGCTCCCAGTTTTCGGAGGCTTTAGCCTCGGCGGCGGCCAGCTGGCTTTCGGGGTCTGCCGAATCGGCGTCCTGTGGCTCTGGCTTGGCTTCGGCGGCTTCTTCCTCGACCGGCTCGTCATTTACCTTTTCGACTGCCTTTTCGTGGCGTTCTGCACTCATTCGGATACTCCGTTTCTATTTCTTGGCGTCCGGCTCAGAGGCGAACGCAACGATAACGCCCGCAGTGTGGGGCCAGGGGGGAAAATATCAAGAGGGAGGCGCTTTATTTGTTTTGGCGCGCCTCAGCTATTGTGGCTCAGGGCGGATTCAAGGAGCTTCGCGGTAACGTCGACAATTGGCACCACCCGATCATAGGCCATCCGCGTGGGACCGATCACGCCGAGCACGCCGATGGTGTCCTCGTCCACGTGATAAGGCGCCGTCACGACACTGCAATCCTCGAAGATGCCAAACCCCGACTCCTCCCCGATAAATATCTGAACGCCGTCAGCATTGATGCTGCGATCCAAGAGATCCAGAATCAGGCGTTTGCGCGAAAATGCGTCGAATAATCGTCGTAACGTCTCAACGTCTGAGAGTTCGGCAAAATCCATCAGATTTGTCTCGCCAGCCAACGCATATTTTTTGTCGGGATGCGCCGCGCTGTCCATCGCCGACTGGGCCACGGCAATGATGTCGTGCATCGCCTGGTTCATTGAGTTTCGAGTGTCGTCCAGGTCCTGCAACAGCTGTGCACGCACTGACTGCAGGTCCGCACCGGCATAATGCTCGTTGATAAAGTTCTGCGCCTGCTGCAGCTCCGAGGCGCTGTAGTCCCGCTCTGTGTGAAGAATGCGGTTCTGAACTTCGCGATCGTTGGTCACGAGTATGACCAGGATTCTGTTTTCCGAAAGCGGCAGGAACTCGATCTGACGCAGCGTTACCTGTGTCGCCCTGGGAACGGACACAACGCCTGCCATACTGGTAAATTCCGAAAGCAACCCCGACACCGCCTTGATCAGCGCGCCGGGTTCGTCAAAGCCGCCTTTGATTTTGCGCCGTATTTTCTTGATATCGCTGTCGACCGGCGGACGGTAACGCACCAGGGTGTCAACAAACAGGCGATAGCCTCTTGGCGTCGGGACGCGACCCGCGGACGTGTGCGGCGCCGAGACCAGCCCCATCTGCTCCAGATCCGACATGACGTTGCGAATCGTGGCCGGACTAAGGTCCAGGCCCGAATCTTTGGAAAGCGTTCGCGAGCCGACCGGCTGCCCGTCGCGGATATAACGCTGAATGAGCGCCCGCAACAGCTGTTGCCCGCGATCGTTCGGTAATGGTTTAGCTGTCTCTGCTGACATTCGCTAGAAACAAGAGAAATCCCGATTCACTTGGCTGTGTTAATGTTGATGACAACACGCTAGCAACGGCTTGGCGGCCGGTCAAGGGTTTGCAACAATCGCCGCATGAACACGCAATTTCCCACCATCGCGATTTTGGGTCGCCACGAAGATTCTCGTGTCGCCGACCCTATGCGAGCAGTCACCGAGCATTTAACGAAAGCCGGCATCAAGGTGCTCGCGTCCCGGCGTATGAAGCTCGACCTTGCGGTAACCCGAATGGATGAGGCCAACCTCTGTGAAAGCGCGGACCTGGTGATCGCAATCGGCGGTGACGGGACGATGCTGCACGCGAGCCGTCTCGCTCGGGAATCCGGCACCCCTATCCTCGGGATCAATCGTGGCCGGCTCGGCTTCCTGGCCGACGTGACGCCGGACGAGATGATTGCGAGTGTCGAGCAGGTACTGAACGGCAACTATACGCGCGACACGAGAATGCTACTAGAGGCGCGCCTTATCGGGGATGACGGCCGGGAGAGTATCGCTTACGCATTGAACGACGTCGTGCTGAAGCGCCGCGAGACAGGTCGCATGGTCGACTTTTCGACGCGTGTCGATGGCGCCTTCGTCAACACGCACTCGGGCGACGGACTGATCGTCGCAACGCCTACGGGATCGACTGCCTACTCGCTGAGCTGTGGCGGACCCATCATTTCGCCGCAGCTGGACGCGGTCGTGGTTGTGCCGGTATGCCCGCACACACTCACCGACCGCCCACTTGTCATACCGGCACGCCAGTCCATAGAAGTCGAGCTACTTGAGCGCGACGGAACCACGGCGTCAATCACGGTGGATGGGCGACCCATGGGTCGAATAAGGCCGATAGATCGTCTTCAGATTTCGGCAGCCGAGCAGCGCATTACGCTCGTACACCCGCCAAGCTATGATTTCTTCGAAATCCTCCGGTCCAAGCTGTTTTGGGGACGAGACAGCCGCAAACGCCAACACTGATATCCGGAACACACTGCAATGCTGATGAACCTCCAGGTGCGCGACTTCGCTATCGTCGACCAGATTGATATCGAATTCGATTTCGGAATGACGGTGCTGACCGGCGAAACGGGGGCCGGCAAGTCGATCCTGGTGGACGCGCTTGGGCTGGTACTGGGTGAGCGCGGTAGCGCTCAGCTGGTACGCGATGGCGCAGCTCGCGCAGAGTTCGCGGCCGAATTCGACCTGACGTTACTTGGGGCAACGCGCGCATGGCTCTCGGAGCACGCACTTGATGCAGATAATGAGTGCATGCTGCGTCGCGTTATCAACGCGGACGGTCGCTCCCGCGCATTCATTAACGGCAATGCGGTTCCGCTGGCGCAGCTAAAATCGCTCGGCGAGCAGCTGCTGGACATTCATGGGCAACACTTTCACCAGTCGCTGGGGCACCGTTCGATTCAACGCGATCTTCTCGATCATTTCGCCGACCTGGAGGACAAGCGGGCCGCGACCGAGCACAGCTTTTCGGCCTGGAAGTCGCTTGCCGATCGTCTACAGGCACTCACGGATGCCGAGTCCGACCGGGCGTCGCGACTCGATCTCCTGGAATTTCAGATCCAGGAACTCGACCGACTGGCGCTCGAGCCCGGCGAACTCGAGGAGCTGCAAAGTGAACGGCAGAAACTTCAAAACAGCGGTCGACTGGCAGAGGGTACCGGCGCTGCGCTACAGGTGCTGTTCGAAAACGAAGCTGGCAATGCCAACAGCCTGGTCGCGGAGGCGGTCCGCTCGCTGGAATCACTGCTTGACTATGACGCAAGCATCCAGCCCGTGGTGGAGATGCTGAATAGCGCCGGCATCCAGGTCACGGAGGCCGCGGAGTCGCTGCGACGCTACTTTGACTCCATTGACATGGACCCGAAGCGACGTGACTGGGTTGAAGAGCGTCTCGACGCCATCCAGAGCGCATCCCGGAAACATCGCATCGACGCCGCCGAGCTGCCTGCACTGCTGGAAAAATTACGGAGCGAACACGACGAACTGAGCCACGCCGAGGAGCGTGGTCGTGAACTCGAGCAGCAGGTTTCTACGGCGCAAGCGGAATTCCTGGCGCTGGCCAAGGCGCTGTCCAATGGGCGCAGAAAAGCCGCGAAGTCATTTTCCGCGCAAGTAACCGAGGCGATGAAAGGTCTGGGAATGCCGGGTGGCAGGTTCGAGGTTTCCCTGACGACACTCGACACCGCCTCTGCGCGCCCCTGGGGAATTGATGTCATCGAATTTCTCATCAGTGCGAATCCCGGTCAGGCGCCCCAACCGTTGGCCAAAATTGCCTCCGGCGGAGAGCTGTCTCGAATGAGCCTCGCGATCCAGGTGATTGCCAGCGATGGCAGCGCGATCCCGACGATGGTCTTTGACGAGGTCGATAGCGGTGTCGGCGGCGGTGTCGCGGAGATGGTCGGCCGCCGCTTGCAGGAACTGGGTGCCAGCCGGCAGGTACTGTGCGTCACACACTTGCCGCAGGTAGCGAGCCTTGCCGACCAGCACTTTCGTGTGAGCAAAGTCACGGACGGCAAATCGACGCGGACAAGGCTGCACGCGTTGAAAAACGACGAACGCGTGGAAGAACTTGCGCGAATGCTGGGCGGCGTTGAGATAACGAAAAAGACATTGGCACACGCGGCCGAGATGCTGGCCGACGCGCCGAAGAAACGCGCCTGATTCAGCTATCGTCCGGGTCTTCGCCTGAGTCTTTTTGCTTCACGTACAGGACCAGGCTGTGGTCCAGCAATTCGAAGCCATACTCCTCGGCAATGGCATGCTGCAAACGCTCGATTTCATGGTTCACAAACTCCACGACCTCGCCGGTCTCGACGCACACCATGTGGTCATGATGGTCGCCATCGTCGAGTTCGAACACGGAATGACCGCCTTCAAAGTTGTGGCGGGTCACGAGCCCCGCGGCCTCAAACTGGGTCAATACCCGGTAGACGGTGGCTAAACCGATATCCTCGCCCGCCTGCAGCAGGTCCTTGTAAATATCCTCGGCGCTGAGGTGACGTTGCTTGGCACCCTCCAGGATCTCGAGAATTTTCAGCCGCGGCAGTGTAACTTTCAGCCCCGCCTTGCGAAGTTCCGTTCGTTGCTGCATGGACAAACTCTTTCAAGGTATGATGCGCGCCTATTATGACGCAGTTGGCAGTCAGGCTCTATGGCAAACCGTAATTCATTCTTTGTCTTTTTCGTTTGCATGATGCTGGTCGTTTCCAGCGGCTGCGTCTACCGCGCCAATATTGCACAGGGTAACCTGATCAAACAGGAGGACCTTGATCAGGCCGAGGTTGGCATGACGCGCAACCAGATCCGTTTCCTGCTGGGCACGCCCATGATTGACGATCCTTTCCATCAGGATCGTTGGGACTACGTCTATTATCTGAAGATCGGCCGCAAAGACGCCACATTCAAGCGCTGGGTATCCGTGTTCTTCGAAGATGATCGGGTGAGCGAGATTCGCAAGGATCAGGAACTCGATCCGGGTCTTTAGTTGTTATATTGGCGGCCTCGGCCCGGACAATCTCGAATGCGACATGAGGAGTGACTGGTGCGTAAAACAGCTCTAATCGTAGACGACTCGAAGACCGCTCGGGTCGTGCTGGAAAAGATGCTGGAGATACACGACCTCGACGTCGACCACGCCGATTCAGCCGAGAGTGCCCTGAGTTATCTCAGCGAAAACCGGCCCGATATCATCTTCATGGATCACGAGATGCCGGGCATGGACGGTTTCGAGGCTGTGTCGGCAATCAAGAAGAACCCGGCCACAGCAACGATTCCGATCATGATGTACACGGCACAAGAGGGCGAACTGTACGTCGGCCAGGCCCGCGCGCTCGGTGCCGTCGGTGTCTTACCCAAAGAGGTGGAGCCTGTCGAACTGTCAAAGGTGCTGGAATCCCTGCGCGTGATTGGCGAGGATGCCGAGCGGCGGGAGCATTATGATGAAGCCGAAGAAGATTACGTTACCGGCGAATATCCGAGCCTGGAGCGCTTCGATCAGGATCTCGGCGTCCTGATTCAGGAACTTTTCGATCAGCAGCGCGCTATCCTGCGCCGCGATTTGCGAGACAGCCAGGCAAGAATTGCCGCGCGCGTCGCCGATGAAATCAATCCCCCCGACGCTGCGGAGGGCGATCGCCCGGAACGCTGGTTTGACCGAAACAGAACTTTCGTATCACAGGCGGTGCTCGCGATTGCCGCCGTCTTCGCCGTTGGCTTTGCCTGGTTGTATTGGAAAGCGGAGCAAAGTGGCGAGGTTCTCCTGCAGCAGAACATCAGGCTGCAGCGTGCGCTCGAATCCCGGACGGATATGGGGACCCGGGGCATACTTCAGATCGATCAGCAACGAACGGAGTACGGGGAAGCACTCGAATCCGCACGCGCCGTTGCGCTGCGCAGTCTCGAGTGGGCAGTGAACCAGACGTCGCAATATGGCTTCGATGAGCTGCCGCTGGGAGACTTCCGGCTCTCCGTCGTTTCGGAACTGGCCGGTCGACTGGCGGAGCTGGACTTCAGTGGCGTCGTGCGGATCGAGTCGCATGTCGGTAACTTCTGCATGTCGGCGAGCGCAACTGGCGGTTATGCGCTTCCGGACGGCGACCTCATGGCCGACCAATGTGATCAGATCGGTTTCGGACCGAGCGAGGCCGATGAGCTCGGGCTTCGACAATCGGTCGCCTTCGCCAATTTCATCAACCTGGCCGGCGAGCGTGATGACGGAATGATCCGCTATGAAATCGTCTCGCTAGGCAATTCCAGCCCGCTCCTGCCCTACCCCGTTACGGCCGCGGGCACGCCGGCCTCCGAATGGAATCAGGTTGCAGCCAGCAACAATCGTGTGGATATATCGCTATATCCGGACCAGCCCTGAGCTTCAGTACGCCGTTCAGGAGCCACTGCAAAATTGATCGCGGCAAGGATGCCGCGCCCACAGCGCGTTGGACCGATTCAATACCCGCGCTATTCCGTCGAGCCGCCGCCCATCGTTCGACCTGCCTGCGCCAGCCGTCGACGGGCTTCCCGCGGATCCAGCTCCAGTGGCCGATATATTTCTACGCGATCGCCATTTGACAGGATGTGACTACGATCGACAGGATGCCCCCAGATTCCGGCTTGCAGCTCATCAAAGTTTTCAGCAGGAAATCGATCGGCAAGCGCGCTCATTGAGATCGCCTCCATCACCGTGGCGGGCGTCGGCAGCGTGACCGTCACCAATCTTTGTTCTTGTGCCGTTGCGAAAACCACCTCAACACGAATCTCTTCCACCATGAGGCCTAGCGAACCGGATAGATGTGCGCGGCCCGTTTTGTAAACGAGTCGACCAGGGAATTGCAGGTACCCTCAAAGAAACGCCCAAAGATCAGGTCTGTCGCTCGATTCTCGAACTCGAACTGAAGCTCGAGCATAACCTTGCTCCCGGCATCGCCAAGCTGCTGAAACTGCCAGCCGCCGGACAGATGGCGGAACGGGCCGCCCATGAGCTCAATGCCCAGGGAGACATTTTCGCGCAACGCATTACGCGTTCTGAATCGTTTGCTGATACCGCGTCGATGCATCTCCAGCGAGGCTTCGAGGTAATCCGGCTCGCTTACATGGACTTCCGCATCGTGACACCACGGCAGGAACGATGGGTACGCCTCGACATCTTTCACCAGCGCATACATTTCAGCGGCTGAGTATGGCACCAGTGCACTGCGGCTGACCTTACGCATTACGAATAAGCAGGCTCATTGATCGGGCAATCTTGCTGTTCCGGACCCGCCCTACTTTATCGCATTGATCAGGACGAACAGAATTCCCACCGGCGCAATAAAGCGAGCAAGCAATCGCCAGGCCTTGTACAGCGTCCCGGAGCCGCCCAGCTCGTCGGCCGTCGAATTACGGCACATAACCCATCCAGCAAATACGACGATCAGCAGGCCGCCCAGCGGTAGCATGATGTTGCTGGTCAAGTAATCGACATTGTCGAAAATTGTGCCTGCAAGGAACTTCAGGTCGGCGAGAACATTGAATGATAGAACAGAGCCCAGGCCGACAAGCCAGATGATTGACCCGGTCATGACGGTCGCCTGGGCCCGGGTCTTACTGAACCGCTCGACGATCCACGCTACCGCGGGTTCCATCAGGCCGATCGCGGACGTCCACGCCGCAAACGCCAGCAGCACGAAGAACACGGTGGAGAAAAAGACGCCGCCCGCCATTTGTCCGAATGCCAGCGGCAACGTATCAAAAACCAGTCCCGGACCGTCGGCAGGATCCAGGTTGTTCGCAAATACGAGCGGGAAGATAGCCAGGCCTGCCAGCATAGCGATGGCCGTGTCTGCGGTAACGACGGCAGCAGACGCGCCGGTAATCGAAGTTTCTTCGGGAAGATAGGCGCCATACGCCATGATCGCACCCATCCCGATGCTCAGCGTGAAGAAGGCCTGCCCGAGCGCCGCCAGTACGCTGTTCCAGGTCAGCCTTTCAAAGTCCGGCGTAAACATGAATGCGACGCCTTCGCCAAAATAACCCGAATTGATCGAGTAACCCAACAGTACCAGCATCAGAAACAGCAGCGCCGGAACCATGAATCGCACGGCCTGCTCCAGTCCACGTTCTACACCTCGAGCGACGACGAAAACAGCCAGTCCCATGAACAGCGTGTGGCACAGCGCAACGAGCCTCCAGTCCCCGACGAAGCTGGCAAAATTTTCGCCAACCGCCTCTGCGCTGGCGCCGACGAATACTCCGGATGCGCTCTTTACGACGTAAGCCAGCGTCCAACCGGCAATCACGCTGTAGTAGGAGAGAATCAGGATCCCGGCGAGTACCCCCAGGGTACCGACCAGCCGCCAGTGGCTGGAGCTGCCCTCTTCCTTACCCAGTAGCTCCATCGTCGCCACGGGATTGCGTCGCCCCCGCCTGCCGATCAGAATTTCTGACATCATGACCGGCATGCCGATCACAATGACGCAGACAAGGTAAACCAGCACAAATGCGCCGCCACCATTTTGTCCGGCGATGTAGGGAAACTTCCAGATATTGCCGAGCCCGACGGCGGATCCGGTCACGGCGAGGATGAACGCCATCCTTGAGGACCAGTGGCCATGCAGCGAGGATCTTTTCGAATCGCCGGCCCGATTACTTAGCATTATTCTTCTCAAATCGGCATTGATGCAGCGATTCTCATACAAAACCCGGAGTGAGACAACGCTTTAACCGTATAATCCGCCCGGCGTAAAGCGGCCTACATTTGAGAGACATGAGAAAGAAAAAGTCCAAACCACTCGCGGGTAATACCATCGCCGTTAATCGGCGGGCGCGACACGATTATTTCATCGAGGATACTTTCGAGGCCGGACTGTCGCTCGAGGGTTGGGAAGCAAAAAGCCTGCGTGAAGGCCGCGCCCAGCTAACCGAAGCTTATGTTCAATTGAGAAACGGCGAGGCGTGGCTGATTGGAGCACACTTTTCGCCGCTGAAGACAACGGCGACCCATATCAAAGCCGATCCCACGCGGTCCAGGAAATTGCTGTTACACCGTCACGAACTCGACCGGCTCACCGGCGCCGTCGAGCGGAAAGGCTACGCCCTGGTGCCATTGGACCTTCACTGGCACAAGGGTCGCGCAAAGCTGAATATCGGCCTGGCAAAAGGCAAGAAGCAACACGATAAGCGTGCCGCGGACAAAGATCGCGACTGGCAGCGACAGAAAGAACGAATACTAAAACATTAGTTATATTTCAGATATTTATATAACTTTATTAATCTATTTTATCACTAATATTCTTTATCGCAACCGGCAAGTTTTGTGCGGTGCTCGCATTGTATTTACCGATCCAGCCCCTACACTAGGGGTTACACGGGGGTGACATGGCTTCGACGTGGGTCACGAAACTCCGAGTGCATGCCGAGGAGACAACTACGCACTAGCTGCTTAAAAACCAGCAAATGCCTTCTGCCCGGATCGTGCCTGTGCGTCCGGATCGCAGGAGTCACCGACACAGGACCGCGGCGAGAGCATGCTCAGGGCTCAAACCGTTAAATCCTTACTGAGCTGGCTATGAGTTTTCCCTGCCCGTCGGGTAGCCCATAGCGAGACTAAAGACGGTATAAGCATGTAGAGCTCGTAGCGTAGGGCTTGCGGACGCGAGTTCGATTCTCGCCACCTCCACCAATCAACGGACACGGGCCGCCCATCGGGTGGCCCTTTTTCGTTGCACCGTGCTGGCGAGAAGCGAACGAGCGTAGTGAGTTCACAAATCGGCAGGACAGCCGATTTGGACGCACGCAGTGCGCCCGTTAGGGCGAGGACCAGGGATGGTCCGAGTCCATTCTCGCCACCTCCACCAATACAGATAGAGCCGCCGACCTGGCGGCTATGTCGTTTCTTGATCAATATCGCATCGAACCGCGTAGCGAGTTCATCCGAGGCCGCGCATGCGCCAGCTCAATTTATGCAGTTCCATGGCCACAAGGATCGGCAGGCTCAGCGTAAAGATGAACAACCAGTTGTCGATCGAGACGGCCTCGGTGCCCAACAGCGTATTTCCGAACGGCAGGTACAGCATCGATACGTGGATCGAGAAGGCGAGTAGCATGCCAATCATCAGGATGGGGCTCTTCAGTGGTGAGCGGCTGAACGCCGAACGGACCTCGCTGCGACAGTTAAAGATGTGCACGTTCTCGAACAGCACCATCAACAGTAGCAGTGCATTGCGCGCGGCCGGCTCCGACCAGCCGTTGGCGAGTGCCCATTTGAACAGCGCAAAGCCGATCACGCCCATGACGAGTGCTGCGACGACCGTGCGCTCGATCATCAGCTTGTTGAATATGGGTTCTTGCGGCGGCCGCGGCGGACGGGCGATGACTTCCTTGTCACCGGGCTCGAACGCCAGGGCGACGTCCTGAATGCCGTTCGTGACCAGATTGAGCCACAGCAGCTGCACAGGCAGCAGCGGCAACGGCGAGCCCGTCGCTAACGCCAGCGCGACGAGCACGACTTCGGCAAAGCCTGTCGAAATCAGCAGATAGATGACATTGCGGATGTTGTCGTAGGCAATGCGACCTTCCTCTATACCCGCTGTTATCGTCGCGAAGTGATCGTCAGAGATCACCAATTCCGCGGCCTCGCGCGCGACATCGGTGCCGGATTTGCCCATCGCGACGCCGATATTGGCGGCCTGTAATGCCGGCGCATCGTTGATGCCGTCCCCGGTGACAGCGACGAAGTGGCCCTCCTCACGGGCGGCATTAACGATCTGCAGTTTCTGATGTGGCGCGACGCGGGCGAACACCCGGGTACCGGCAATTTTTACGGCCTTTTGCGTCCGGTGACGACTTGGTCCTCACGTTCAGCGAGCCCGAGTTGGCGCGAAATTGCAAGCGCGGTCACCGGATGGTCTCCCGTAATCATCATCGTCTTTACGCCGGCGCTGTGTACGTCCGAGATCGCATCTTCGACGCCCTCGCGCAGCGGATCGATCATGCCGACGAGGCCGAGGCAGGTCAGGCCTGCGGGTTCGGGCGGTGCAACGTGGCCGTCCAGGCCAGGTGGTGCCGTCCCCTGGGCCACGGCCAGCACCCGGTACCCGGACTGCGCCATCTCGACGGCCATCTGCTGGATGCGCTTTTTGGTTGCCTTATCGACGTCGAGCATCGTCAACACGCGTTCCGGCGCGCCTTTCACCATCGCGCGCATGCCGTCAGGGAACGGATGATAGGTTGCCGCGTACTGTCTCTCCGGTTCGAACGGTATGCTGTTGATCTCCGGGCGGCGCTCGAGCGTGTCTTCGCGTCTCCAGCCAAGCTTGTACGCCATCGTCAGCATCGCGACGTCGGTCGGGTCGCCGCGCCAGACATAGCCGCCATCATGGTGATGCAGCTCCGCTTCGTTGCAGAGTACGCTGGCTCGAGCAAGATCGGCCATTCGGCTTGCGTCATCGGGCTGCAACGGCAGACCTTCATGCAGGAAG
>CAMYMR010000035.1 GCA_947259285.1 uncultured Woeseiaceae bacterium | reverse complement strand
GCCCATCGAGTGAAACTTGGTCTCGAAGTATTCGGAGATACCTTCCTTGCCACCTTCCGAGCCGAGCCCCGATTGCTTCCAGCCGCCGAACGGTGCAACCTCAGTTGAGAACACGCCGGAATTTGAACAGACGATACCGTACTCGAGGCGCTCGGCAACGCGTATGACGCGGCCAACGTCTCGAGTAAAGTAATAGGCTGCGAGGCCATAGTCCGTATCGTTGGCGCGCTCGATTGCCTCGTCCTCGGTCTCGAACGTCTGGATCGCCGCAATCGGGCCAAAGATCTCCTCGTTGGCGACGCGCATATCACTGGAGATATTGGTCAACAGGGTCGGCTCGAAGAAACAATGACCAAGCGGGTGCTTGCCGCCCCCCGTCAGCACATCGGCGCCCTTCGAGGCCGCGTCCTCTACGAACGCGGTCATGTCGTTCACAGCCGTATCGTTGACCAGCGGCCCGGTCGTCGTCTCCGCGTCGAAGCCGTCACCAACGCGGAGCGCTTCGATCGCTGTCTTGATCTTGGTCGTGAACTCGTCGACCACGGAGTTCTGAACAAAGATGCGATTGGTGCAGACACAGGTTTGGCCACAGTTTCGAAATTTGGTTGCCATGCAGTCGGCGACCGCCGCGTCGATGTCCGCGTCATCGAAAACGATAAAGGGCGCATTGCCGCCCAGTTCCAGCGAGATTTTCTTCACGCCTTTGGAGCATTGCTCCATCAGCGTCTTGCCAACGACGGTTGATCCTGTGAACGTAAACTTGCCGATCTTCGGATGCTCAGTCAGCACCTTGCCAATCTCCCGAGAATTCGAACCCGCAACGACGCTGATGACGCCCTTCGGAATGCCGGCACGGTCGGCAAGGTCGCACATCGCGAGTGCAGACAGGGGTGTTTCGGTAGCGGGCTTGATGACGATCGTGCATCCGGCGGCGAGGGCAGGGCCGGCTTTGCGCCCAATCATCGCATTGGGGAAGTTCCAGGGCGTGATGCACCCTACGACACCGACCGGCTGTTTGTAGGTCTGCAGTCGCCGGTCGTTGGAGATCGTCGGAATGGTGTCGCCTTTGTACCGCTTGCACTCCTCGGCGTAATACTCGATAAACGAAGCGCCGTAGGCCACCTCGCCGACGGACTCGAACAGTGGCTTGCCCTGCTCGGCCGTCATAATTGCACCAAGATCGTCGGCGTTTTCCATCAGGAGGTTGAACCAGGCTCGCAGCAAGACAGCCCGCTCCTTGGCTGGCACGCGGCTCCAGGATTTGAAAGCTTCGGCGGCGGCCAGAACGGCGCGCTCGGCATCCGCGGCGTCTCCGTTCGCCGTGGTTATCACGATCTCCCCATTCGCCGGGTTGGTGACGTCGATAGTTCCCGCGCCTCCGCTGACCCATTCGCCATTGATGAAGTTTTGGGATCTGAGAAGCGATTTGTCTTTTAGCGTCAGCATCTTTCTTGCCTCGAGGGTCGGATTGCCGTTGTTTGGAGGCGCATTTTGCCATCTCAAGGCGGCAAGAACAGGGTTTTTTTGGTCACGTTTTCAGGCCGGTTTCGCCATTGCGCGGGCGGTCTTGATTGCCGTATAATCCCGCGCCAGCGCACCACGGGGCCGAACGTTGGGCCCACCGAGAGGCAGAACCAGGGCCCCTCGCTACCAAGGTCTCGGTAGGTACAGGCCCCGCTAAGGGGTTTTTTGTTGTCTTGACGACACGATTTTGCGCTGGGATTGAATGGGCCATCGGCCCTTTTTTTGTTTTTGAAACAGGCAGTTAGGGTAAAAAGAGTTGGCGAGAGAGTGACGGGAGATGAGTTAGCGACACTGCTCGAACCGACCGTCGTTCGGCTGGGTTACGAGCTTTCGGACCTCGAAGTGCGATTGGGCGGTAAGGGCGGACTTGTGCGTGTCTTTATCGACAAGCCGGAGGGGGTGGGGCTCGCCGACTGTGAACGGGTGAGCGAGGCGGTAAGTGCGTTGCTGGATGTTGAGGACCCGGTGCCGGGGCATTATGACCTTGAGGTGTCGTCGCCTGGACTTGACAGGAAGTTAACAAAAATTGAGCATTTTCAACGGTTTACAGGCGAAACCGTGAAGATTAAGACGCGTTTCCCGATAGAGGGCCGCAGGCGATTTCGCGGCAGGCTCGTGTCGGCAGACGAGGACAGGATTTTGGTTGAGGTGGACGGAGAGTCGCGCACGCTGGAGCTTGCGATGATCGACACGGCTCGGCTAGTGCCCGACGGAGCGTAATCGGGTCTGAACTTATTTGGAGTTTCAGGTAATGAGCAAAGAGATCTTGATGGTTGTTGACGCCGTTTCGAACGAAAAGGGCGTTGAGAAAGACATCATATTCGAGGCAATCGAAGCCGCGCTGGCGTCCGCGACGCGAAGAAAACACGGCGAGGATATCGACGTCCGTGTGGCTATCGACCGTGAAAGCGGCGAGTACGATACGTTTCGTCGCTGGCTGGTCTTCGAGGATGAATCTACTGAGCTGGAGTTTCCGGACCGCGAGCTGCGCATGATCGATGCCGTCGACATCGACGAAAACGCGGAGCCGGGCGGATACGTAGAGGTGCCAATGGAGTCGGTCGAGTTCGGCCGCATCGCCGCACAGACGGCCAAGCAGGTCATCGTCCAGAAGGTTCGCGAAGCCGAGCGCGAGCAGGTAGTCGAAGAGTACCAGGATCGTGAGGGCGAGATGCTTTCTGGCCTTGTAAAACGTGTTGATCGCAACGGCGTCTACATCGATCTCGGCGGCAATGCGGAGGGCTTTGTGCCGCGCGAACAAATGGTTCCGCGCGAGCCTGTGCGTCCTCAGGATCGGATCAAGGCGCTGTTGACCGAAGTACGCTCGGAGCCGCGGGGGCCGCAGTTATTCATGACACGAACGTCACCCCAGTTCCTCGTCGAGTTGTTCAAGATCGAGGTGCCGGAGGTCGGCCAGGGCCTCATCGACATACTCGGTGCTGCCCGCGACCCGGGCCTGCGAGCCAAGATTGCGGTTAGAAGCAACGACAACCGTATTGATGCTGTCGGCGCTTGCGTCGGAATGCGTGGCTCTCGGGTTCAGGCGGTATCGAATGAACTGGCTGGCGAGCGTGTCGACATTATCCTGTGGGACGACAACCCGGCGCAGTTTGTTGTCAATTCGATGTCGCCGGCCGAGGTTGTTTCGATCGTGGTCGACGAGGACAAGCACAGCATGGATGTTGCCGTCGAAGAGGACAAGCTCTCGCAGGCGATAGGACGCGGTGGGCAGAACATTCGCCTCGCCAGTGAACTGACCGGCTGGGAGCTCAACGTGATGACGGCCGCCGATGCGGAAGAGAAGAGCGAGTCGGAAATGCGCGAGCTTATCGAGTTGTTCTCGAAGCAGCTCGACGTTGACGAAGAAGTCTCGCTGATCCTGGTTCAGGAAGGGTTTTCGACAATCGAGGAAGTTGCATACGTGCCGGCATCGGAGCTAGTCGCTATTGAAGAATTTGACGAGGACATTGTCGAGGAACTGCGTAGTCGAGCGCGCGACGTATTGTTGACTCAGGCGATTGTTCAGGAAGAGAAAATTGACGAAGTGGAACCCGCCGAGGATCTGCTGAGTCTGGAAGGCATGGACAAGGGGCTTGCATTCTTGCTGGCAAGCAAAGGGGTTGTGACCCGCGAAGATCTTGCGGAGTTGGCAACCGACGACCTGCTCGAAATCAATGAAATGGGCGAGGAAGACGCCGCTGCGCTGATTATGAAAGCGCGAGCGCATTGGTTTGAAGAAGAGCAGCAGGCCTAGCAGCCTCTTATTAGGTGGAGTTGACGTATGGCTGATGTGACAGTTACACAATTTGCTGAGGTACTGAAAGTACCGGTCGAGAAGTTGCTAACGCAGCTCGATCAGGCTGGCATCAAGGTTAGTGGTTCCGATGACACGATCAGCGAGGATGCGAAGCTCGAGCTGTTATCGCACCTGCGCCGTGCGCACGGGCAAGACGACACGCCGGCGACGGCCGCCTCACCGCGGCGTATTACTCTGAAGCGAAAGTCGCAGTCCGAGCTGCGACTGTCGGGTACCCAGGGTCGTTCGCGCACCGTCAATGTCGAGGTTCGTCGCAAGCGGACCTACATCAAGCGGGACGTGCTCGAGAAGCAGGCGCAGGAAGAACAGGCTGAGCTTGATCGCGTAAGGCGCGAAGAAGAAGAGCGCGTTGCGGCTGCCGCACGAGAGGAAGAGCGCAGGAAGACGGAGCAGGAAGAGGCACTCAAGCGCAAGGAAGCCGAACTCGAGAAGGAGAGGCAGGCACAGGAAAGTGCCGAAGAAGAGGCTCGCCGCCTTGCCGAAAAAGCCGCCGCCGAGGCGGCCGACGAGAAGGCTCGCCTCGAGAAGGCCGAGGCGGACGCGCGGGCTCGTCGCAGCAAGGACAAAGCGAAGCCCAAATCAGGCCGCACTGAAACTCGTTACGGCCGTAAAGAACTGCACGTTGCAGGCGACAAGAGCGGGCGCCGTAAGCGCAAGACGCCGATGCGTCGCCGTCCCGTGACGGTCGGTGGTGATTCGAAGCACGGTTTTGAGCGACCAACCGCACCGGTCGTTCACGAGGTGGAGATACCGGAGAGCATTTCGGTTGCCGAACTCGCTCAGCGCATGGCGATCAAGGGTAATGAGGTCGTCAAGGTGCTGTTCAATATGGGCGCGATGGTCACGATCAACCAGGTCATCGATCAGGACACAGCGACGCTGGTCGTCGAAGAACTCGGTCACGTGGCGAAGCAGGTCGATTCGGCCGATATCGACGAAAAGTTGCTGGCGGATGAAGAGCAGCAGACCGGTGAGGAAGTAGCCAGGTCGCCGGTAGTCACCATTATGGGTCATGTCGACCACGGTAAGACCTCGCTTCTTGACTACATTCGGCGCACAAAGGTCGCCGATCATGAAGCCGGTGGCATCACACAGCACATCGGTGCGTATTCGGTTGAGACCGACAAAGGCGAGATTACGTTCCTCGACACGCCGGGCCATGCTGCATTCACGGCGATGCGCGCGCGCGGCGCTCAGGCGACTGACATCGTTGTGCTGGTAGTCGCGGCCGATGACGGCGTCATGCCGCAGACGATTGAGGCGATCAAGCACGCGAAAGCCGCAGAAGTGCCGCTGGTCGTTGCGATCAACAAGATCGACCGCGAAAACTCGGATCCGGAACGCGTGAAGAACGAATTGTCGCAGCACGAAGTCATTCCGGAAGAATGGGGCGGTGAGCAGATCTTCGTTAATGTTTCGGCGATTACCGGCGAGGGCGTTGACGCACTGCTCGACGCGATATTGCTACAGGCTGAGGTTATGGATCTCAAAGCGATCGCCGATGGCCCGGCGCACGGCTTGGTGATTGAGTCGAGCCTCGAGAAAGGTCGTGGCGCGGTTGCTACCCTGCTGGTGCAGTCCGGCACCCTGTCCCAGGGCGACATGATCATCGCGGGCGAAGAATACGGCCGAATTCGGAACATGTTCGACGAAACCGGTGCCTCAATCGACAAAGTCGGTCCCTCGTCGCCGGCAGTTGTTTTGGGTCTTTCGAAAACCCCTAGTGCCGGTGATGATTTCCTTGTGGTCAAGAATGAGCGCAAGGCGCGCGAAGTGGCCGAGTTCCGTCAGAGCAAGACGCGCGAGGCGAAGCTCGCGCAGCAGCAGGCATCCAAGCTCGAGGATATGTTCAGCAAGATGGAGGAAGGTGAAGCCGCTACGATCCCGGTGATCATCAAGTCCGATGTGCACGGTAGCGCTGAAGCCCTTCGAGACGCACTGACCAAATTGTCGACTGATGAAGTCAAGGTCGACGTCCTGAGTTCGAGCGTCGGCGGCATAACGGAAACCGATGCGAACCTGGCAGCGGCGTCAAAAGCGGTAATCATCGGTTTCAACGTTCGCGCGGACGCAGCGGCTCGCAACGCCATCAAGGAATCGGGCGTTGATGTTCGTTACTACAGCATTATTTACGAAGCGATCGACGACGTTCGTCTGGCGCTCACAGGACTTCTGGCCCCCGAGATTCGGGAGCAGATCGTCGGTCTCGCCGAGGTCAAGGAGGTCTTCCGCTCACCGAAATTCGGCGACATTGCCGGCTGCATCGTTAGTGAGGGCTACGTGAAGCGTTCGAACCCGATTCGCGTGTTGCGCGACAATGTTGTCATCTACGAAGGCGAGTTGGAGTCTTTGCGACGCTTCAAGGACGATGTCAACGAAGTTCGCTCGGGCACGGAGTGTGGCATCGGCGTGAAGAACTACAAAGATGTGAAAGTCGGCGATCACATCGAGTGTTTCGAGCGCGTAGAAGTCGCACGGACGCTCGACTGACAGTTGGCAGTGCAGCACTATGCGTCGTGAATTCACACGAAATCAGCGCCTCGGTAACCAGGTGTTACGCACCCTCAACGAGCTGCTGCGTTTTGAGACGAAGGACCCCCGCCTTGAAGGCGTGACGCTCTCGGCCGTCGATCTGTCGCGGGACCTCAGCGTGGCGCAGGTGTATTTCAGCACTTTGAACCCGAATGCGGATCCGGCGCCAGTGCAGAAGGGTCTCGAAAACGCTTCTGGTTTCCTGCGGGCCAAGTTGGGTCAGGCGATCAAGGTACGGCATGTCCCCGAATTGCGTTTCGAGCACGACGATAGTGCCGCGGAAGGGCAGCGTATCTCCGACCTGATCGACGATGCGCTGAAATCTGACGCGTCACATTGACATTGAACGGGCAGCACGAGAAACGCCGCAAGCGGTCGGTTGACGGTCTGTTGTTGTTGAACAAACCGAGCGGCCTTACCTCCAACCGCGCCCTGCAGATTGTGAAGCGGCTGCTGAACGCAAAGAAGGCCGGGCATACCGGCAGCCTCGATCCGTCAGCGACAGGCATGTTGCCGCTGTGTTTTGGGGAGGCCACCAAGGTATGCGCCTATTTGCTGGACGCGGACAAGACTTACCGGGTCACCGCCAGGCTCGGGATGGCAACCGACACGGGTGATGCGGATGGAACATCCATAGGATCCGCCGCGCTTCCGGAACTGTCGAGAGACGAATGGGAGGGCATTCTTCGGGAATTTCGTGGCCCGTCGACGCAGATACCGCCGATGTACTCCGCCCTGAAGCGGGATGGGAAACGCCTTTACGAATTGGCGAGAAAGGGAGAGACGGTGCCCCGAGAGCCGCGGCCGATTGTGGTCCACGACATAGAACTGCTCGAGGTTGCCGGATCGCGCCTGGTGTTTCGTGTCTCGTGTTCCAAGGGCACCTACGTCAGGACGCTGGTCGAGGATATTGCGCGTCGTGCGCGCACGCTCGCGCACACGTCGAGGCTGCACAGAGAGTCGGTGGCGCACTTCAGCGCCTCCGACATGCTCGACCTTTCGGTGATTGAGGGTCTGGCGGAGCGCAGCCAGTCCGCCGTCGAGGAACGGCTGCTGCCGCCCGATGTAGCGCTGCAAGGGTTTCCGTCGGTGACCTTGGAGCAGGGTGCCGACGAACGCTTCACTGGCGGACAGTCGGTGTCGGTTTCGGCAAAGAGCTATCTGGGCCTGGCTCGCGTATATGCGGCCAGCGAGCGGTTTCTGGGCGTGGGAGAACTCGTCGGCGGCGGTCAGTTGGCGCCGCGCCGAGTCTTCCTCATGCAGGAAAAAACCCCGTAGATATTTGATTTTGGGGTGTCAATGGGCCCGCGCAGGCGCTAGAATACCGCGCTGCGAAAAAGGGCTATACATAGAGATAATTGGAGTAATTGAAAGATGTCACTTTCCAGTGAAGCAAAGCAGAGCGTCGTCGCCGAGTACGCACGCGGCGAGGGCGATACCGGTTCCCCGGAGGTTCAGGTTGCACTGCTTTCGAAGAGAATTTCCGAGCTGACCGAGCATTTCGGTGAGCACAAGAAAGACCACCACAGCCGTCAGGGTCTTCTGAAAATGGTTAACAAGCGCCGTAAGCTGCTTGACTACCTCAAGTCCAAAGACCAGGATCGCTACCGCGAGCTGATTTCCCGGCTCGGTCTGCGCCGCTGATTCAGCGGTCAATCTTGGCAATGTAAATATCAGGCGCGTCCTTCCCGGTGAAGGTTCGCCGTCAGTTGCCGTTGCCTACCTACTTTATCTATTTGAGAAATCATCGTGAAATCCACAAGTAAGACGTTCCAATATGGGGAACACAAAGTAACTATCGATACGGGCGCTGTTGCCCGTCAGGCCGACGGCGCTGTGATCGTCGACATGGCCGAAACCACCGTTCTGGTCACCGCCGTCGGTCGCAAAACAGCGGACCCCGGCCGGGACTTCTTCCCGCTGACCGTCAACTACCAGGAAAAGACCTATGCGGCTGGCAAGATTCCCGGCGGATTCTTCAAGCGTGAGGGTCGGCCAAGCGAAAAGGAGGTACTGACTTGCCGTTTGATCGACCGACCGGTGCGGCCACTATTTCCCAAGGGCTTCACCAACGAGGTGCAGATTATTGCAACGGTGATGTCTCTGAATCCGGATGTCGATCCCGACATCCCGGCATTGATCGGTGCATCGGCGGCGCTGGCAATTTCGGGCATGCCGTTCGCCGGCCCGATCGCGGCCGCGAAGGTTGGTTTCAAGAATGGTCAATATATCCTGAACCCTGGCGTGGCGGCAGTTGCCGATTCGGATCTCGAGCTGGTTGTCGCCGGCACGAAAGATGCCGTGCTGATGGTGGAATCGGAGGCCTCGGGCCTGTCTGAGGAAGTGATGTTGGGTGCCGTGATGTTCGGCCACGAGCAGTTGCAGGTGGCGATCGACACCATTAACGAGCTCGCGGCTGAAGTTGGCAAGCCTGCCTGGGAATGGGAAGCGCCGCCAGCGGACGAAGACCTGATAGCCGCGGTTGCAGCAGAAGCCGAAACCGGGCTGGCCGCTGCCTACCGAATTACTGATAAGCAGGATCGTCAGGCGGCGGTCGCTGCGGCCAAGACCGCCGCGGCCGAAGCGCTTTCTGGTAGTGAGGAGGCCCGTTGGTCAGCCGAGGAGGTCAAAGGCGCGCTATCGAAGCTTGAAAAGACGATCGTTCGACAACGCGTAATCAAGGGCGAGCCACGTATTGATGGCCGCGACCAAAGCACCGTGCGCCCGATCGACGTTAGCGTTGGAGTCTTGCCGCGTGCACATGGTTCCGCATTGTTCACGCGCGGTGAGACGCAGGCGATTGTCGTGACAACGCTCGGCACAGGGCGCGATGCGCAGATCATTGATGCCATTGAGGGTGAGCGCAAGGAACCCTTCATGCTGCACTACAACTTCCCGCCATTCTGCGTCGGTGAGACCGGCTTTGTTGGTTCACCGAAGCGTCGTGAAATCGGGCATGGCAAGTTGGCGCGACGCGGCATCCAGGCTGTGATGCCGAATATGGACGAATTTGGTTACATCATTCGCGTGGTGTCGGAGATTACCGAGTCCAACGGCTCCAGCTCGATGGCGTCCGTTTGTGGCACGAGCCTGTCCCTTATGGATGCGGGTGTGCCCATCAAGGCGCCGGTCGCCGGTGTTGCCATGGGCCTGGTCAAGGAGGGTGACGACTTCGCGGTCCTGACGGACATTCTCGGCGACGAGGATCATCTCGGCGATATGGACTTCAAGGTTGCGGGCACTGACGATGGCATAACGGCCCTGCAGATGGACATCAAGATCCAGGGCATTACGCGGGAAATCATGAGCAAAGCGCTCGAACAGGCGCGCCATGCCCGGCTGCATATTCTTGGCGAAATGAACAAGGTCATCGGCGAGCCGCGCGAGCAGATGTCGGAGTGGGCGCCGACGATCATGACCATGAAGATCGACCCGGACAAGATTCGCGATGTAATTGGCAAGGGTGGCGCTGTAATCCGGGCAATTACAGAGGAAACCGGAGCTTCGGTCGACATCGACAATGACGGTACGATTCGTATTGCATCGGTTGACGGCGCGTCGGGCAAGGAGGCGCGTCGCCGCATCGAGCTTATTACGGCGGATGTCGAGGTCGGTCGAATTTACGAAGGCAAGGTTGCTCGGCTCATGGACTTTGGTGCCTTCGTCACGATCTTGCCGGGCAAAGACGGCCTTGTGCATATTTCGCAGATTTCCAACGAACGCGTCGAGAAGGTCAGCGACAAATTGGCCGAAGGCGACTCCGTTCGGGTCAAGGTCCTCGAAGTCGACCGTCAGGGGCGTGTTCGGCTCTCTATGAAGGAAGTCGACGCGGCTTAGACGGACCCTCTTCCGATCGGTTCGGAAAAGCCAGACCGCGCAGGCGGTCTGGCTTTTTTGTTCTACATTCCCGGCCTGGCCGCAAATTGTTCCAGAAATCCAAGGATGCGACCGGGCAGGTAGTAGGTTGGCCGCCAGGGCGGGCCGCCGCTGATGAAACCGACGTGGCCGCCATTCTCGGCAACTTCGAGCGTCACGTGCTCGGACAATTGATCTTCCGACGGAATGATGTGCGGCGTCATAAACGGGTCGTCGAGCGCGTTGATGATCAACGTCGGGGTCTGGATTTCCTGCAGGTAACGCACCGAGCTGCACCGATCGTAGTAATCCTGTTTGCCATTGAACCCGTGCAGCGGTGCGGTAACCGCGTCATCAAATTCAGCGAAATTGCGCGCATTCATCGCACGGTCCCAGTCAAACGCGGCGGTACTCTGATCGAACTTTCGTGCCACGGAAGACTTCATGCTCTTTAGAAGGTATCGTCTATAAACCCTTGAAAAACCTTTATCTAATGCGTCTGCACACTCGTGCAAGTCCAGCGGGACGGACACCGCGGCAGCGGCACTGAGCGACGTGTCGGCCCGGGATTCACCCAGGTACTTCAGCAACACATTTCCGCCCAGTGAGTAGCCCACCGCTAGCAGCGGTCCCGGGTTCTGCGGAGTATCCCGTTTTGCCTCAAGCTGCTTCAGGAAGAAACGCAGATCTTCAGTTTCCCCGGCGTGGTACCGGCGCGGCAAGCGGTTGCGGTAGTCGCCGCAGTCGCGGAAATGCAGCACGCAGCAACGCCAGCCCCGGTCCCGCGCTGCCTCCATCAGCATTCTCGCATACGCCGACTCAGCCGAACTTTCAAGGCCATGCAGGATGATGAGTAGCGGCGCCGCATCCGGGGTCGAATCGGTATCGGCGAGCCAATCGACGGCCGTAACGTCGCCGTCGGGCAATTCGAGGGTTTCTCGTCGTAGTGCAGGCCGAGTGCGCCATGCCCAGGGCATGCTTGGATAAATGGTCTGAGCGTGTCGGTTGCGGAGCCATCGGGCTGGCCGGAACTGGCTGTCCACAATGCGTTTATCGGGATTCTCTGAGGTCATCGTCGGGGACTAGCCGGATCTGCGAGTTGCCGCAGGATATTGGCAAAAAAAATGGCCCCCCGCTTGCGCAGGGGGCCCGCCGTAAAGTGATTTCACCTTCAGGCATTTGCAACAGGGGGCGGGGGAGCGTATCCCCGTTGCAATGTTGAAGCTAGGCCATCCAAGGGGTTCATGTCAAGGTGCCGGCGCTACCAAATGCCCGGCCCAACCGCGGCCAATCCAGCAGAATCAGTGCTTACAGCCGTCTGGCCTTGCATTGCCTGAATTTGCCAGTTTTCCATCGCCCACTGCCAGATATCCGAGAGTCCGCAATGCGGCAGCGTTGGCGGCGGATTCTGCTGCAGCGCGACGAGCGCCGCGCAAAGGGCCCGCGAGACACCCTGCATAGGTACGGCTTTCGCGCCGGTCAATTTGCTCAATTTGTCACCGTTCGGATGCGTGATGACCGGTATGTGTAGATAGTCCGGAGTGCGGCAGCCGAGCAACCGCTGAAGCCAGATTTGCCGCGGCGTCGAGTCCATCAGATCAATTCCCCGAACGATCTCGGTAACTTCGTCGATGGCGTCATCCACGACGACGGCCAGGTGGTAGGCGATCAGCCGATCGCGACGTCGGATGACGAAATCGCCTGATTCACTCTCGAGGCACTGCGTCTGCGGGCCCTGGAGCTTGTCGGCGAATGTGATAGGCGCATTCGTGGTACGCAGGCGAATAGCGGTTTCCTTCGCGTCGCAGCCATCGCGGCAGGTGCCCGGATAAATTATGCCGAGAGGGCCTCTTGGCGCGTCCACGAGGTCTTTTCGCGAACAGCCGCAAGGGTAGGCGAGGTGGCGCTCAATTAACGACTCCAGCGCTTCCAGATGACGCTCGTGCCGGCTGCTCTGGAAGATGATCTCGGTATCCCATTCAAAACCATATCGATCCAGCGCGTTCAGGATCGCGTCTGTTGCGCCGGCCTGTTCGCGCGGCGGATCGATATCCTCTACGCGCAGCAGCCACTGCCCGCGGCGCGTTCTCGCCTGCAGATAGCTGGCTGTGGCCGCAACCAGCGAGCCGAAATGAAGTGGACCCGTGGGGGACGGCGCGAACCGGCCGACATAGGGGGCTGGCTCAGGCGCCGTCATCCGATGTCAGGCTTAGCGGTACCGATCGTCCCGATCGCGAAATTGACGTTCGGCGAGCTCACGGCGTTCCTGCGCTTCGAGGCACAGTGTCGCAACGGGTCTTGCCTCCAGTCGCTTCAATCCGATTTCCTCGCCGGTCTCATCGCAATAACCGTAGCTGCCGTCATCGAGTCGAGCGAGTGCAGAGTCGATCTTGCGAAGCAATTTTCTCTCGCGATCGCGTGTCCTGAGTTCCAGGCCGAATTCCGATTCCTGCGTGGCACGATCGTTCGGATCTGGAAAATTCGCGGCTTCATCCTGCATATGGTGGACCGTGCGATCGACCTCGAATATTAGTTCGCGCTTCCAGGCACTCAGAATCTTTCTGAAATGTTCGATCTGGGCGTCGCTCATATACTCTTCGCCGCGTTTCGGCTTGTAGGGAGCGATGCCGTGAATCGGCCCTGACATGACGTCGCGCCTGGTCCGCGTTCGGGCCGCAGGTGTCTTGCGTGCAACCGGCTCGCGGGCTGGCACGAATTTCTTCGCCACCGTCTTCTTGGGACTTGCCGGTCGCTTCTTGCTGACCTTTTTGGCCGCCTTTTTCTTGGCGGCTGGCTTTTTCTTGCTGACCTTTTTTGTCGCCTTTTTCTTGGCGGCCGGCTTCTTCTTACCGGCCTTTTTCGTGACTTTCTTTCTGGTCACGGCCTTCTTCCGGGCAGCCTTCTTCGCCGCTTTCTTCCTGGTGACAGCCTTCTTCCGGGTGACCTTCTTAGCGGCCTTCTTCCGGGTGACCTTCTTAGCTGCCTTCTTTCGGGTGACCTTTTTCGCTGCCTTCTTCCTGGCAGACTTCTTCGACGCCTTCTTCCGGGTGACCTTCTTAGCGGCCTTCTTCCGAGTCACCTTCTTTTTGCTCGTGGCTTTACGAGAGGACGCCTTCTTTTTGCCGGCGGTCTTTCGCCTTGCAACTGTCTTCTTCGCTGACGCCTTCTTGGTGGCTGTCTTCTTGCGAGCCTTCGTCTGCTTGCGCTTCTTGCTCGCGGCTTTCTTTACGGGCATTTTTGGCTCCTGCCGGGGAAAGAAAAGGCCGGGATTATACATGGCTGGTCGCGGCATGGAAGGGAAATTTTCGCTGTTATTATCTGGGCCCGAAATAACCGCGGAAGACGGCGTCGGTATTGCGTTTTAGCGTCAATTGTCTTTTTTGAGCGACAATCGTTTTATTGCCGATTTTCCATTACACTAACCGCCTTTTACGGGATATCGGCCTGAATCACCAATGCGATTAAGCAAGATCAAGCTCGCCGGCTTTAAATCCTTCGTCGACCCTACAACGATCACTTTTCCCAGCAGCCTGGTTGGCGTGGTTGGGCCAAACGGTTGTGGCAAGTCCAATGTAATAGACGCGGTGCGTTGGGTTATGGGCGAGAGTTCGGCCAGTCGCCTGCGAGGCGACTCGATAACCGACGTGATCTTCAACGGCTCGAGTTCGCGACAGCCGATCGGTTCGGCGTCTGTCGAGCTGCTTTTCGATAACAGCGAGACGACGTTGGAGGGCCAATATGCGAAGTACGCCGAGATTGCGATCCGCCGAGAGGTGAGCCGCGACGGCATCTCCAATTATTTTCTGAATGGGACACGCTGCCGGCGCAAGGATATAACGGGCGTATTCCTCGGCACCGGCCTCGGTCCGCGCAGCTATTCGATTATCGAGCAGGGCATGATCTCGCGCCTCATCGAGGCGAAACCGGAGGAAATGCGTGTCTTTCTGGAGGAAGCGGCGGGCATCTCGAAATACAAAGAGCGTCGGCGCGAGACCTCGAATCGGATCAAGCACACCAAGGAAAATCTCGACCGCTTGCTCGACGTCCTGGAGGAAGTCGAGAAGCAGATCAAACACCTCGACCGACAGGCTAAAACAGCGGAACGATACAGCCGGTACAAGGACGAGGAGCGCAGGACGTCGGCAGAGTTGTTGGCACTTCGGACGCGCGAACTCGACGATAGTGCCGCCGAAGCCAAAGCACGGCTGTCGGAACGCAAGACCCAACTGGAAGCGTCAATTGCGAAACAGCGCAGCCTGGAAGCCACGCTGGAAGATGCCCGCCTAAAGCAGAGTGAGCGCACGGACGAGTTCAATGTTGTGCAAGGTCGCTATTATAAGTTGGGTTCCGATATTGCCAGGCTGGAACAGTCGATCGAGCATGCTCGCGAGCTGCGTGAGCGCCAGGAGACGGACCTGGAGCAAGCATTGGTTGGCGCCGAGGAGATCGCTAAACATATAAGCCAGGATCAGAATGAAATCGAGCAACTCGAACTGACACTTAACGAGCTCGTTCCCGGACTTGAGCAAGCGCGGCAATGCGAGAGTTCGTCATCGGAATCGCTGCGTCGCGCCGAGCAGGCGCTGGCGGACTGGCAGCAGCAATGGGACGCGCACGCGGCCCGCTACAATGCTGCGCTGCAGCAGCAGCACGTGGAGAATACACGTGCCGAACAAATTGAGTCGCGCCTTCACAGCTTCTCTGAGCGGCACAGGAAACTACTTGATGCTCAGACGATAGCCAGTCCCGAAGACCTGCAATCGAAGCACGACGAGCTGGCCGCGCGTGAAATGCGCAAGCGGCAGGCGAGGGATGAGTTTGATCGTCATCTGGCCGATACGACGGAAAATATCCGCAAGTTACGGGAGCAAGACGAAAAACTGGCGCGTCTTGTCGACGATCGTCGTACCGCATTACATGAGGCGCAAGGCAAGTTCGCGTCATTGGAGGCACTGCAGGATGCAGCGCTGGGGGCTGGCGATGACGGCATCAAGCGCTGGCTGTCAGGTGCGGGTCTCGATAGCAACCGGCGTGTCGCGCAAGCGTTAGATGTAGAAGACACTTGGGAGAAGGCGGTTGAGACGGTGCTGGGCGATTACCTGCAGGCTGTCTGCGTCGCTGATATTGGGCCAGTTGCCGAAACCATCGCGAGCCTGACGGCAGGGAATTTGACGGTCTTTAGTGACGAACGCGGCGCGGGCGGTTCGGAAAATTGGCCAGACACCCTGGCCAGCAAGGTGACGGGAGCGCCCAGAGCTGTTGAACAGATGTTGTCAACCGTTCGTATCGCCACGTCTCTTGGTGCTGCGCTCAGTATGTCTGAATCGCTGGACGACGGCGCTTCGGTAGTAACTGAGGATGGAATCTGGCTCGGCAAGAGCTGGTTACGAGTAGCCCGAACCAAAGATGGCAAAGCCGGTGTTTTGGCGCGGGAGCACGATATTCGGCGCATGCGGTCGGATATCCGTGAGATGCAGGCGCGCTTTGAAAGCGCGCGCAAGCTGCAACGCGACGGCCGCACGCGTCTGACGCAGTTGGAAGAGCGTCGCGAAACGCTGCAGCGGGATGCGTCTTCGCTACTGAATGAATATTCTGAAATCAAAGCCGCGTTGGAATCGGCTCGCTACAAGATGGATCAGGCGGCTGCCCGGGCGGTGGCCCTGGCCGACGAAGCCAGCGAGCTTGATGGCGAGAAGATTTCGGCGGAAGAGCAGCTTCGTGAATCGCGTCGCATTCACACCCAGGCCGTCGAATCGATGGAACGTCTCGACGCGGAGAAAGCCGACCTCGAGGCACAACGCGAAGAATTACTCAATGAATTGGGGCGCGTTCGAGAGCAGGCGGAAGAGGACCGGCTGACGGTTCAGAACATTGCAATACAGTTTGAGAGCCGCCGCACGAGCAAAGAGTCGGCAGCACAGAACCTCGCGCGGATGCAGACGCAGTTGACGCAGTTCCAAAGCCGCAAGAAGGAGATTGAGGAACAGCTGGAGCAGAGCCAGGCCCCGCTTGCAGCCAATAAGCGGCAGCTCGAAGAACAACTCAAGGCGCGCATTGTCGTCGAAGAAGAACTTGCCGCTGCTCGACAGCAAGTCGAGCGAGTCGAGAGCGAGCTTCGAGAACTGGACCAGTCGCGCCTGCAGATTGACCAATCTGTCGATGAGGCGCGGGCGCAGCTCAATGAAGCCGAAATGTCGGTCCAGGAGCTTCGTGTTCGGCGTGAGGGCTTCGCCGAACAGCTGTCTCAGACAGATTTCGATCTGGACACATTGCTCGATGAAATCGATCAATCGGCAAGCATTGATTCATGGGAAGAGAAGCTCGCAAAACTTCGGATAAGAATCGATCGTCTTGGTCCGATTAATCTGGCGGCCATCGACGAATTCAAGGAGCAATCGGAGCGCAAGGAGTATCTGGACTCACAGCTGTCCGATCTCAACGACGCGTTGGCAACTCTCGAGAGTGCGATACGCAAGATCGATCGCGAAACAAAAATCCGTTTTCGTGAAACATTCGACAACGTAAACGATGGCTTCAAGCGACTTTTCCCTAAACTGTTTGGCGGCGGCCATGCCTATCTTGAAATGACCGGTGACGATCTTCTTTCTGCGGGCGTAACGGTAATGGCGCGACCACCTGGCAAGCGCAACAGTACGATCCACCTGTTGTCTGGTGGTGAGAAGGCCCTGTCCGCCGTGGCGCTGGTTTTTGCGATCTTCGAACTTAACCCCGCTCCGTTTTGTATGCTGGATGAGGTCGACGCACCGCTCGATGATGCAAACGTTGGTCGCTATTGCGACATCGTCAGAGAGATGGCGGACAAGGTGCAATTCATATTCATAACGCACAACAAAGTCACGATGGAACTGGCTCGACAACTCTCGGGCGTAACGATGCAAGAGCCTGGTGTTTCGCGGCTGGTCTCTGTCGACCTTGATGCTGCGGTGAAGATGGCGGCCAGTTAGCCGCTAAATGCGAGTTTGACAAATGGACGGACTGCGTTGGTTGCTGTTGTTCTTTGGAATACTGGTGATCGCCGGTGTTTATGTTTACAGCCGTCGCGGCAAAGCCAAGGACGAAGAACCGGCGAATGTCGATCGTCTCGAGCCAACGTTGCAGCTTGATAGTACCGACTCTCAGGCAGAAGAAGCGCCGATTCAGTCTCCTGAATTGCCGGATGCCGACATATCGGAGGACGAAGCGCCGCAAAGCGTACCGCAAAAGATCGTCACGCTGCGGATCGTCGGACGTGACAAGGACGCGTTCAAAGGTGACGACCTGATACTTAGCCTGCGTGGTATCGGCATGCGACACGGTAAGTTTGGCATATTTCACCGATATGACGGTGATGATGAGAGCCGGACAATTTTCAGCGCGGCAAGCCTGGTCGAGCCTGGCAGTTTTGACCTTGCAAACATCAAGGACCAACAGATACCCGGCATCAGCCTGTTTCTTGTTCTTCCTGGTCCTGTCGATAGTGTCGAATCATTCGACATGATGATGGAATCAGCGCGCACGTTGTCGCAGTCGCTGAACGGAGAGTTGCTCGACGAGTCTGGAAGCACTTTGAGTATTCAGCGCGAGCGTTACTTACGGGAAGAAATCATTCAGTATCAGCATAGTATTCTCGTTGCCTGACGCCCCAGCTGATCGTCATGAACGCGTCTGCAGCTATACGCAAGAAAGTCGAGTCTCTGCGAGAGCAGATCCGCTACCACAACTACCGTTACCACTCCCTGGACGACATCGAGATTCCCGATGCCGAATACGATCGCCTGGTGCGGGAGTTGCAGGAGCTGGAAGAAGAACATCCGGAACTTGTCACTGACGACTCCCCGACCCAGCGGGTTGGCGCTGAGCCGAGCAGTGCATTGGCGACCGTCCAACATCGATTGCCGATGTTGTCACTGGATAACGCGTTCTCCGAGGACGAGTTGCGTGATTTCCATGCGCGCGTTGCTGAGAAGCTGGAGTTTGAGGATGGTGCTCCCGATCTTCGCTACTCGGCGGAGCCCAAACTCGATGGCGCCGCTGTCAGTCTCCTTTACGAAGATGGTGTACTCGTGCGTGGTGCAACGCGGGGCGATGGCACGACTGGCGAAGACATCACACATAATGTCCGCACCATCCAGTCTGTCCCGTTGCGTCTTCTTGGCGAGGGGTTCCCACGCACGTTGGAAGTACGCGGCGAAGTGTTTATGCCTCGCGCTGGTTTTGAGGCGTACAACAAGAAAGCGCGGCAGGCAGGCGAGAAGACGTTCGTAAACCCGAGAAACGCAGCAGCCGGAAGCCTGCGCCAGCTGGACCCTAGACTGACGGCCGAACGGCCATTGGACATGTACGTCTATTCAGTTGGTTTGATCGACGAGGGCGGCCTGCCGGACTATCACAGCGAGGTTATCAAGTTGCTTCAGGCATGGGGATTGAAAACATGCCCGGAGAGCAGGGTAGTTAATGGCGTCGAGGGCTGCTTACGCTACTACGAAGATATTGGGGCAAGACGAGATGCGCTGGGCTACGACATTGATGGTGTCGTCTACAAAGTAGACAGTCTTGCGATGCAGCGTGAGCTCGGGTTTATTTCAAGGGCGCCGCGATGGGCGATCGCACACAAGTTTCCCGCGCAGGAAGAGCTGACCACCGTTGAGGCCGTGGAGTTCCAGGTAGGGCGAACAGGGGCTCTCACACCTGTTGCCCGGCTTGCGCCCGTCTTCGTCGGTGGCGTCACCGTTAGCAATGCGACCTTGCACAATATCGACGAGCTGCATCGGAAAGACGTTCGGGTTGGCGACACTGTCATTGTCCGACGAGCGGGAGACGTTATTCCGGAGGTCGTGAAAGTCGTAATGAGCAGGCGACCTTCGAAGACTCGGCGGGTTCATCTGCCGAAGTTGTGCCCGGTTTGCCGCTCGCATGTTGAACGCATCGACGGGGAGGCTGTCGCTCGCTGTACCGGAGGACTTTATTGCAAGGCGCAGCGGGCCGAGGCATTGAAGCACTTTGTGTCGCGCAAAGCATTGGACGTTGATGGTCTGGGCGCAAAGCTTATAGAACAGCTGGTTGCTGAGGAGCGGCTGTCTGATCCGTCAGACTTATTCAGATTGGGTAGGGAGGAACTCAGCAGTCGTGAAAGAATGGGCGACAAGTCGGCAGATAATCTGGTGCGCGCAATAGATGCGAGCCGGTCTACGACGCTTGCGCGGTTCTTGTACGCGCTCGGTATCCGAGAAGTGGGTGAGGCGACCGCGACAAATCTAGCGTCGTACTTTGGTTCCCTGCAGGCCATCCAGGACGCATCCTTGGACGAACTGACACAAGTTCCCGACGTAGGTCCCATTGTTGCCCAGAGGGTTCGCAGCTTTTTTGAGGAACAACACAACCTCGACGTCATCGAAAGGCTCCTCGAGTCAGGGGTGTACTGGGCGGAATCCAAGCCACAGCAGGTGGCCGAAGAGGGCCCGCTGACCGGAAAAACGTTTGTCATCACGGGTACGCTGCCGAGCATGACCCGAGATGAGGCCAAGGCGTTGATACAGAGACAAGGCGGTAAAGTAACAGGAAGCGTGTCTTCAAAAACCGACTTCTTGGTGGCCGGCGCAAATGCCGGCTCGAAGCTGGCGAAAGCGCAAAGTCTGAAAGTAAAAGTTCTCGATGAGGCTGACCTTCTGGAACTAGCTGCTGTCTGATGATGCTGGCCTATACTTGTGCTTTGGGTTCGCAACAGCCGCATTTTTGGGCAAATTAGCAAGATATGTGCGTGGCCGATCCAGGGGTGCAGGGGAAATAATTGGGTTATTTTTCCCAGACATGATCTTTCAGTAGCAATTTAACCAATTGGAAAATATATTTCATCGCGATGTCAGAGATGATCAAACAGCGTGTTCTAAATGCATTCCTCCTGGTGATGCGGCCGGTTGTGCGAATTCTATTGAGATACGGAATTGGCTATCGAGAATTTGCCGAAATAACCAAGACGGCATTTGTCGATATCGCGTCATCAGATTTTGGAATTCGCGGACGACCGACAAATATTTCTCGCGTGGCGGTTATGACGGGCCTCACGCGCAAAGAGGTGCGGCGTCTGCGGGACAAGATCGCGTC
>CAMYMR010000034.1 GCA_947259285.1 uncultured Woeseiaceae bacterium | reverse complement strand
TACGATCGCGGCGTGCCGATGGGAGGGGATCTCAAGAGCGCGCCTGCGGATGCCGTGCCGAGCTTCATGATCCGGGCCCTTCGTGATCCCGACGGCGCCAATCTCGACCGCGTCCAGGTCATCAAGGGCTGGCTCGACGGCAAAGAGACCTATGAGCGCATTTACGACGTCGCCTGTTCGGATGACCGTGCCATCGTTAATCGTCGCTGCGAAAGTGAAGTCGGCAACACGGTGAACGTGGCGGACGCGAGCTACACGAACACAATCGGCGATCCACTGATCACAGCTCACTGGGTGGATCCGGATTTCGATCCCGATCAGCGCGCCTTTTACTACGTGCGCGTCATCGAGATCCCGAAACCCCGCTGGACGGCCTACGACGCGAAGTTCTACGGTATCGATTTGGCAGACGACGTGACGATGACCACGCAGGACCGCGCCTATACCTCGCCGATCTGGTATACGCCCTGAGGTAGTTGCCATAGCACCTGATCGAAGGAGTAGCCAAACATGATCGACGAACAGGAAGCACACCTTCGAAAATCGGCCCTGTTGATGCGCATCCTGGGCTGGCTGTTGGTCGTCGGCCTCGTGCCGATGGTGTTCATCTATCCCCCGGGGTTCATGTGGGGCGCGGCTCCGGAGGGCTTGCCGCTCATCGGACCAGCCCACCCGCCTTCGCCTTACGATGGCCTGCATCCTTACCTCTACATGCTGGGGGCGCTTTATGTCGCCTTTGGCATCCTGTTGATCCGGGGCGCAAAGGACCCTCGTCGCAACGTTGCCCTGTTCGATTTCGGCATCCTGTCCAGCGTGTTGCACGGTCTCGTGATGGTGCCCCAGTCCTTCTTGTACCCGAACGAACACGCCCACATGTGGTCGGACGTTCCGTTCATTTTCCTGATGGCTGTCGTGTTGTGGGTCTGGCATCCCAATCGCTTCAGAAATCAGGCGAATTGACGCGAGTGCAGTATCGAAACTGCACGACAAGGTCGGCAATCCGCTCGCTCTCGCCGCGGCGCTCTTCATCCTGCCCGCCCGCTCGGCGTTGGCGCAGACGAATGCGTCCGACTCCCAGGATAAGTGGCAATAGGCCGGCGCGATTTACTTGTGGGGCACGGAAGGCAAATCCAGGGTCGATCTAATCCGCGGCGTGCGCCACCTGGATCTCGACATGGATTTGTTCCAAAGGTTGGAGTCGCTTGGCCCCGGCCAGTCGCCTACCGTTTCGGAGTCCCTTAGGACATGGGACGGATTTATCGGACTGAAGGGCCGATCGGCGTTCGGCGTCGTCGGTCGCTGGTGAGCAATCGAGCACGCTGGAGACAGGCTTATGGCACAGATGACGAGCCCCCGCGGCACGCCGAAATTGCTCGCGGCTAGTCCGCCTTGCCGCTCACCTCATCCATGCGCTCGCGCAGCCAACCGGCCCACTTTCGCAGTATCCGTTTCGCATCCACCCGATTACTGGCCCGCGAAGCCCATTGCATCGTGCCATGACTGCGATCCGCCTTGCGGTCGATGGCCCGCGCCAGAATTTCGCCGCTGACGGAGTCATACAGTTCGATAAACAACGTTGCCGCACCGGACGAGTCGACGAATGTGTACGACCGGCCGGCGCTCTTCGTGTCCGGCGCAGTTACGTCGAGATCGATAATCGCGGGACGGATGATCAGTACGTCCTCGGCCGGTTCGTCTGCCAGTTCATAGCCCTCGTTCTCGGTGAGTTCCGCCACGAATACCTCGCGAAACAGCTCCGCCATCTCGGCCTTGATGCGTTCAATGTCTTTGTCGCTGACGCGGCCTGAAGCGGAAATCTGTTGCCGGTTGTAGTCCTTCTTCCAATCCTTCTTGAACGCCACATAGCAATCCAGGATCATGAATCGTTGGTAACCGCTGAAATCCGCGTCGGGTTTGACGTAGCCAATGGCAGCCTTTGAATCAATCACCCGCTGCAAGCCATCGTGAGAAAATTCCGGGATGTCCTTGTCCGCTGCCTGAAGACTCTGCGGCGGCGTGAGGGTCAATGCGAATCCAAGGACGATCGCGATGATAGGAATCGTTGTAAAACTCGCTCTCGCTGTTTTCATAATTTCAACCTGTATGCGCTTGCTGCAGTATATTATATCGGCTACTAAAGCCTAGAAAACCACTGGTATTTTTACTAATCGGAAAAGGGAAAACACCCGGATAGAAGCGGGGACAATAGATCCGCAGATCCGCCGTATTAGCCGCCATGGAAATACCAACCGGAACGACATCCAGACACGAACTATTTCGAAAGGATAAGTCCTATGACCAGCGCCGACAGCTCCCAGGTCGATCAACGATTTCTCGCCAACGCGATGGCGTCTTTCATCCAGATTGGCGCGGTTCTTCTCCTGCTCTACTGGTGTTTCACGATCGTCGCGCCGTTTATCAACGTCGTCGTCTGGGGACTGATCATCAGTGTCGCCGTTTACCCGGCACACGTAGTGTTGAGCGCCAGGCTCGGTGGCCGTGAAAAGCTGTCGGCTGCAATCTTCGTATTAATCGGTCTCGCCATCATCGTTCTGCCGACCTGGATACTGGCTGATTCGACCGTCGTAGGCCTGCAATACGTCGCTGCCGAACTCGAAGAGGGCAACGCGCCGCTGCCGCCGCCTGCCGACAGCGTTGCGGATTGGCCGGTCATCGGCCCGCTGATATACGAAACCTGGAGCTCGGCGACAAGCAACCTGAAGGCGACACTTAGTCAGTTCAAGCCGCAACTTCAATCGTTCGGGCAACGAGCGCTTGGGTTCGTCGGCCATTCGATCGCGTCGGTTCTTCAGTTTATTTTCTCGGTCCTTATTGCAGGCGCGCTCCTGATGCATGGATCGTCCGGCCGTTCAGTTACCCAGAATATCGCTGCAAGCCTGGTAGGCGCTGAGCGCGGCCATGGCTTGACAGATCTGTCGATTTTGACGGTTCGCAGTGTTTTCAAAGGCGTGCTCGGCGTTGCCATTATCCAGGCAATCGTTTCCGCTGCCGGACTGCTGTTTGCCGGCATCCCCGCCCCGGGAATATGGGCCGGACTCGTGTTGGTGCTTGCGATTATTCAGTTGCCGCCGCTACTCGTGTTGGGACCCATCGCGATCTGGTACTTTTCCGTCGCCGAGCCGGTACCGGCAGCCGTGTTCCTTGTCTTTGCCGTTATCGTCAGCGCCAGTGACGCGTTCCTCAAACCATTGTTCCTGGGCCGTGGCATCGACGTGCCAATGCTTGTGATCTTGATCGGTGCGATCGGTGGCGCGATGGCGCAGGGCATCATCGGCCTGTTCATCGGTGCTGTAGTACTGGCACTGGGTTACAAAATTGTCACCGCGTGGATGGCGCCGGACGAGAACTCAGCCGAACCCGCCTAAAACGCCTCGCCAACAGCCAGGTAGATGGCGTCGTTGCCGCCTGATCGCGCGTAGTCAAGTCGCATGTTGATGCGCTGGGATTCCAGCACCTGGTAACGGAGGCCTATGCCGTAACTCGGTATGAGGTCGTTTTCGCGAATGTCGCTAAAGGCATTGTCATACCGGCCGCCACCGGCAAAGACGACGCCCCCCCATTTGCGGAGAAATTGCCACCGCGCCTCGACTTGTGCCGATGCCGAGGATCTACCCAGGTATTCGATGGCCGAAAATCCACGAAGATCGACGAGACAGGCGTCCCACAACGGCGACTCTCCGGACCGATGGCAGCCTTGTACTTCCCAGGCCAAAACCACCGGCGCGGCGATTCGGTGATACGAGCGAAAACTCGCGGTGTATGACGTGTACGAATCGTCGCTCCCGAACGTGTCTCCATTCGACAATCCGGTCAACTCGAATATGCTACCGGAATAACTGTTCGTTGGCTTGTCTCGGCTATCACGTTCGACTTTGAGCCCGACGCCGGCCGAAACTGTCTCGGCACCGGTGTTGAAGTCACCGCTCGGTAACGCAACACCGAAGGCCTGCCCAATATCCAGGTAGCGGGCCAATACGCCGGCATACCATTTCCCGGCGATTTTCCGGGAAATGATCGCGGCGAACAGCTCACCTTCGACAAGCCAGTCGATCGACTCGGTGCCGGCTCCGATCGGTGTCGTCAGCCCCAGCTTCAGATCGACATGCGCGATCACTCCACCGAATCGCCATTTGTTCTCGCTCCAGTACGCCTGGTGTGCAACGCCGAAAGCAGCGCTGTCGTTGCTCGAGTAGTAGCCGGCCGCACCGGTTACCGACGGCGGCTGTACTTGCTTCTGTGTCTCTGTTTGCGGATGGAAATAGGCACCGGCGAGCACCAGGCCCGTATCAGTCGTCGGGTTGGAGACCGGAATCGGGACGATGAACCAGTTGCGTTTCTGAAACTTGAGGCGATGTTTTTCGGCCCGAATATCCGGAATCGAGTCAGGCGCGGTGGAAACTCCGTCAGCCTCCTGGGCATAGACAGTGCTCGTGGCGCCCAAGCAGAGCGCCGCTACAAGGCATAATAATTGCCTTGGAATCAGTTGCTTACCACTCCTTCTGAATTCGAATTCTGGAAAAAAAACCAGGACACGGCTAGTACTTCACCATGTACTCCTTGGCCTCGAGGCAGACGCTGAACGCTTTCTTGAAGTTCGTGATCTGCTCCTCTGTAGCCGCCTGTTTTTGCTGACCCTGCTGCTCGGCCTGTGCCTCTGCTTGTTGTCGCGCGGCACGTCCCTGACGGCGACCGGCGATCAATCCCGCCGCCGCCCCGTACGCAGCACCCTTACTGGCATCATCATCGGCGATCTCGCCGATCAAGGCACCAACAGCGGCACCCTTGACGGCGCCCCCTGCTCCGGCCCCGGTTCCCACCTGCTCGGCCGATTTCTTGGCGTTTGCCGTATCCGTTTCCTGCGCGGCGGCGAGCTTGGTCAGCTCAAACGGATCGCTGCCGGTGTTGGACGTTGCCCAGTTGTAGCACTCGACTTCGTCTTGCGATTGCTTGGCAGCATCCTGACCCGCCCCTGGGAAAACAAAGACGTCGATCGTCGCGGCCAGCGTTTTGCTCCCGGAGTCCTGCGCCATAGCGCTTGCGAGCGGCATCGAGAGCAGAAAAATCGTCAAAATTCTGAATTTCATCGCTGGTCTCCAATATTATGGCGTTGTCGTGCAAGCACCGAAAACGGATACGGTCAGGCCGTCGCGAGCGACACCGACCGTGAGAAACCCGGTTTCCTCGTCAATGACGAACGTGTACGCCCTGCCTCGTTCCACCCCTTGCAAATAAATGCGGCCTTCCGACCGCTTCAGATTGTCGACTGTCGTCCGGCGGGGATTATCGCTGGCCTCCGTCGTTGAGAGGCTCTTCTTTTTCACATCGACGTTGATGAATTGCGGCACGTTGAGTTCCCACGGCATCGCGCTGGCGCAGGAGCCATCATCGAGACACACGATTACCGACGACGCCGAACACAAGAACTGGTTTTCTCCAGTCAGGTCGTCGGCTAAGGCCGAAACGACCGCCAATACGCCGGCCAGACCGGCTATCGCTCTGCAGATTTTCTTCCCGGGGTTTGCTATTCGATATTTCACTTTCCACATCCTCTCGTTGATGGGAACTCTCGTCATGCGCCAAGCGTTTGCTGATACTGACGTTTTTTCTATCCGTTTTGCGTCTTGTTACCAATACGTAACCGTTTAACGGCTATATTGCGCGTCTGGGAGCAACTCAAACAAGAGGCATTTATTGAGGATCATTCGTATCGAGTGTTGTTGGCCGCGAGCAAAACCGTAGAGGAGAAGCAATAGTCGTGATTATTCACCAAGCGAGCATTCCAACCTCGGCTCTTTACGTCCTGTGGTCATCTGCCTTCCTGTTGCTAGCGGGCTGTGGAAGCGACCGGTCTGGCGCAACAGCCCCGGTGACGCCTGTTTACTCTATCGAATGTATCAGATCGTCTGGAAAATCATTAAACTCGCTAGATTCACGCCATACTTCTCATCTAATCCAACAGAATAATCGAGGAACCCGATTATGCGTTTAATTGCAGTCTCTCTGTTTACCTTGTTGTTGCTTCAGCCGGCCTTAGCGCAAGACAACGACAAACCCAACATCCTCGTAATTTGGGGTGACGATATCGGCTACTGGAATATCAGCCACAACAACCGCGGCATGATGGGTTACAAGACGCCGAATATCGACCGCATCGCGAGTGAAGGCGTAGGCTTCACCGACTATTACGGCCAGCAGAGCTGCACGGCGGGTCGCGCGGCATTCATTAGTGGCTCCGTGCCAATTCGATCGGGTATGACGAAGGTCGGCCTGCCAGGTGCGAAGGAAGGCTGGCAGGAAGTTGACGTGACGATGGCGACTGTTCTCAAAGGCCAGGGTTACGCGACTGGACAATTCGGCAAGAACCACCAGGGCGATCTTAATACGCACCTGCCAACGAACCACGGGTTCGACGAGTTCTTTGGCAATCTCTACCACCTCAATGCCGAAGAGGAACCGGAGAACGAAGATTACCCTCGGGACATGGTCCTGAAGAATGGTAAGACATTCCTCGAGAACTTCGGCCCCCGCGGTGTAATCCACAGCTATGCCACTGACAAAGACGATTCCACGGTAGATCCACGCTTCGGCCGAGTGGGTAAACAGAAGATCGAGGACACCGGGTTTCTCACCAAGAAGCGGATGGAAACGGTTGACGATGAAACCCTCGCAGCTGCCAAGGATTTCATTACGCGTCAGGTCAAGGCTGGCAAGCCATTCTTCACCTGGTGGAACGGCACTCGCATGCACTTCCGCACCTACGTAAAGGATGAGCTCCGCGGTATTTCTGGCCAGGACGAATACAGCGACGGCATGGTCGAGCACGACATGCATGTGGGTGAGCTGTTGAAGCTGCTCGACGAACTCGGCATCGCCGACAACACCATTGTTATGTATTCGACCGACAACGGCCCGCACTACAACACCTGGCCCGACGCCGGCACCATGCCCTTCCGTGGTGAAAAGAACTCCAACTGGGAAGGCGCGTTCCGCGTACCTGCATTTGTACGCTGGCCAGGAAAATTCCCGGCGAATACCACGCTTAACGGTATTGTGTCGCACGAAGACTGGCTGCCAACATTCGCGGCCGCCGCCGGCGCGCCAGACATCAAGGAAAAGCTCCTTAAGGGCACGAAGATCAACGGCCGGAAATACAGGAACCACATTGACGGCTTCGATATGCTCGACTACCTCAGCGGTAATACTGACGAGTCTCCGCGCAACTATTTCTGGTATCCGGATGACGAGGGACAGTTTGTGGCCGCGCGCTATCAAGACTGGAAGCTGGTCTTCAAGGAGAACCGAGAACAGACGATGGACCTCTGGCGGGAGCCATTTGTCGAACTTCGCGCGCCCCTGTTGTTCAACCTTCGACGCGACCCGTTCGAGAGGGCCCAGCACAACTCCAACACCTACAACGACTGGTGGATGGACCGCACGGGGTTCATCTTTCCTCCGGTTGCGGGGCTGTTGGCTCAGTTCATCATGACGATGGAAGAATACCCGCCGAGCCAGAGAGCGGGCTCCTGGAACGTGGGCAAGATGATGGAGCAATTGCAGACCGGGCACGGCCAGTAGCCAGGCAGTTGGTTCACTTAGCGTGGAAAAAGTTCTGTAGCAATTGCAGTCTCAGGCGTCGCGCCAATAGACCTGTTCTGAAGCGACTTTTGTTGCTCACCTGGGCGCGTCTGCTGCCGATCGTATCGGCAGTATGCCCCCTACCCCCGTGGAATGAAGGCGAAAGCAAGTTGGCCATTATCGACTTCGTCTCAGGCGCCGACGATTCAGGTTGTGCCCGGTGCCTTCCGCAGAACCGGCGTATCGCCGTGTTCGACAACGACGTGTTCCGAGCGGCTGCCCGTGATGTAATTCTGGTCAGTGCCGATCCGCATCGATACGATCAATCAGGACTGAACTGATAAAATCAGGACGAAAAATCATGAATAGGAAATATGCTGTTGCCATTGGAATACTTCTTGCTGTACTCGGAGGTTGTGCATCGGCGCCGGAGCCACTCGAGGTCAGTGATGTAGAAGAACTCGAAGCAACCGTGCTAACCGTGGATGCCGATTCCCGGTTGCTGGTATTGCGCGGCCCGGCCGGCAACGACGTGGCATTTCGGGTGGGTCCCGAGGTACGCAATCTGCCCCAGGTCAAAGTCGGCGACATCCTGCGAGTCAGCTTTTACAGCGGTTACGTTTTCTCCCTGGCCGAGCCGGGCGCTGCAGGTGTAGACGGTGAAATAGCAGCGGCCCGCAGCGAGGAAGGTGAACGCCCGGGCGGAATGGTAGGCGCAACGGTACGCGAGACGGTTGAGATCCTGTCCGTTGCGGCGGATGGCAAAGCCGTCAGTTTTCGCGACGCCGAAGGGCTGGTTCAGTCTGTTGATGTACGACGCGAAGAGGGCCAGGCATTCGCGCGCAAACTAAGTCGGGGCGATCTCGTCGATATCCAGTACACAGAGGCCGTCGCCATCGAAGTGGAAGCAGCCGAGTAAGTTGCTTCGCGGCTGGCTGGGTGAACTAACAGCGATTACGAATGTTGGCACGACGCTTTGCGCTTGTTTTTGGTGCCCTGCTCCCGGTATTCGGTCTCTGCAATAACGTTGCCTTTGCGCAGGAACTCGCGCCACGGGCCTACTGGCCAGCCCCGGAAGGGACCAACGTGCTCGTTGCCGGCTACCAGAATTCCACAGGGGATATCGTCACCGATCCCGCGTTACCGATTGAGGGCGTCGAATCGGATATCGACTTCGCCCAGGTCTCTTATCAGCGCACGTTGAACCTGTTCGGCCGGACGACGAATCTGCAACTCAATCTTCCGTACACGCGCGGCTTGACCGAAGGTTTCGTCGAAGGCGAATTCCGCCGCCGCCAAATCTCCGCATTGGCGGATGCGCGGGTTCGTGTTTCCGTTAATCTGCACGGCGCGCCATCCATGGATGCAGCCGAGTTCCAGGCGCTGCGCGCGAAGCCGCGAACGATCGTCGGTGCGAGCCTGCTGGTGCAGGCACCAACAGGCGCTTATGAGTCGGATAAACTCATCAATGCAGGAACCAACCGCTGGGGTGTGAAGCCGGCTCTCGGAATCATCTATCCGCTACGTCCGACCTGGCTACTCGAATTCGAGCTGGGTGCGTGGTTCTTCGGTGATAACGACAACTTCCAACAGCAGACTCGCGAGCAGGAACCAATTCTATCCAGTGAATTTCACCTGGTGAAACGCATCCGCCCCGGTTTCTGGGCATCTCTGGACCTGAATTACTACGCGGGTGGACGCACAACCGTCGACGGGGTCGTGCGAGACGACCGGCAGCAGAACTCCAGAATGGGCGTCACCATGGTGTTCCCCTTTAAAAATCGGCACGCGATGAGATTCGCGTACAGCACGGGGATGGCCACCGAGTCGGGTGGCGACTTTGATAACTTCAGTCTGAACTACTTGTACGTCTGGCGATAACAGGCCACATAGATGGTTCATGCGACGTATGCGCTAAACCGGCTCCGGCCTGAAATCGGCGCAGCGCACCTCACCGCCGGATAACGTCAGGAAACTGGACTCCGGGACCGGCTGCCAGCCATCGACGCACTGACTTATTGGTTCGGACACGACCGCGCGCGCGTCCGCCGAGTATCGTTTCGACTCAGCGGCTACCCTGTGGTTCGATCTTGCACCTGTTCCTGGTGCCCGAGAATACCAGGGCCACTCCTGTACCTTATGAGGATATCGTGCGTTCAATATTCTGATATGTTGATTGCAGGATGCCTGCAATTCCAAGAGAGTAATTCACGTGCGCCTTGATCATTGGAAATGCGATAATAAATCCTGCTGCATGGCATCGGGAGGATAATAATGAATCACGGACCAGTTACCGCAAATAGCTTGTTCGTGTTGCTCACCGCTTACTTCGCGCTGCTATTCGGTGCGTTACTCACCGTCGGGGTGATGAAGCCGGAGGCCCTGTCTCTGATGCCGTTGGGCGGCAACGACGCGATGGAAGTGCTCGGGTTTGAGCGCAATGAACAGATTTTTGCAAGCCGATCAACGCCGACGGAAGAAGACGCTATCGGGCAAGCACCGACGGCCCGGCAGATCGGTCTTCTCGCCTTGTTTCTCGCCTCCAGCCTTGGTGGCACGATTCTGGTCATGCTTCCCATCACGTGGACATATACCGCAATCAAGCGGGATATCGGCTATCGGAAGAGCTTTGCGCGTGCTCTGCTGGTGTTGCCGATCTGCGCTACGACGATCGTAATGCTCATTCAAAATAACCTGGCACTTGCGTTTGGCCTGGCTGCGATGGTGGCCGCGGTAAGATTTCGAGTCTCACTGCAGGAGGCTATAGATGGCATTTTTATTTTTGCGTCTATTTGCATAGGACTGGCCGCGGGCATCGGCCACCTCGGCATTGCAGCCGTAATGGCTGTTTTCTTCTGTTTTACGAACACGATATTGTGGAAAATGGAATTCGGTCGGAACCCGATAGACGATGCTCGCGCCGCTAAGAAACGCGCCGAAATGAAAGGTCGTTTGTCGCGCACCGGCAAGGATCAACAGCTTTCACAATCCTAGATCGGGACCGAAGAAGCAGGTCATGTACCGTGTAGCCGCCGCCTCTGCAATGGTCCAAGAAGGCGAGACGCCTGACCCGTTTTTCCAGGACAATACAGTCCTGCCGGTGACGATGAAAGCGCCTTTTAAGACACTCGTCCGCGAGCGGTCGAGAGACCATTCTGGAAATTCGGACTCGGGGCAATTTCCGGCACAGGAACTGCAAATATCCGCCACCCAGCCTCAACCTTAAGAAATCGCAAACGCATGGCACATTGTTCGACAAACAGGACAAGCTGAAGCTTGTCATCCCCTGCGATTACTCTGCCCGGTACGAGCAAAGCATCCTCAGGGAATACCTGGCCTACAGAATTCTCAACGCCGTTACCAACCTGAGTTTTCGGGCACGCCTGCTGCGAATCACGTATGTCAACACGGAGGTCTCGCCCGCTATATCGACGATTTCTACGACCCGATCGATGATCCTGAAAAAGTCGAGAGAACAATCTTCAAGAAGTGCGTCTGATTGCGACAACGGATCCCGAGCACGCAGTCGTCACGGCCTGGCAATCGCCCGGCCCGACAATAACACCTAAATTACGGGAAACTGCAGAGTTCTGTTATGTTTGCACAACACACCTGACACGTCGGAGTTCGACAGTTGACCGATCGACCGCAGGCATCCCGGTTGTTTTTCGTAACACTAATCGCAGTTGCGACGTTGCATTCCGCACCGACCAACGCGCAGGAGCCGAATTTCAATTTTGAGGTTACACCCTATACGGCCTATCGTTTCGGCGGGAGCTTCGATGAAAAAGACGGTGACGGTCGCATCGACTTCAACGATTCCGATGCGACAGGAATCGTATTCAACATGATGGCCAATCCAAACGGCCAGTACGAACTGATCTATGCACGGCAGCGTACCGATGCAGATACGTCAGGATTCTTCGCCGATGATCCGACGATCGCTATAGACGTCGAGAGCATTCAATTGGGCGGCACGTATCTTTTCGACGGCGACAACATGCGACCGTTTATCGCGCTGACCCTGGGCGTCACGAGTTTCGATCCGGGACTCCCCGACACTCGCTCTGAGAATTTCTTCTCGGGCTCGTTCGGCGGCGGTATCCAGATCAATGCGCGGAAAAGACTGGGCGTCCGACTCGAAGCGCGCGTATTCACGACCTTCGTCGACAGCGACAGCGCTATTTTCTGCAGTAGCATTGACGGAGTCGGCAGCTGCCTTATTCAGGTTGACTCCAGGACGCTATCGCAATGGGAAGCCCGCGCCGGACTCGTATTTCGATTCTAGCTAATGCTTTCGCATTTCCATTACAGCCCTAGTTGTCCTCCACCAGTGGTATGCCGCCCGCCAGAACGAAATCAATCTCCGTGTCCATCCGATTCTCGAGTTGATAGAAGCGCGCCGCCTTCGTCGCCGGTACTATGCGGCGGAACTTCTTCCAGTATTTCTGGCGAGTCTTAACGGTCTTCAACTGAATATCCAGCGCATCCTTGATCGCCCGCTCGGCGAACTCGTCATTCACATTACCCGCCCGATAGCGTTCCGCATACTCTTCGATCAGGGAAATTTTGCGTGAACGTATACTCCGGATCTTCTGTCGATATTCATCATACAGTGGCCAGAACTCTTCGGACTCCGCCTTGGTCAGGTCGAGGTTCTCGATCAGCGCCATGTCCCTTTCAATGTCGACCAGTTCTTTCGCCGCCTCCACATCTTGCGGGCTCATAACGGCATCGCTCGAGGACTGAGCCCAGGCCAATGGAGCCAACAGTATGAGAACTAATGACGTTGTTTTCAGCAGGGCTTTATAGCTCATCGCTCAAATACTCCGGTTAAACGCGTAGAAGACGCAGTATCACTTCGCTTCGTTGCTTTGATATCCATATTACGACAACGCCCCTTTCTGGGCCCGTTTCATCCGCACTGTCGACGTTCTACAACTGTCCCCGGATCGGCATGAGACGCATGAATCCCGCTATGAAGCGCTGGCTCCAGGTGGACTGCGGCTCCTTTTTATAGACAACTTCCTGACCGTCCTCGAATCCCCGCCAGCGGACTTTGTCATCTTCAGTGAGGAACACTTCGTAAGTCTGGCTCGTAACGCCGCCGTCCACAAGACGCCCGAACATGGATCCTATCTTCACCGATTCAATTATCACGCCCGATTCGGTATTCAGGTTGGCCGAGCGCGGATCGAAGTTGAATGAACCGATGAATATCTTGTTACGGTCTACCAGAAACGCCTTGGTGTGCAACGTTGCCTTGGCCCCGCTGGCGGCAACGATCTCAGAACCGGGGACGTCAGCGTCGGCGCGAACCTCGTAAATCTTCACGCCACTTTGCAGCAACGGCTTGCGCGACGGAGCGTAGCCGCCGTGCACCGTGATCTGGTTATTCGCAGCCAAAGAATTAGTGATGATGGTGACATCGACACCTCGTGCTTGCAGCTTGGAAAAAATTTCGATGCCCGCTTTTCGTGGCACAAAATACGGTGACACCACGATGAGTTCCCGCTCGGCCGAATGAAGGGCTTCGACCAGCTTCGGGGTAATCGCGACGGCAGGTCCCGTCTTCGACTTGACGCCTTTGTCCGGTGAATCGTAGACCAGTCGATACGGCGCCCATTCAAGCACATTATTGTCCATATCCATGAAGGCCAGCGTCGTCGCCCTGACAGCGTCTGCATACCGGGTGTTCTTAATTTGCTCCCGCGATCGCAGCAGTCGCTCCCGGAGTAATTCGAGCTCTGCCGCCGGGTCGTCTGGCATCTTCGCAAATGACGGTACGGGCAGCGCCGTATGATGATTCCAGAAGCTATCGAACATGTCGGACACGCCATTTGCGACGCTACCAACGCCGACCACGTCGAGATCTCCGAACTTGGCATCTACCCGCGCACCGAAATACTCATCGGCGATGTTACGACCGCCGAGAATCGTAACCTGGTTGTCGACCGTAAAGGACTTGGTGTGCATGCGCCGATTGACTCGGCTCAGATTAGTGAGCCCGCTCCAGGCTTTACCAGCGGCGCCACGGTTAAACGGGTTGAATACGCGGATCTCGAAATTGGGATGCGAGTCGAGTGCCGCCATGCCGGGGTCATAGCCTTTCGTGAAAACGTCATCCAGTAATAGCCTGACGCGCACGCCACGATCTGCCGCACGTAGCAACGCGTCGATGAACGCAAGACTCGCGGTGTCCGTCTTGATCAGGTAGTACTGCGTGTCGATGGAGCGTTCCGCTCGCTCCGCGAGCAACAGCCTGGCTGTTAACGCATCGATGCCGTCCTGCAACGGGTGGAAACCGGACTTGGCAGCCGGGCTGGAGGCGACCAACGCTGCCGTTTTCGAACCGAGGAATGTGTCTTCCGTATCGCCAAATTTGGTGGACTCGGTTCTCGGGTAGTCGAAATCGATGCTTGCGCAGCCAGACAGCATCGCAAGAATCGAGGCGATCAGGAAGAAACGCACACTACCGCTCACACTCACAACGTTGCTCCCGAAAGATGTGTCCCCATTTTCATTTGTCTTTTCCGACCTCCGGCTCACAAATATCGGTTTCGGCTGACACGCGGTCAAGCAGCCCCTTGGCCAGTAGCGAGATACCGCCGGTGGCGACCGCAACACCACCGGAAACAACGGTTCCTTTCGGATCGACCTGCAGCACGGGGGTCTTCAAAGTTCCACCGATCTTCAAGAATGAATTGGCAACGCCGCCTATACTAATACCAAACCCTTCCCGGGGCTTTGCGCGAAGGAGCAAGTCTATTTGTTCGGTACCGAAATTGATTCCTCCGGCCACCACAGTCGTCATGGCTTCGGTCTGCACAACGAACTTGTCGATCGTCGCAAAACCATCATTGATCCTGACATCGTATATGCCGCAGTCGAATTCTCTGTATTTCTGTGTCTGCCTCAACGGGTTGAGTGTCCGAAGGACATTCAGCACGATATCGCCGAATATCCGTTCGGCTCCGATGTTCTTTATTCGTCCGGAGCCCTGACGCATCGTAAGCAAACCGCTGGACGATGCCATTAACTCATGAACCGAGCGGCCTGATGCGCGGAATTCAAGTTCGCCACTGATGGGCGGCAGCGACGCTCGGTCCTGACTTTGCGGCTCACTCAGCCCAATGCGCATTTTGTCGATCGCCAATGACGCGTCGAGTATGTATAAGCCATCCGACGGTGTGAGAATGAGCTGACCGCTCAGCCTACCCCCTTCGTCCGCGAGAGAAACGGGTTGAATCCGTAGTGTCCCGTCCATCAGCTTCACGCCAACGTGAACATCCGAGGCGGCAAGCGAGCGCGTAACGACGCGATCGACGTCAACATCAATCTCGATATCGGCCGCTTGAAGGACCTCCCTGTCGAGCGGTGCCCTGGAGAACAGAAAGTCATCCTCCTCATCCTCTTTGGCGGTTGGCGCGTCTTCTTCCTGCTCCGCGGCGCGCTGCTGGCGTTCGGTCAGGTCCAGGAGTGTTGAAGACAATGCGCCCGTCAGCTTGGGCTTCTCTTTCAGATCGAGATCAAACACGCCGCTGATGTCGTTGCCGCCAATCGTCGCACTGAAATCTTGCATGCCGAAGCCGCTGGGCGTGCCGTCAAACCGGCCGGATACAGAAAACGGCCTCGCAGGAAGAAAGAAGCCCAGACCGAATGATGAAGCAAGACGGTCGAGATCGGGACCGGCGAGAAAGAACTGCAGGTCGCTGCTATTCAATAGCGGCTCGAGACTCAGTGTGCCGTCCAGGTTTGCTTCGACACCACCGATTGCAATGGCTAGCGATTCGAGGTCGATACCGGCACCCTTTCGCCGCACGTGCCCGGCTATTGAGACCGCATCACCGGCAAGTTGCTGCATCCAATCGAAATCGGCAAGCCCAGCTACATCCGGTCCGTTCGCCGACACTGCAAGGTCGAATTCGCCGCCGTTGCTGGCCAGGCCGATGGTACCGGTCGCGGTACCCGTTAATTCGCCTACGGTCGCCGTCGCGTTTTGCAGCACGAGTTGACCAGGATTAATTTGCAGCTTGCCGTCGACGACGAACGGCCCACCCGGCAGGTAAGGAACGCCAGTCAGTAGTCCTACGTTTTTTAGCTCAGGACCACTGGCTTTCAAGTCGAGCCGCGTCCCGGCAAGCGCCCTGCCGGTACCGACGATTCCCGCGACCTCCACACGGTGATCGCCAAAAATGGCCCTCGCTTCCTGCAGGTTGATCCCGGTTGGTTCGTGTCGAAGCCGCGCGTGGATATCGTACGGTCGTGCCGGCAGTCCCTGCAGTCCAGTCATCGCTTGCAAGAACGTATTGTCGGGACCGGTCGCGGCAAAAACCAGCTCTGTGTCCGCTCCCGCCGCGATCGCCCCACTGGCGGCTACACGGTTCTCACCCACCAGCGCTTTGACATCTTCAAACTGCCAGTCAGCTCCCAGTTTCACAATTCGCCCATCGATATCGAATGCCTGTCCTGGGATAGGATCAACGCCAGTAAATGGAGCGAACACCGAGAAATTCGGACCTGCCGCATTGATCGTCAAATCCATGTCCATCGACGCCTTTCCGGCATCTACCCATCCGTCAAGTGCAATCGCATTCGCACCGAGTTGGGCGCGTGTATCGGCGAACGATAATCGCTTGCCTTTCTGCCCAAATTCGCCGACCACCTTAAATGGCACCTCGGGGACGCCGCTGATACCAAATACTTCGGCCAGGTGTCTGCTATCAGGCCCCGACAGATTGAACTCGAGTTGTGAAGTTCCGGGATTCAGTAGCGTATCAACGGAGCCATCCGCAAGGATACCGATATCACCAAGATTCCCTTCGAGCCTGATCCGATTTGCACCGTTGGATTTGTGCACCCTTCCGTCGATCTGAAACGGACCCTCGGCAAACGGTGGCAAGCCCAGGCGCCCAATCAGTATGTCGATCGTCGGGCCCGAGAAACTCAACGTCGCCTCGACACCTGAGAGTGCCCGCGCGTCTTCAACCGAACCGGACACCGCGAGTTGCACGTTGCCAAGTGTCAAATCGAGATCACCGATCAGGTCGTTTCCGCCGAGCAGGTTCTGCCAGGGGCCAAGCTCGCCGTCGGCCCGGAGCGGAAACTCGTTTAACGTGCCCTGCAAATCCAGGATCAAGAGGTCGTTCTCGTCGGGAACGATCGTCAGGTATTCGAGCGATACATCGATCGGCTTCGGGCGACCGGCGTCAGCATAGGAAATCTGCGCCGCCTCAATTACGACGTCCCGGAACACGATTCGATCTTCATTGGCTCGGCGGGCCTGCCTGTTCGGTGGCTTCCCCGTATCCCAGTTCGAATGCCCCTCAGAATCCCGCTCGAAATTAACCTGAACCTCGCGAATATCGAGGTCCTCGATGATGACAGGACTGTTGAGAAGCGACCAAAGATCGACGGTGACCGAAATGTGGCCTACGCTAACGATGGTGGACTCCGACGGCCAATCCGTATTGGCCAGCGTGATCTTTTCGGCAATCAGTGTTGGCCGACTGCTAACGTGAAGCTCGAAAAGACCATCAATATCGAGTCGATGACCGATCTTCTCGGACAGGTAAGCAGCAACCTGGTCTTCGTAGGCACTCAGATCCGCATTACGAAGATAGAGGAATAGCGCCACCGCCATAAGGACCAAGGCGGCGAGCGTCCAAAACACTATGCGGGCCAGATTCCTCACGATTCAAGTCGTTAAAAGCCAATCGCAATGAACGCCATCGGGCCATGATGCCGCACCTTCAGATAGCCATTTACATCGCTTTCGTTCGACGACAGCTTCATGCCGTAGTAATTGTAACCGAGACCAACACCAATGGCGTCAGCCACGCGATGTTGAATATCCAGCGTCGCGTAGTTCAGCGATCCTTCGTAGCGATCGAAATCGGTCCGGAAGATCTGCAGCTTGGCACCGATCGTCGTCCTTACGCCAAGAAAAATAGCCGCATGTGCGCCGACCACGGGCAATGGCGTGCCGGCATTCGATCGCTCTGCCTGCCCGGACGTACTCGACGAGATATCGACCTCGAAATTTGCAAAATGAACGCCGGCCATGACGCCGAGTTCCTTCTGCGCATCTCTTATCAACGAATAGCTGTAGCCCGCGCGCAATATCCCCGCTTCCACGCGAGTTTTCACGTTCGTCCCCATCGGAAACAGTTCGTCTCCGAAATCGAGGTCGTCCGTCAACGTGGTGGTTGAACTCCGGCTCAGTTCGAAGTAACCGAACTCGAGCCGGTGGTAGTGGCCCAGCCGGACGGTCGCGTCCACCTGCAGCACTGTCTTCTCGTCCGCGGCGCCGAGAAAGTCCTCTATGTCAGTCTCGAAACCCGGTATGCCATCGGACGTATCCCTGGCGACTTTGGTGCTGATCGAGTCCTGGAACGCGCCGATCCTGAGATCGAAATCCGGCGTTTTCGGCGCCGAGTGATCGTAGTCTCTGGGCTGAAAGACATCGGCGTTATACGCGAGCCCGATACGCGCTGACCAAATGTCATCGCGCTCCACGATTGGGCTTTCTGTGATCGCGGAGTCCAATTGCTCGAGACCGACCGCACCCGACAGCAACCACTTATCGTTCAGCGCGTAGCCCCAGCGGGCCTTGATCGCCAGGTTGGAAGCCGCGCCGGGAGAATATACAGATCGGGCCGGCGTCGTCTCTGGCTCGCTCACTGAAAAGTAATAGTCGGCGTAGTCACTGCTTTGATGAATCAGCTCCACGCTCGGCACGAAGTAGCCGCGCGACCATTCCATCGGCAGCGAAACAGCGAGTTGACTGATCAGACCGTCGTGACGGTCCGAAATCTCGGCGTAGGTCTTGAAATAAAAGTGCACGGGCCACCCACGCCACCCGATTGTCGGCCCTACCTCAAGTGTCCACTTACGATCCGCAATGCCAAGAAGCTCATCGCTTTCGCTGTTGCCGAGACCGAGAGTTTGCACTCGCCCCACTACGCCCAGTTCCCAGCCGCCTGAACTGACCCAGCGCACGCCAAGATCCCCTTCCCTGATCAGGAACCAGTCATTCGTAAATGACGAATCTCGAAAGCTCGTCAGGTAGGGATACGCGTAAGCGCCGTTTTCCGCGCCGCTGTAAGGATTCTGCTCTCCCGTAACCGCGAGCCCGAGCGCGTAGTCATTCAGGTCATAGTCCCGAATGTAGTCGAGCAACTGGCCGGCCACCGTCCACTCCGAGATGAGCAGACAGGCAAGCAATATCGTGAACCGGCGCACTAGCCCGTTGGAATCGCCATCATCGAAGCGACGTCCTCATGGACGTCGAAACCCAGTCGCGACAGTTCCTTCCTGGTTCGCTCCGACGCAGAACCGAGCAACCAGACTTCTCTTGCAGTACCTTGGTCATTCTCCGCTCGCGACGAGTGGGTGCGAGCCGCCCCGGCGATACCTTCTGTCCAATAGACATGGTCAACCGCGAATAACATGGCTGACGTGCCATCTTTAGTTACGCCGACGGGAATCGCGGCATAGGTCTCGACAGCCACCACGGGTCTCCGGTTGATGTGGTACCACGCCATCATCGTGACCGACTTGATCAGGAAACTGACCTCGGCCTCCGTGGCGGTGTTCAGAGCCTGGCGCAAGATACCGTCGCGACCTTCCGCGCCGTCCAGTTCCGCAATCGCTGCCGTCAATAATGTTTGCTGCGACGGGCTCATGTGCGGATTGTTGACGTATTCCTCGATCAATGCCTCGTCAGCCCCTGTATTGACTAAGCGGGCCCTGTTCAGATCCTGCAATTCGTAAGGATCTTTGCTCCAGACCGCGTCATTCACCTCGCCAATAATGTCCGCACCCGGAATCTCCGGGACGCCGGCAAAGCCCATGCCGAACCGGCCCAGGCGCTCGGCCCAGGCGACTTCCTTGATAGCCGCCTGCAGGACTTCGTTAGTGGAATACGGATCGGTACCCAGTTTCTGGGCCCACGCGCGCTGTGCGCCTGAAACCCCGAAGAAACCCTCTGTCACTCCAACCGCCTTGTCGGTCGTCGACTCACCTTCGTTGCATTCACTCTCGGTGTCTTCCTCGTCGCCGCATTCACTCTCGCCGTCCTCTTCGTCATCACCGGCGACATACTCCTTGGTCGTATCGACCGCCTCGGAAGCCTGTCTGCTATATCGCTTGAACATCCGGCCAATACCACTGGGTATGCCAACTACGGTATCCACCGGATTTTCAGCAAATGACGCCAGCGTTTTTATCTGGCCAACGCCCGCATCGGCTGCCGCCTTGACGAAAACCTCTGTTTTCGACAAATCATCGAGTTCAGCGAGCGCATTAATTTCACCCACGCGCGTCCGCAGCATTGCCGTACTGATCGCCTTGAACTCGCCGTAGCCCGACTTGATCGTGTAGTAGTTCAAATAGCCATCGTTCCTGACGCGATCGTCCACCGCATGGTGTTCACCCCGGAGCAGTTCCGGCGGCAATACATTAGCGGCGCTCAATTCCGCTATTGCTTCAAAGCCACTCTCGTCCGCAATCGCCGTGTGGCCGGCCTGAACCGCTGCCAGCGCAAGCAGAATCCTGCAATGTCTGAGCACGGATAGGGACCGATCTTTGCCGCGTACTTGTCGCGCCGCACGTCGATTTCTCATGTTCTTTCTCTGCACTGCTCGTCTCTGAGTGGCTTTGGCCAGATTAAGCAGTCTCAGCCGTTTTGGCCCCGATTTCAAGCTTGAGAACCAGGGCCGGGCTCGCCAGCGCTTACGTATTTTTTCTAGATAATCGCCATGCAGTAAACTGTTAGAATCCTCTTCTAGCCAACAACAACGAACCATAAGGACCTCCGATGAGACCGATCAACGCGAACCACCTGCTGTGGGTTTTCGTGGCAGCCATGCTCGTCTCGGCTTGCGAAAAAGAAGTTGCCGAAGCGCCGGAGATCGTGCGGCCCGTCCGCATCCTGACGATTTCGGGCCTGCAGGGTGGCGATTCGCTTAATTATCCCGGCGAGATCCAGGGGGCGCAGAACGCGGAACTGGCCTTCGAAGTGGCGGGCCGGCTGGTCGAACTTCCGGCTGAGGAAGGCATTACAGTCGCCGAGAACCAGGTTCTCGCCCGGCTCGACCCGGCCGACTACCAGTCCTCGCTCGATGCGGCGCAGGCGCGATTCAATTCCGCCAAGGACACGTTCGATCGGTACTCGGAGGTTTTTGAGCGCGGTGCGATATCCCGGCAGGAATTCGACAACGCCCGCCGCCAGATCGAGGTGCAACGTGCGAATCTCACATCCGCGAAGAAAGCGCTGAGCGATACCGAGCTCCGCGCACCGTTTGCCGGTCGCATCGGACGAACCTACGTCGAAAACTTCAATAACGTCCAGGCCAAGCAGCCGATACTGATTTTGCAGGACCTGACGCAGCTCGAGGTTGTCGTGAATGTCCCCGAACAGGACTGGCTGCGCGCCAAACCGGGATTGACGTTGGCGCAGCGGTCCGAGCGGGCCA
>CAMYMR010000033.1 GCA_947259285.1 uncultured Woeseiaceae bacterium | reverse complement strand
TACGACGAATTGGGTATCGAAGCCCCGTCGCTCGACGATCGCACGCTCGGCTCTTGGGTCGAGGAGCACGGTCAGTCACTGGCCGGTAATACGGCGCTGCAATATTTCGATCGCGAGATCAGTTACCGCGAGTTCGACGAGATGTCGAACCAGCTTGCAAACGCCCTGACCTCGCTTGGCGTAAGCAAAGACGATGTCGTCGGCATTCAGATGCCTAATATTCCTCAGTACCCTATCGCGCTCGCCGCAATATCCAAGCTCGGCTGCACAGGATCAGGCGTCAGTCCGCTGCTGATGCCCGGAGAGGTCGTTCACCAGATCGAGGATGCCGGCATTTCGACATTGATCTCGATGGATGCGCTGGCGAATGCTGTGCTACCACAGCTACCGGCTATCCCGACGTGCCTCAAGAATGTCATCGTTGCCGGGCCTGCGGACTATCTCGCGCCAACTGAGCCTGGAATTCCTGATCTGGCGGGCGTGCACTGCGCCAGCTATCTGTCCCTCGTCGACGCAGCCTCGACCGAATTCGAGGCTCGTCCGGTCGACTGGAACGACACGTGGATGATCCTGTATACGGGTGGAACTACCGGCGCGCCGAAGGGCGCCGAGATCTCGGTCAGGAACACCATGTACAACATGTGTCAGACTTCGGCCTATGCGCCGTGGAAGGTCGGTGAAGAAGTCCTGGCGACGGCATTCCCGATGTTCCATGTGGCGGGCTTGGGCATAACGGCGTCAGCTTTGCGGCACGGCGCCCGGATATTGCTAATTCCGGACCCGCGGGACATAGCGTTTTTCTGCAAGCAGATGATGCGCTTTCCGCCGACACGGCTGGCGGCCGTGCCCAGTCTTTACCAGATGTTGCTGGAGAATCCGCTGTTTGGCGATATCGACTTTTCGGATCTGGAAGTCGCAATTACCGGCGCCGCACCGCTGACGGGCGCGGATCGCGAACGCATCGAAGCAGCCATCGGCGCAAACAAATTAAGCGACCTCTTCGGCATGACGGAGACGGGCCCCGTTCACGTCTGCAATCCGCACCAACGCAGTAAGGACGGATCCATTGGTATCCCGGTGCCGGGTGCCGATACGCGAATCGTCGACCTGGAGACGGGCACTCAGGAGATGCCCTGTGGTGAAGCAGGTGAGATCGTTACCTCGGGGCCACACGTCATGAAGGGCTACCGGAATCTGCCGGACGAATCGGCCGGGGCACTGCGGGAATGGCGGGGCAAGACCTGGATGTACACCGGTGACGTCGGTTACATGGACGATGAGGGATATATCTTCCTTTGCGACCGCGCCAAGGACATGCTGATTGTCAGCGGGTTCAAGGTTTTCTCAGTCGAAGTGGAAGACAAGCTCAAAGGGCTGGACATTATTGCCGAATCGGCGGTCATCGGGACGCCGAATGAGAAGCGGCCAGGCAATGACATCGTCAACCTTTACGTTGAGCTGAAAGCCGACGCAAAAGGCCGGGACGTCGGGGTCGTCCGCAAGGAGATTCAGGAATTCTGTCGCGCCAACATGGCGCCTTACAAAATCCCCAAGGAAATTCATGTCATCGACGCGATACCGTTGACGCCTGTTGGCAAGATCGACAAGAAAGTACTGCGAGCCAGGGCACAGTCGAAGAACGGCGACGCACAGTGAGATACACACTCGCTGTGCTGGCAGTCTGTTGCTGTATCGTAGGCTGCGGCGACACTCCGCAAGATACGCCGAGCGATAACATGATCTACGATCTCGTGCTCAACGGCGGGCGCGTCATCGACCCGGAGTCTGGACTCGATGCAATCCGAAACGTCGGCATCGCCGGAGGAAGCATAGCCGCGATCTCCACAGAACCAATGCAGGGCTCGATGATGATCGATGCCAGCGGTCTCATCGTTTCCCCGGGCTTCATCAACGTGCACAGTCATTCATGGACGCCACTCGGTCAGGAGTTCGAGCTGCGCGACGGTGTGACGACGGCGCTGGAGCTGGAGGCCGGCGCTTATCCGGTCAAACGGTTTGGAACCTACGCGCCGATCGCGATCGCGGGCAACGCCCGGATCAACTTCGGCGCTTCGGTTGGACATGCCTGGATACGGTCGACGATCCTGGAGGGCGATGAAGCGCTGTCTGGTGCCGATGAAATGGTGTCACGCGCAATTACGCAAGGTGGTGGTGGCGATATGGAACGGCCGGCCTTCCGGCAGCCGCTTTCGCCGCCACAACATGAAGAGCTCCGCCGCCATCTCGAGTCCGGCCTTGACGAAGGCGGCGTCGGAATCGGCATGCTGCTCGATTATATGAGCGAAGTTGTCGACGATGCCGAGATGCAGCTGGTCTTCGACGTTGCTGCCGAGCGCCAGGCGCCGATCATCGTCCATATCCGTCGCGGAATCGCCGGCGATCCATCGGGGCTGCTGGAGATTATTCGATTCGCGAAAGCAAGCGGCGCTCCCGTTCACATCTGTCACGTACAGGCAAATGCGATGGGAAATATTGTCGAGTTTCTTCGCCTGATTCGCGAAGCGCGTGATGACGGTGTAAGCATTACGACAGAGTCTTTTCCCTATAATGCTGCGTCGACCTCGAATACTGCCGCGGTCTTCAATCGCGACTGGCAAACAATCTTTGACATCACCTATGAAGACGTCGAGTGGGCCGCGACCGGAGAGGCACGATCATCCATCACTACAACAAGGAAGAATGGACGAGCGTAGCGACGGAAGCGCCGGACGTCATCGTCGCCGCCGATGGATTCCCCATTTTCACGCTCAAACAGAAAGTTGCGCCCTTTGGCATAGGCACGAATTCACGCGTTCTCGGGCGCTACGTCAGGGGAAAAGGCACATTGAGACTGCAGGAAGCGATTGCGAAAATGACGTACCTGCCCGCAAAGATGCTGCAGGACTACAGTCCGAGTATGGCCATGAAAGGGCGTCTCAAAGTTGGTGCCGATGCGGATATTACGGTGTTCGATCCCGCAACGATAATCGACAACGCAACGTATGCCGACCCTTACCAGGCGTCGAGCGGCATCGTTCACGTACTGGTAGGCGGCCAGCTCGCCCTGCGAGACGGCGAGTTGCAGCAAGACGTCTTTGCGGGTCGTCGGGTCTTGCGTTGAACGCCCGGACATTCGCATTGCTTCAGGAGAGCTCCAGATGACAAAGTCCGTCTTTGACGTGAGTGGGAAAGTTGCGTTGGTGACAGGAGCATCCAGCGGATTCGGTGCTCACTTTGCAAGCATACTTGCCGGTTACGGCGCCAGGGTTGTTGTAGCAGCGCGTCGCGAGGACCGGCTCGAGGCTCTGGCTGGCACCATCGCTGAAAATGGTGGCGAGGCGCTCGCAGTACCGCTTGATGTGACCGATGCTGACAGCGTGGCTGCGGCTTTCGATGCGGCCGAAAAAGCCTACGGCGTCGTCGACATTCTGGCCAACAACGCTGGTGTTGCGGACACCAAAATGGCTGTCGATATCGATGAGGAGAGCTGGGACTGGGTAGTCGACACGAACCTCAAGGGCGTATGGCTGGTGGCGAGAGAAGCAGGTACACGCATGATTGCCGCCGGTAAGTCAGGCAGCATCGTCAATACCGCATCGATTCTCGGCCTGCGAGTCGCACTTGCCGTTAGCAGCTATTCCGCATCAAAGGCGGCGGTCATTCAGCTTACCAGGAGCCTCGCGCTCGAATGGAGTCGCAAGAACATCCGCGTGAACGCGCTTTGTCCGGGGTACTTCGTCACAGAAATCAATGCGCCGTATTTCGCCACCGAGAAAGGACGACGTTACCTGCAGCGCACGCCAGCACAACGAAGCGGCGAATTGCACGAACTCACGGCGCCGTTCATGCTGCTGGCCAGCGACGCCGGATCGTTCGTCAATGGGGTGGCGTTGCCTGTCGACGGGGCACATAGCATCGGCAACATGTAGCCCGCCTAGCGCAACATCGGTAATACTGTTCTCTGGTAGCCGATATGCATGCCGATGCCTCGGCCGGCCATGAACAGCAGGAATGCAAGCCAAAGTCCGTCGTTGCCCAGCGGCTGCAGGAAATACCAGGCCGGAAGAAAAACGAGAAACGTTGAGAGGAACATAATATCGCGCATTTCTTTTGCACGTGTTGCACCAACGTAGACACCGTCGTAGAGGAAGCACCACACCGAAACGAGCGGTGAGGCGATCATCCAGGGAAGGTACCGGATGGCAGTTTCACGAACCTCGGGCAGATCGGTTAACACGCTTATGATGGTCCTGCCTGCAACGAGGTAGACCAGCGTGAAGCCGACCGAGAATATCAGTGACCATCTGAGGGTCAGCCGAACCGCCTCAATGAGCATGTCCCGACGTTTCTGCCCGACCGCCTTGCCGACCAGCGCCTCCGCTGCGTGCGCCAGGCCGTCCAGGCCGAACGCCGTCAGGTTCTGAAAATTCATAAGTACGGCGTTTGCCGCCAGGATGAGCCCACCCAGCCGCGCGCCCTGCGCCGTTACGAAGCCGAGCGTGAACATCAATGCCATTGTCCGGATGAAGAGGTTGGCGTTGACCGAGAAAAAGGCTTTATAGGCGGAGAGGTTCACCAGACGAGCGATCGGCCAGTGGCCCTGACGCCGTCGTAATGACGAGACCGCAAACGCGCCGCCGACCAGCAGCCCCGAATACTCGGCGAAAACAGAGGCGAGCGCGACACCGTCGACTTTCATGCCCAGGACCAGCACGAACAGGAGATCGAGCACGATATTCGTGATGTTGATCGTCAGGAATATCAGCAGCGGAATGCGCGCATTCTGCAGGCCGATAAACCAGCCGATGAGCGCAAAGTTGGCGAGGGTCCCCGGCGCGCTCCAGATGCGTATCGAAAAATACTCCAGCGCGAAGGCCCGGGTCTCCGCGTCGGGGCCCAGGAGGTGCATGGCCAACGCTCCAAGCGGGCGCTGCAAGGCGATAAGCGCAAGCGCGATCAACAGTGCAACGATCAGGGCCTGGCCAAGTGAGACTCGCAGCCCGTCATTGTCGTCAGCACCGAAGCTTTGCGCGGCAATCCCGGTCGTACCCATACGCAGGAAGTTGACGCCCGTATAGAGGAAGCTGAATACCATTGCGCCGACGGCGACGGCGCCGAGGTAGACCGGGCTTTCGAGATGCCCGGTAACGCCGGTGTCGACCATGCCCAGTAGCGGCACCGACACATTGGACAGGATCATTGGCGCGGCAATGCGCCACATATCGCGATTCTGCGGCAGGCGATTGTTTGACAGGCTTTCTATCAAGCGGCGCTCATCAGAACGCGTTTACGCCGGTCAGTTCCTTGCCAACGACGAGCTGATGGACGGTCTCGGTGCCTTCGTAGGTAATGACGCTTTCCAGGTTCAGCATGTGGCGAACCGGGACGTATTCTGCGCTGATGCCGGCACCACCAAGAATATCGCGCGCGTCGCGAGCAATATCCAGCGCAGCGCGACAGTTGTTCCACTTTGCAAGCGATACCTGCGCCGGTTTCAACTCGCCCTTGTCCTTGAGGCGTCCGAGACGTAACGACAGCAGCTGTGCCGTCGTAATGCGACGACACATATCGGCGAGGCGAATCTGCATGGTCTGCGTGTGCGAAACCGGATGATTGAAAAGAACGCGATCCTGCGAATACCTCAGCGCCTCGTCCAGGCAGGCCTGCGCGGCACCGATGACACCCCAGGTAATGCCGTAGCGCGCCTGGGTAAGGCAGCTAAGCGGGCCCTTCATGCTCGACACGCCCGGCAGCACGTTTGTGTCAGGAATGCGCACATCGTCGAAGAACAGCGCACCGGTAACCGATGCGCGCAGAGAAAACTTGTTTTCTATTTCCTGGGTTTTAAAGCCCGGCATGTCTTTTTCGACGATGAATCCTTTAACGCCTTCCGCCGTCATCGCCCAGACGACGGCGGCGTCAGCGATCGTTGCGTTGGTTATCCACATCTTGGCGCCATTCAGTATCCAGTCGTCGCCGTCGCGTTTTGCATGCGTCTTCATGTTGGCGGGGTCGGAGCCGCCGTGCGGTTCGGTGAGGCCGAAACATCCAACCGCCTCGCCTCGCGCCATCGCCGGCAGCCATCGCTGTTTTTGCTCCTCCGAGCCGTAGGCGTGGATCGGAAACATCACGAGGCTGCTTTGCACGGAAACGAAACTCCGCAGTGCGCTATCGCCACGCTCGAGTTCCTGACAAATCAGGCCGTAGCTGACGCTGTTCAATCCGGCACAGTCGTAGCCGTCGATCGAAGTGCCCAGGAGCCCGAGTTCGGCGACTTCACCGATCAGATGTTTGGGGAACACATGTTGCTCGAACGCCTCACGCATCAGCGGAATGACTTTGTCGTCGACGAAACGGCCGACGGTCTCCTTTACCATGACCTCGTCTTCGCTCAGTTCCGAACGAACGTCATAAAGGTCGAGAGGATCGATGGATTGCGCGCTCACGGCAGATTTCCTGGGGAGGCAATAGGGGGCGTTGATTCTAGACGAAGTCGCCAGGGCCTGCTAACACCTAATTCTGTTGTCCGCCGCAACAGGACGGCTCAATTAGGTGTTAACAAGCCCCGCTTGGCACTCCGTTAAAAGGGTATACCGAAGCGTCGGTAAAGGACCGACAGTAACCACGCGGGGCCAATCATCATGAGCTGCAGGTCCTGCAGTATGGCCTTTATCCCACCGGCGCCCCTGCGGCCGAGCGCCAGCCCGACGGAGCCCGATACCAGCAGGCCGACAGAAACGCCCAGGGCAGGAAATCCGGATTCCGTGAGCCAGATCTGCAGGCTCGCGAGACCCAGCATGAATGGCAGCATGCCGATAGCAATCGAAACGGAAATAATGAAATAGTAGATCGTTGCCGCCATCAGGAAGGCGCTGCCCCAGTTAAGCAACGGGGAAATCTCGTAAAATTCGGCCGGAACGGGCAAATACCAGAGGATCCCGACGGTGCCGACAACGACTAACGGCACGGATGCCCAGTACACCACGGGGTTTGCCAGGTCGGCATGGTTCTGCTCGTAGCGCAGGAGCCAGCTATCGGCTTCGTTCATGGAAGTTCTCGGAAGATGGCCCGTCATTTTACACGGACATTTCGATTCCTGTGACGTAGACCACAGTCCTGATGGTTTCCGACGCTATTCTGAACATAATGGCGCGAATTAAGTCTCTGTTCAGGTAGTTCGCGCATACAATGCCCCCAAATATTTTCTGCAAGCAAGAAGGAAACATCATGAATGCCAGATCTCCAAGGTACATTCTCGCATTGACCCTGTTCGCCGTGTTTGTTACCGGCTGTCAGACGCTGGATCCGTATACCCGCGAAGAGAAGACGAGCAAGGCGACCAAGGGCGCCTTGATCGGCGCAGCGGCCGGTGCGGTTGTCGGCCTGATTTCCGGTGATGACGCGGTTGAACGCAGGCAGCACGCATTGATCCTTGCCGGCGTCGGCGCGCTGGCCGGCGGTGCTATCGGTAACTACCAGGATCGACAGGAAGCCGAGCTCCGTGCAGAGCTCGAAGGCACCGGTGTCAGCGTCACGCGCATCGGCGACAATATTACGCTCAACATGCCTGGCAATGTCACGTTCGCAACAGACAGCTCGGACCTGAGCCCGGCATTCTTCGACGTGTTGAATTCGGTAGGGAAGGTGCTCGGGGAATTCGATAAGACGGTTGTCGAGGTCGCCGGCCATACCGACAGTACCGGATCGGATGCGTACAATCAGAGCCTGTCGGAACGTCGTGCCCAGTCGGTTTCAAGTTACCTTTCGTCGCAGGGCGTCATTTCGCAGCGACTCATCATTGTCGGCATGGGCGAATCAAGGCCGGTCGCGGACAACAGCACGGCAATCGGTCGGCAGGCCAATCGCCGAGTCGAAATCACGATGGTGCCGGTGACTGCCAGCTAAAACCCATATCCAAGTAAAAGACGGCGCGGCATCCAGGGATGGATTGCCGCGTTTTTTGTGGCACTCTGTAACCGTCTGCCCCTGGACGAATAACAAGAAGCCAAAAGGGCGTGGCTTGAGCCAACGTTTTGACAAGCGCGATACGGGGACGTGGATCGACATCAAGGGTGTTGTGACGCGACTGCTGTCGAATGATAACGACGGATCTCGTCACCAGCGCTTTATCATCGACATCGGTAACCGCCAGACCCTGCTTATCGCACACAATATTGATCTGGCAAAGCGAGTGCCCGTCGGTATAGGGGATCGAGTACAGGTCCGCGGCATGTATGAGTGGAACGATCTCGGTGGATTGGTGCACTGGACGCACCACGATCCTCAGGGGATAGAGGATGGCGGTTATGTTCGCTATCGACGTAACGACTATCGATAACAAGGCGCACCAATAGAAAAAGCCGCTCAATGAGCGGCCTGATCATTCTTCCCTGTAGATTCTACCCGGCGACGGATTACATCGACATAGCGTTCCTGAGCTTTTTGATCGCGTTCGACTCAAGCTGCCGAATGCGTTCGGCGGAAACGTTATAGACGGCAGCGAGTTCGTGCAGCGTCTTTTTGTCGTCCGTCAGCCAGCGCTTCTCCAGGATGTCGCGGCTTCTGTCATCGAGCGTTTTCAGTGCCGATGCCATGCGAGTCGTTGCGTCGCTATTCCAGTCGCTAGCCTCGACCAGCACGGCCGGATCAGCGTCGGGACTCGGCAGATAAGCGGCCGGCGTGAAGTTGCGCTCGTCGTCGCCGTCGGGAGCGGGATCGAAAATTGCATCACGGGAGTGCAGGCGCTTCTCCATCTCGGTCACTTCTTTTGCGCTGACCCCGAGATCCTCTGCAACTGCCTGTGTCTCTTCGGCCGACAACCAGGCGAGGCTTTTCTTCGCTTTGCGAAGGTTGAAGAACAGTTTGCGCTGGGCCTTGGTGGTCGCAACTTTTACGATGCGCCAGTTCTTGAGGACAAACTCGTGTATCTCTGCGCGAATCCAGTGGACGGCAAAGGAAACCAGGCGCACATCGTAGTTCGGATCGAAGCGCTTCACGGCCTTCATAAGACCAACGTTGCCTTCCTGAATGAGATCGTTCAGCGGCAAACCGTAGCCGGTGTAGCCTTTGGCAATGTGAACGACAAATCGCAGATGCGCCATAACCAGGTCGCGCGCCGCCTCGAGATCCTCGTGATCCCGAAAGCGGTTCGCCAGAGTTTGCTCGTCTTCTTTGCTAAGAACAGGAATAGCGCCGACGGCCTGAATATAGGCGTCCAGGCTGCCTACCGGTCCCGCCAGTACAAGGTCCTTATTAAATTTCGCAATCGCGTCTGTCATCAAGTTCCTCCAAGCTGGCGCGAATTTTAGCACTCGAGGGTTTAGAGTGCTAATAACTGCTTGGGTTCCCCCCGAACAAAATAATTATTAGTAATAGAAACAGATAGTTACGAGTTTATCGCGGTCCGAAATAGGCCGCCAGGCTGGCTACGGGAGGCCCTCGAGAGGCCGGAAAAGACGCCCCGGCAGCACGGGTCCGCTTCGGTGTGGAGCCCGACCGTGGCTACGCTATCGGGGTTCGATGCGCCGCATATGCCGAGCGGCTGTGAACCAGGATCCGAACAAGCCCAGGAATATGCCAATGCCAATGATGGCGGCGCTTTCGCGAAGATCCAGCGATACGACAGCGATGTGACTCTGGTAGAGCCCCGAGAGTCGAGCGACGGGGCCACCCAGCAGGTGGATCCCGTAGTAGACCAGCCCGAGTGCCATCAACCCGCCAAACAGCCCATACCAAAAACCGGTCCACAAAAACGGTCGTCGGACAAACGCGTTGGTCGCGCCGATCAACTTCGTCACTTCGATTTCATCACGGCGATTCTCGATATCGAGTCGGATCGTGTTGCCTATAATCACGACGATCGCTATGCCGAGCAGTCCGGCTCCGATAGCGATTGCCTGTCGGACAATATCAAGGATTGCGTGAAATCGTTGCACCCACTCGGTGTCAACCTGGACATGATCCGTTTCGGGCAGGTTGCCGATCTCCTCTTGCAGCAGTATCAGCGAATCACTTGTGTTACCGGGACCCGGGCGAACAACCAGCGTATGGGGAAGCGGGTTTTCGGGGAGCTGCTCGAGAGCTTCACCAAAACCAGACTGCTGTTTGAATTCGGCAAGCGCATCGTCCGCCGAAATAAAGTGGACAGACTCCACGTCGGCCCGCTGACCGATCAGTTTCGTAAGCGCCTCGGCGTCACTTGCCGAAACCTGCTCTTTCAGGAACACCGAGAAATCCAGCGCATTGTCCCAGCTGCCGCTGACCGATCTTGCATTCTTGACGACGAGGTTGACCGCCGCTGGCAGTGCCAGCGTAACCGCGATGACGAGGATGATCATCAGGCTGGCGAACGGCTGTCGCGCCAGCCGACTCAGGGCGGCGACCGACGTATGGGCATGTCGCGTTATCCAGATGGAAAAAGGCCCCGACGCGCGAACTGGCGCGACCGCATCGGCGTGTCGTGTTACTGCCATAGGTCGCTCTCCAATGTGTCGCTTTCCGCCTGCAGCCGCCCGTCTTCCAGGGGAATTCGACGGCAGCCCAGCCGGTCGATCAGCACGATATCGTGGCTGGCAATCAACAGCGTCACGCCTACTTCATTAAAGCGGCGAAATATACGCATGACCTCGAGCGACAGGTCGGGATCGAGGTTGCCCGTCGGCTCATCGGCGATCAGCAGTTTGGGGCGGGTCACGATAGCGCGTGCGATACCGACGCGCTGCTGTTCACCCGCGGATAGCGTTTCCGGATTCTGCTTTTCCTTGTGCAGGAGCCCGACCTGGTCGAGCGCCGCGCGTACACGACGACCGGCGTCCCGTCGGCTAACGCCGGCGATGACCAGCGGCAACGCGACGTTATCGAACACCGGGCGATCGTAGAGCAGCTTATGGTCCTGAAATACCATGCCTATCTGCCGGCGGTAGGCGGGGATCTTGCGCCGTTTCACGCGGCGCGTATTCTGATCGTCGACGATAACCTGGCCGCCGGTCGGTCGTTCAATCAGTGCGATGAGCCGAAGCAGCGTACTCTTGCCGGCGCCTGAGTGACCCGTAACAAAAACCATCTCACCCTTATCCACTGACAGGCTGAGGCCGGAAAGCGCTTCCTGTCCTCCGGGGTAGCGTTTGGTGACGTTCTCGAGTCGAATCATCGGCTGCGGTTACTGCTGCACCTTGCCGGAAGCAAGCAGGGCATCTGTGAATTCCCGGGCAGAAAAAGGCTGCATGTCCTCGGCGGCTTCTCCGATGCCGATAAAGCGTACCGGCACCTTGAGCTTGTTGGCGATGGCGAGAAGAATGCCACCCTTGGCGCTGCCGTCCAACTTTGTCACGGTAAGTCCGGTAAGGCCCAGAGCCGCGTGGAATTTTTCTGCCTGCACCAGGGCGTTTTGTCCCTGACTTGCGTCCAGTACCAGCATCACTTCGTGCGGCGCCGTTTCGTCACGACGCGCGAGTACGCGTTTTACCTTGGTGAGTTCGTCCATGAGTCCGGTCTGGCTCTGCAGTCGACCGGCCGTATCGGCAAGCAGTATGTCGATGTCGCGCGCGCGCGCGGCGTCCCATGCGTCGAAAATAACGGCGGCCGGATCGGCGCCGGCCTGCTGCGCAACAACCGGTACGTCGTTGCGGTCGCCCCAGACCTGCAGCTGCTCTACGGCTGCGGCGCGAAACGTATCGCCTGCGGCGAGCATCACCGAGTGGCCAGCGTCCTTGAATCGACGCGCCATCTTGCCAATCGTCGTGGTCTTCCCCGCACCGTTCACGCCGACCATCAATATGACGAATGGGCCGTCCACCGGCCGAATCGATAGCGGTGCTTCGACTGGCGTAAGAATTTCCATTAACGATGTCCTGAGACCGCTTTGCAACGCCTCGACGTCCTTCAGTTCCTTGCGAGCGAGGCGTTTTTGAAGATCGGAAATAATGCGTTCGGTGGTCTCAACGCCGACGTCTGCCATGACGAGCAAGGACTCGAGTTCCTCGAGGACATCTTCGTCGATCTTCCCGCCCGGGGCGAGATTCGCAAGATCATAGGTCAGCCAGCTATCGCCACGATTGATTCGAGCGCGAAGACGTTTGATGAAGCCCTCGCGTTTTTCAGGCTTTTCTTTCTTGCCAAACATGGATATACGTTATCTCACCACGACAGTGCACCGGTCCCTGCAGCAGGAAGACCATGGCTAAACGACACAAAACGAAAAAAACCCGGCCGGGACGGCTGCGTATTGTAGCGGGAAAGTGGCGCAGTCGTCTGTTGGATATCGCGGACGTTCCGGGACTGCGACCAACCTCAGAACGGATTCGAGAAACGCTGTTCAACTGGCTCGTGCCAAAGATCCACGGGTCACGCTGCCTCGACCTGTTTGCCGGGACCGGCGCGCTGGGTCTGGAGGCGTTGTCTCGTGGCGCTCGCAACGCGGTTTTCGTCGAGAAGTCAGCAATGGCGGTCAAGACGCTCAGGAAAAACTGCCAGGCGCTGGCTGCCGAAGGCGCACTGATCCGACAGACGGATGCCCTGGATTATCTTCGCGAAACTCTCGAGGGTCCCTTCGACCTGGTGTTCCTGGATCCGCCGTTCGGCGCGGACCTGAACGAGGAATTGTGTAGACTGTTGGAAGAGCGCAATCTGATTTCGAGTGACGCGCAGGTCTATATCGAGCAGGACCGCTCCAAGCCGGAGCCGGCCCTTCCGTCCACCTGGCGTGTGAAAAAGAACGAGACGGCCGGCAACGTCCGCTATATGCTCGTGCAGCGAGACGACTGACAGGAATCATTCTATGACAGTTTCAGCAATGTACCCGGGAACGTTCGACCCGATAACGCTCGGGCATGAAGATCTCGTTCGCAGGGCGGCGCGGCTCTTTGACAAGGTCGTCGTAGCGATCGCCGCGGATCCGGGCTCGAAGGCGCCTATGTTCACGTTCGGGGAACGGGTTGAGCTTGCGAGGGCCGCGTTATCCGACATCGAGAACGTGGAGGTCGCAGGCTACGAGGGCCTCACCGTGGACTTTGCTCGCCAGAACGGGCTGGCGGCGATCATCCGCGGTCTGCGCGCTGTTTCGGACTTCGAGTACGAATTTCAGCTGGCGACGATGAACCGCCATTTGACGGAAGAGGTCGAGACGGTGTTTCTGACCCCAACCGAGAAATACACTTTTATTTCGTCCAGCCTCGTCCGCGAGGTAGCGGCGCTCGGCGGTGATGTGTCCGAATTCGTGTCACCGGAGGTACAGCAAGCATTGCTTTCGCGTTCGGGCAGAGATTGAATCGCGGCTGGCATCGTCCCCGAATCGATTTCTGTAGGAGCCCGCCCCAGCGGGCGACATCTAGGCTAGGTCTGGCACCGCCTGCAATAATAGGTCGCCCGCTGCCCCTGGACGATCGCGGTAATCGGTGTATTACATCGGCGGCACGGTTCGTCCTCGCGGCCGTAAGCTTCGAGCTGCTGCTGAAAATAGCCCGCCTCTCCATCACCACCGTAAAAATCACGTAGCGTCGTTCCGCCGGCCTTGATGGCTTTGCCGAGGACGCTCTTAACGGCGTCTGCGCAAATATCGTAACGATGTCGTGCGATTCGTCCGGCGGCGCGGCGTGGATTGATGCCGGCCAGGAACAGCGATTCACTGGCGTAGATGTTGCCGACGCCGACGACGATGTGTGCGTTCATGATGAACTGTTTGACACTGACCCGTCGGCCACGGGACTTTCGCCACAGATAGCCGCCATCAAACGCATCGTCGAAAGGCTCGGGCCCAAGGTCCCTCAAAAGCCGATGTGACAGCGGCTTCCGGCTCCAGTGCAGGGAGCCGAAACGTCGGGGATCACGCAATCGCAGCATCAGACCCGAATCGAACTCGATATCGACGTGGTCATGAATACTGGCCGGTGTGTCGACGTTGACGACACAGACGCTGCCCGACATGCCGAGATGCAGGATGGCGGCGCCTTTCTCGGTATTGATCAGGAGGTACTTGGCGCGGCGGCCTACCGAAGTAATGGTCTGCCCCGGTAGATTTCGGTCGACCGCTCGAGACACGGGCCACCGCAGCCGACGCTCCCGGATTACGACACGAGAAATCTTGCTACCGACGATGTGCGGCGCGATACCGCGGCGGCTGGTTTCAACTTCGGGCAGCTCGGGCATAACTGATTGTGACCTGTCTGAAGATCAATTGTGTCACGCAAGAAAAGGCCCGCGCGTGGCGGGCCGTTTGGTGTTCGTTGTGTGAGAGACCCGACGTTAAATCGCGGCCCGAACGCCGCTGCTACTTGATCTTGGCCTCTTTGTAGATCACGTGCTTCCGAATCGTCGGATCGTACTTCTTGGTCTGAATCTTTTCTGGATGCAGCCGCTTGTTCTTGGTCGCCGTGTAATAGTGTCCGGTACCGGCGCTCGAAACGAGTTTGATCTTGTCACGCATCGTAAATCCTCCGGCGTTTAAACGTGCTGTCCGTTGGCACGCAGGTCGGCAAGGACCTTGTCGATACCATGCTTGTCGATAATTCGAAGGCCCTTGTGTGAAATACGCAGGCGCACGAACCGTTTCTCGGACTCGACCCAGAAGCGTTTGTTCTGCAGATTAGGCAGAAAGCGGCGACGGGTTCTGTTATTGGCGTGGGAGACGTTATTACCGCTTTGCGGACGCTTCCCGGTCACTTGGCAAACCTTAGACATTGCTTTAAGTCTCTGATTTTACTAAAAGTTGCCCGCGGCGGGCGAGCAGCGAGCGAGACTTTATACCAGTGTCCATGCGGAATGACAAGCGCGCGGCTTCGATAGGCCGATATTCAACTCAGATGAGTCCGCGACCGGCCAGCGAGGCGGCTTTACCGTCGCCGATAATGAGGTGATCGAGAAGCCGAATATCGACCAGCTCCAGGGCGGATTTCAGCCGCAGCGTGATTTGCTCGTCGGCCTGACTGGGCTCGGCGACGCCGGACGGGTGATTGTGCGCGAGAATAACCGCCGCCGCATTGATATTGAGTGCCTCTTTGACCACCTCGCGCGGATAGACCGACGTGCCGTCTATCGTGCCGCGAAACAGTTCGCCGAAGCCGAGGACCCGATGCCGATTGTCCAGGTACAGGCAGCAGAACAGTTCGTGCTCGAGATGCCGCATATGCGCCTGCAGGAAGGCCTCCGTGTCAGCAGGGCTCTTGATAGGTGCGCCGTGGGGCAGCGACTGCGCGTAATAGCGCCGCGCGAGTTCGGGCAGCGCGCGCAGAACCGCAAGCCGGGCACGCCCGACACCCGGGCAGTCCAATATCGCTTTGCGGTCAGCTTGCAGCAGGGCGCGCAGGCTGCCAAAACAGCGGATCAGCCGCGACGCAGCGTCAAACGCGGCGGCCTTGCTGCCCCGCGCAACGATAACGGTCGCAAGCAGCTCGGTGTCGCTCTGATCTCGGCTGGATTTGTTGGCCACAGCGAATGGTGGTCGCCGCTGGCATATGAATACAACGAATCAATCTGGTTGTGATCGCCGGTTTCGGTAGAAATGCCCGACACGGACACGCTAAGCTCAAGCAACAGTCGGTATATGAGTATTTTACTGTGAATATCGTTCTCGGCATTACGGGCGGCATCGCCGCGTACAAGGCACCGGATCTTGTGCGCCGGCTTCGCGAGCGTGGCGCAGAGGTTCAGATCGTCATGACGGTGTCGGCCGAGGAGTTTGTCACGACGACAGCGTTGCAGGCCGTATCGGGCCGCCCGATCCGGTCAAATCTCTGGGACAAGGAAGCCGAGGCGGCGATGAGCCATATCGAGCTGGCGCGCTGGGCGGATATCGTCCTCGTGGCGCCCGCGACCGCGGAAATCATGGCGCGCATCGTCAGTGGCGCGGCACCGGATCTGCTGACGACTATATGCCTGGCGACCGAGGCGCCCATCGCGCTTGCGCCCGCCATGAATCATGTCATGTGGAACAATCCCGCGACCCAGGCGAATCGGGAGTTACTGGAGCAACGCGGAATCCACATTCTGGGGCCTGATACCGGTTCGCAGGCCTGTGGTGAGACAGGCGCCGGGCGAATGCTGGACCCGGAAACGATCGCGGCGACGGTCTGCGGCCTGAGCGTTGGTAAAGGCAAAGGCGCGCTGGAAGGCCGAACCGTCATCGTGACGGCTGGACCGACCCGTGAAGCGATTGACCCGGTGCGCTACATCACGAATCGCAGCTCCGGAAAAATGGGTTACGCCATGGCGCGGGCCGCTGCTGCGCAAGGTGCGAACGTGGTCCTTATCAGTGGCCCGGTGAACCTGCCGCCGCCAACCGGCATGCACGTGGTCAATGTGATTACGGCACAGGAGATGTTTGACGCGACGCACGAGCATGTCGGTAACGCTGACATCTTTGTCGCTGCGGCAGCCGTCGCCGATTATCGGCCAACCCACGTAGCATCCCAGAAGATCAAGAAGAGTAAGGAGACAAGCAGGATCGAGCTGGTGCGTTGTCCCGATATCCTCACGTCCGTCGCCGCGCTGAAGCGTGCGCCGTTCACCGTCGGCTTTGCGGCGGAAACGCAGAACGTCGAGGACTACGCCCGTCTGAAGCTCGAAGACAAGAAACTCGACATGGTCGTTGCGAACAAGGTCGGTGACGGCGTGGGTTTCGATCGGGACGAAAACGCCGTAACCGTGCTGTGGAGAAACGGCAGACAAGAATTTCCGGCGGCGGCCAAGAGTGACCTGGCGCGCAGCGTCGTTGATCTCATCGCTCAAAACTTTCAGGCGGCGCAGGGCGCCGATACCGAGCCTCGACTTACGGTGCTATCCAACCTCGATTGAAGGAAACTACGATTTGCGTTCCATCGAACTGAAGATTCTCGACCCGAGGGTCGGCGATTCAATCCCGCTTCCCCACTATGCAACCGACGGCTCGGCAGGACTCGACATGCGGGCCTGCATCGATGCAGCTGTCACGGTGTCTCCCGGCGAAACGGTTCTGGTACCAACGGGTATCGCGATTCATGTGGCTGACCCGTCTCTCGCCGCCGTGCTACTGCCGCGCTCGGGTCTCGGCCATAAGCACGGGTTGGTACTCGGCAACCTGACCGGGTTGATTGACTCCGACTACCAGGGGCAGGTCTACATCTCGTGCTGGAATCGGGGATCCAACAGTTACGCGGTACAGCCGGGTGAACGCATTGCGCAGATGGTGTTCGTTCCGGTGGAACAGGTTGAATTCAACGTGGTGGAAGAGTTCGACCAGAGCGACCGCGGTGCCGGCGGCTTCGGGCACTCCGGGACCGGCTGACGCGAAGTGCTGAGCCAATCGATAACGACGTATCGTGTCAGCTGAAGCTTTTCCAATAAGCGGCTAGTTGTTGATGCCGCGCAAGACCTTGAAGCGATCAATATCGCCCTCGAACCGGGCAATAATCTGCTTCTCATCCGCCTGGAACTTCTGCAGGTTACGCTCGTGCCGCTGGATGATTTCCTTCGTTTTCTGCAGCTCGTCGGCAAGATCCGGATCAATCATTGGCGCACCCGGGTCTTCACTGTAGGGCTGAAAATTGGACGCATCGAGCCGTAGCTTTTGCAGACGACGTTGGAGATTGCTGAGATAGAGTTCGGTAACGCGGGCCTGTGCCTGGAAAAGCTCCACGCGACGATCGCGGTGCATCAGAATTTCGTCGACCGAGAGATAGGTGGCCAACAGCGCCTGGTCTGCGCGTCGCTGCAACTCGATTTTCGCCACGCGTTCCTTCTCAATGCGCTCGGCCTCGATCTGCTCCGGCGTCTTCTTGCCTTCGAGGTTGTCGACGGTCACGCCATAGTCATTGACGACTTCCTTGGGCAATTCCGCGTACTTGGCGGGAATGCTATCGCCGAAATGTACGACTCCGTTTTCGTCGACCCACTTGTATACCTTGGCATTGTCAGCGGAGGCTGCGAAGGGCACCAGCAGCAGTAGCAAAAATTTGAGGGTCAGTTTTCGCATTTTTCAAATATGCCAGCAAATTCAAGGTTGGGACCGGGACTGGTTCTCGTTATGACACCTTAATATGGTGAAAAGGCCGTGTAAACTGGATTATCAATGGCTATTTTCAAGGACTTATGTAATTACACCGTATTGTTTGCGATAGTTCAGCACAGGCTCCAGAAACTGCTCATACTCGCTGGATTCCTCCAGAATATTGATCAAATCGTCCAGCTGGACAATGCTGACGACCGGGATTCCCAGCGATTCTTTCAGTTCCTGCACGGCCGAATAGGGCCCCTGGCCACGTTCCTGGCGATCGAGCGAGATGACCAGCCCGGCGATCTCGGCCCCGGTCGTTGAAATAATCTGGTACGCCTCGCGGACCGCGGTACCGGCGGTGATAACGTCATCGATGATCAGCACGTCTCCCGACAGGGGGGCGCCCACGACGCTGCCACCCTCTCCATGCGCCTTGGCCTCCTTGCGATTGAAGGAATAAGGCACATCGATATCGTGATGTTCAGCAAGCGCAGCGGCCGTGAGCGCCGCCAGCGGTATGCCTTTGTACGCCGGCCCGAACAGCATGTCGAAACGGACGCCGGATTCGGCGATCGCCGAGGCGTAAAAACGTCCAAGCTTCGCAGCGGCGTAACCGGTATTAAAAAGGCCGGCGTTGAAAAAGTAGGGGCTTACCCGGCCAGACTTCAAGGTAAATTCGCCAAACCGCAGAACACCAAGTTCCAGTGCCAGTTCAATGAATTCCCGCTTGTACCCACGCATGCTATTGGTCTTCTGTATCATGGCCGCGACGCCGGGAAGTATGCCACAGGAGATTGATTTTGTTTCGCGTTATCAGCCTGAATGCCAATGGCATTCGCGCCGCTGCTCGTAAAGGATTTTTTGACTGGCTGCGTTCACAAGATGCCGACGTAATTTGTATTCAGGAAACCAAAGCGCAGGCGCACCAGCTGACCGACGACATTTTTTCGCCGGCCGGTTATCACTGCTACTACGAAGACGCTGTGAAGAAGGGCTACAGTGGCACGGCGGTATACACCCGACACAAGCCCAGGAAGGTCGTGCGCGGTTACGGGGACACGGAGTTCGATGCCGAAGGCCGTTATCTGGAAGTGCAGCTGGAGGGCATTAACGTCGTGTCGTTGTATCTGCCGTCCGGCTCGTCGAGTGAGGAACGGCAGGAAGCGAAGTATCGCTGCATGGAAACGTTCACCGAGCATTTGAAGAAGCTGCAGCGAAGACGTTCCGAGTACGTAATCTGCGGCGACTGGAACATCGCGCACAGGGAAATCGATCTCAAGAACTGGCGGGCCAACCGGAAGAACTCCGGTTTTCTGCCCGAAGAGCGGGCATGGATGGACCAGGTGTTCGGCGAGTACCGCTACACGGACGCGTTTCGCACACTTCCTCAAGAGCCGCATCAGTACACATGGTGGTCGAACCGCGGTCGGGCCTGGGATAACAACGTCGGGTGGCGCATCGACTATCAGGTAGTCACACCCGGGCTAAAGGACAGAGTCTTGCGGACGGCAATTTATAAAGAAGAGCGCTTCTCGGACCATGCGCCGCTGATAATGGATTACGACTGGGTCCATGAAAGCTGACGCGACTGCCGAATCGCCCGGCTGGCGCTACTACCTGCAGGAAAAGGTCCTGGTGATTTTCTTCCTCGGCTTCTCGGCGGGCCTGCCGTTCCTGCTGGTTTATTCGACACTGTCGGCCTGGCTGAAGGACGCCGGGTTGCAGATGAGCACCATCAGCACCTTCGCATGGCTCGGCTTCGCGTACAGCCTCAAGTTCGTCTGGGCGCCGTTCATCGATTCGATACCGATTCCTTTTCTGACTCGCTGGCTGGGAAGACGGCGCAGCTGGCTTCTGCTGGCTCAGCTCGCGATTGGTGTGGCGCTGTTCGTCATGGCCAGCACCAATCCCGTCAATGCCATCGGCGTCTTCGCGGTCGTCGCGCTGGTGGTCGCTTTTTCGTCGGCCACCCAGGACATCGTTATCGATGCCTACCGCATCGAGAGTGCCGAGGTGCAGATGCAGGGCGTTCTGGCCGCTTCCTATCAGTACGGCTATCGCGTCGCGATGCTCGTCGCCGGTGCGGGCGCGCTCTATATCGCCCAGTACGGCTCATGGACATTGGCCTATACAGTCATGTCCGCCTGCATGCTCGTCGGTATTGCGACCACACTGTGGTGCAAGGAGCCGGTGGTCAATCTTGTGCCGGTTCTTTACGAAGGCGCCGTCCCGAAGAGGATAGCGCTCTGGTTCAAACATGCCGTTGCCGATCCGTTCATCGATTTTTTCCAGCGCTTCGGCCAGTTTGCACTCGTTGTCATAGTGTTCATCCTGTTCTTTCGCCTGAGCGACTACGTCCTCGGCATACTGGCCAACCCGTTCTACCTCGATATCGGGTTCAGCAAAGCTGAGATTGCCAGCGTTGCAAAGATCTATGGTGTCATCGTGTCGCTGATCGGCGCGGGCGCTGCCGGCTGGACGGTCGTCAAATACGGAGTCGCAAGATGTCTGATTATCGCGACCGTGCTGATCGCCTGTACCAACCTGTTCTTCGCCGTGCTGGTCTATGTCGGTCCGGAGGTATGGATGCTGACGGTCACGATCAGCGCCGACAATTTCGCAATGGGTTTTGGTGGCACGGTCTTCATCGCCTACCTGTCGAGCCTGGTCAACGCATCTTTCACGGCCACCCAGTACGCGCTGATGAGTTCGCTGATGAGCCTGCTCGGGAAATTTACAGCGGGTTATTCGGGCAACGTGCAGGAGGCCGTCGGTTGGCTCGGTTTCTTCCTTTACGCCGCAGCACTCGGGGTGCCAGCGATCCTTCTTTCTATTGTCGTCGCGATGCGTCATGACGACCTGCTGAGCGCAGGCGATGACTGAGGGGCAGCAGGAGGTCGAGGTGGGGCGCCTCGAGGAGCTCGACGATCCGGGCTGCCGGGAATTTCAGATTGGCGCGGGCGACTGGCCGTTTCGCGGCTTCGTCGTTCGACAGGGCGACGCCGTTTTCGCCTATCAGAACTTCTGCGTGCACGTCGGGCACCCACTCAACTGGTCGCCCGACAAGTTTCTGACCAAGGACAAGTCCGCCATCATCTGCGCATCACACGGCGCGACCTACGAGATTGAAACGGGACATTGTTTTGCCGGTCCCGGATCGGGCAGGTCCTTGCGGCGCGTGGAGATCGAGGTGCGCGACGGCGTCATCTTCGTGACCGGCCCGACGAGCATGTGACGAAGCAACGCTCGCTCGCCTGCAACGTAATTATTCCGCACGTGCCGCCACAGGACAGGGGATGATCAAAGAAGGAGCGTCGTCGCGTCGGTATTATTCCTGGTCGAGGAAATCGAGCGGATTGAAGTAGCCGGACGGCACCTCGCCTTCACCGTCACCCGTATAGTCTTCGGGGTCCATGTCGACCGAGCCTAGCCAGTCTTCGGGTGCCGCAACCTCAACGACCGATAATTTCGGCCACACCTCGACGTCGATCTGATCGATCGTGCCGTCGAATTGCTGGATGCCAACCGTCCCCGCGTCTTCGTCGATTGCGACGACCTCGAACCACGCCCCACCGGGCCGTTTGAACCAATGACCGATGAGAGGATCGTGCGCTGGCATTTGCTGGAGCCCTCCAATTCATTCAGGAGCCGGTGTTACTTAGTTATAGTCTATTCACCGGGGAGTGCAAGTGTCTAGTCAAGATCAGACCGCTTAAGAAAGCGCCAGTCGACGATACGATGTCCTTTGCCCAGGCCTCGCTGCTCGAATTTTGTGCGCGGGCGATCGAGCGGCTGGTCGCCGTCGTGTTCCCGTCGCTCATCGCAGGTGAAAAGCGACGACTCGGCGACAACCGCATCGATATGCTCGGCGTAATTGGCCCAGTCGGTCGCGATGTGCAAAGCCCCGTCCGCTTCGAGGCGACTGTTTATCAATTCGAGGAACGCGGGCTGGATCATGCGACGCTTGTGATGGCGTTTCTTGGGCCACGGGTCGGGAAAATAGATGTTGATCCGATGCAGGGACGCGGTGGGTACCTGGTTTTGCAGAACCTCGACGGCGTCGTGCTTGATGAGTCGCAGATTCTTGACGCCTGCAGCATCTGCCTTCAGTAAACAATGACCGACACCGGGCTCGTGTACCTCGATGCCGAGGAAGTTAGATGCAGAATGGTCAAGTGCCTGCTGCACCAGCGTGTCGCCGTTGCCGAAGCCGATTTCAAGAACCACGGGTGCGGACCGGCCGAACAACCGGTCGAAATCGATGGGCTCGGTGCTGAAGTCAATGCCGTAAGACGGCCAAAGTTCTTTCAACGCCCGCGCTTGCGACGGCGTCAGCCTGCCGGCTCGTCGCACAAAACTTCGAATCGTGCGATGGCGGGCTTTTTCGGGCGTCGGAACCATGCTGGCATTCTATTCCCTGTAGAGGAACGATGTAGGCCTTCCGGTGGCACGAACCCGTAGGAGCGCGCCCCAGCGCGCTACGTGCCCTCGGGGTGCGAAGCGTAGCGGTGGCCGTCAGGCCACTTCGGAATGTCGGCCGCCGGGGCGGCCTCCTACACGGTGCTGTACGGTGCGCGAAGCCAAACCGCACCCATCGTAGGAGCGCGCCCCAGCGCGCGACCCGCTGTGCAGAATTGATGTCGGCCGCTGGGGCGGCCTCCTACGGGGCGCTGTTCGACATGCGCCCTTAAGGCTTTCCGGTTACCCTTTCCCGACCGAAGAAAAGGGGGCCAGGCCGTGACAAAAAGCGTAACCATTCGATATCGCTGCTCCACAGTATGTCTGGTTCTTCTTACTGCGATCTTCGTCACGGGCTGCTCAGGGCCGCAGTCCGAACCTCCGTTGCAGCAGCAGACCGGGTTCGCGACGCTGGTGGTTACGGGAGCGCGCGTATGGACCGGAGATTCCGATAAGCCCTGGGCCGAGGCCGTTGCGGCTAACGGTGCAGACATCATTGCGGTCGGCTATGAGGCCGACGTGGCGTCGCTGATCGGCGATGAAACCGAGGTCATCACGGCGAACGGAGAAATGTTGCTGCCGGGTTTCATCGATACGCACGTGCACCTGATGAGCGGCGGTAGTTCGATCGCGTCGGTGCAGCTGCGCGACGCGAAAACGCCCGAGGAGTTCACGCAGCGAATCGCCGATTTCGCGAATACAGTCGAGTCCGGCGAGTGGATCACCGGGGGCACCTGGGACCACACCAACTGGGGTGGCGAACTGCCACGGCGCGACTGGATCGATGCGGTTACGCCGGATAATCCCGTCTGGGTCATGCGGCTCGACGGACACATGGGGCTCGCCAACTCTCGGGCACTCGAGATAGCGGGTGTGGACGCGGACACGCCGGACGTCGCCGGCGGAGAAATCGTCCGTGACGCCGAGGGCCGCCCTACCGGCATCCTCAAGGACAACGCCCTGCGCCTGGTCTTCAGTAAAATGCCCGAGCCCACCGACGCCCAGATGGATCGCTATCTCCAAGCAGCCATGCAGTACCTGGCGAGCAACGGCGTGACGACCGTGCACGACATGTTCGAGGAGGGCATGGACAGCTGGCAGAGCTTGGCGGCATACCGCCGTGCGGAAGCTAACGACGCGCTGATCACGCGTATCTATTCCGTCACGCCGCTGGTCGAATGGCAGAAGCTCCGCGATGACATTGCCGAACATGGGCGCGGCAATGAGTGGCTCAGGACAGGCGCCGTCAAAGGCTATATGGACGGATCCCTGGGATCGCACACGGCTGCCATGCTCGAACCCTTTAGCGATACACCCGGCGATAGCGGCTTCCTGCTCGACCCGCTCGACGATCTGCGTGCATGGATTGCGGGTGCCGACGCGGCCGGCCTGCAGCTGATGGTGCATGCCATCGGTGACAAGGCAATTCGCGACCTCCTCGACATCTACCACGACGTTGCGGAAAAACACGGCGACAGGGACCGGCGTTTGCGCATGGAACATGCCCAGCACATTCACCCGGACGATGTCCCGCGTTTTGCAATTCAGAAAGTGATCGCCAGCATGCAGCCTTATCATGCGATTGACGACGGTCGCTGGGCCGATAGCGTGATCGGCGCGGAGCGCTCGAGGACGACCTACGCATTCCGGTCGCTGCTCGATTCCGGGGCGCATCTCGCGCTTGGCAGCGACTGGTTTGTCGCACCCGCATCGCCGCTCGAGGGCATCTACGCGGCCGTCACTCGACGAACGCTTGACGGCAACAATCCCGATGGCTGGGTGCCGGAACAGAAGATAACGGTTGAGGAGGCGCTGCGTGGCTATACCTACGAAGGCGCTTACGCCTCGCTCAAGGTCGGCATGCTCGCGGACATGGTGCTGATCGATCGTGATCTCACGGCCATCGCGCCGGAAACCATTCGCGAAGCCCAAGTGCTGAAGACAATTGTCGATGGCCGCGTGGTGTTTTCCCGGTAACAAGAAACAGGGGTCAACCCGGAGTTTTCGCCCGCCTCTATTGCGGCTGATCTAGACGAATCGTATCGGGCTGGTCTGCTCCGGCCAGCGGCCCTGAATGCTGCCATAGAAATTCTGGAGAACAGCGAAGTCGGCCTCCTGGTCGCCGGTGACGTCAAAACGCGGTCCTATGCCAAGGCGTTTGTGTGCATAGTCGAGAAAACCAAGGTAAACCGGAACACCTGCACCTTCGGCAATACGGTAGAAACCGCTTTTCCAGCCAGCCGTTTTTTTGCGAGTGCCCTCGGGCGCGAGGCCGAAGTAAAAACTCTCCTGCTCCTCGAACATGTCGACGGCATGCCGCACGGCGGAGCCAGCGCGTTCGCGATCGAGCTCGAGTCCCCCCAGCGCCCGAAGCAAGGTACTTAGCGGGAACCAGAACAGTGAGTCCTTGGCGAAGAAATGTATCTCGGCGCCGATGGATACCTTGTAGACGAGCGCCCAGAAGCCGTCCCAGTTGGAGGTGTGCGGCGCCGCTATGAAAATCGCCTTCGGTTCGTCGGGCATCTTTCCGACCGGCGTCCATCCGCCGATGCGCAATATCAATCTGGCAAGGCCTCGAAGCATAGGTCTCTTCGTCTCGGTGTCCGTGGGCCGCTCGGCCAGTCCGCTGTGGCATAGTAGCGCTACCAACCGTGTTTGTAATGTGATCGGGAGC
>CAMYMR010000032.1 GCA_947259285.1 uncultured Woeseiaceae bacterium | reverse complement strand
GATCACCTTGATTTCATGGCTGGTAAAAGCCACCCCTATTCCGACGGAGCCGCCGAGCAGGTCAGCACCATGGGAATCGGCTATTAGCGCGGGACCCGACGCGAGCATTCCCACGATAAGAAGAGTCGCAGTGCGCATGACTACTCCGTTAATCACAATTGACCCGACAACCTTAGTGTTGAGACTCGTCGCTGTCCGTGACTGGATTCACAGCTCGACCAGGCATGACGCGCGTTCACGTGAGAATCGTTGGGTAGTGCATCTTTCAGCGCCAGAAAATCCGACTTGGACGTCAGGTTCCCTCCGAAGATCCCGATTATGTCAAATCGTGCAGTTCATCAACGTGTCAACGAACGCCCTTACTTTCCCCTTGCTGCGATGTCAGTCGTCTACTGACCGCTGCCGGTTCGTGTAGCGACGTCCTCGGGAACCGCCACATCCACCTCATCCATTGCGAACCTGACCAGCAGACGATTTCGAGTGAAGTCGATGATGAAGTCGCGTTGGATGAAGAGCTCCGCGCCCAAAAGCGCGGATGGGGTATCTCCATTCATCAACGTTTCAAATATCTCGAGTTCGGCGACCATAAACTGCTCATTTCGCCAACTAACACGCTCGGTAGTCACTTCTTCTATTCTCAATTCGGCGACGATGGGTGTGCGCTCGATTGCGCCGGATAATACGTTGTCATCTCGTGAGGCGATCGGTTCAAGGCCGAGGCTGGTGGCGGCGGCCCAGTTGAGCACATTGACGCCTGCGCCGAGGTCGAATATTGCTGGTATGCGCTGCTCGTTGACTTTGATGTCGAGAACGTAGATTGCCGCACCGCGCATGCCGAAGTGCTGAGGCTTCAGCGGGATGGCGGTCCAGCCCTTATAGTTTCTGCGGCTGACGAGCTCCGGTGGGTATAGACGTACGATCCGCTCCCGGGTCGAGAAGCCGACCGCATAGCGGCGCAGAAAATTAATCCCCAGAATGCCGTCGATATTGGTGCCGGCAACTGCGTCGCTAGGCAGTGAGACGACGCGGGGGTTGATCCACACCTCACGGCCAACTGCCAGTCGACTGATGTCCACCAATGGGAACTTGGCCCGATGCCAGGATCCCGTGGATCATCAACGTCTTCCCGGGAACGGGTTGAAGTCCGAGTTCGTCACTTAGCCTGTCGAAGACGACCGAGATGCTGGCGCCGGTATCAAGCGCGAAATTAAACGGGCCCTGGCCGTTTACTCGAGCGTCAACGACGATGCGTCCGTCTTCTTCAATTCCGTAGCGCGCGATCGCAAGCGCGCCGTCTTCGTCCAGCACGCTGGCACAGCCCCAGGACAAGAAGACCGGTGCCAGCCAAAAGAGTCGGTAACTCAGCTTCACAAGCAGAATCGTACTGTTTGCAGGGCCCGGCTTACAAATGACAGCGATGCAATAGAAAAGCGCCCCGACGGCTGTGGCCCGGGTGGGAGGTTTAACGATAGACAGTCCGGCCGGATCGAATAGAGGCTGGTCATTGGACCCGCCAACGCGCATCAGGGCATCTTTTTTGTCCGACCGGGATTTGCGCGACAGGGAATTGGCCCGGCGCACATGCAACGCTGCGAGACGGAGGCCCGAAAATCGGGCTTTAAATCGCTATTACCGGGATCAACTTTGCCCGGGCTGCGACTTTACAAGCCGCTCGATTGAGGGCGCGGGCGACCGGCACAAAGCATTCCAGGCGCGTGATAGGATTTCGGTCGGTGACACCCGGTCCGGCGGGTCCACCGAACAAACGATCGACACGGGGAAATGACGGCGATGCAGAACAGAAAGCTTGGAACAACAGGAAAGAGCCTGCCTGCCATTGGGCTCGGTTGCATGGGTTTATCCGAATTCTATGGCCCGCCGACAGAGCAGGGCGCCGCCATCAAGTTGCTGCACGAAGCCATCGATCTCGGTGTCCAGCATTTTGATACGGCCGAAATGTACGGCATGGGCGCGAACGAGACGCTGCTCGGCGAAGCCTTTCACGATCGTCGTGACAAGGTCTTTATCGCGTCGAAATTCGGGCCCATCCGCGACCCTGACACGGGCATGCCTGTCGGAATCGACGGCTCACGCGAAAACTGTCGGCGCGCGGTCGAGGGCTCACTGGAGAGGCTCGGGACGGACGTGATCGATCTCTATTACCTGCACCGCGTTGATCCTGCCACACCGATCGAGGACACGGTCGGTGCGATGGCTGAACTTGTGGCTGAAGGTAAGGTAAACGCAATCGGCCTGTCCGAGGCAGGAGCCGATACGATACGGCGCGCCGCAAAAGTTCATCCGATATCCGCCGTGCAGTCCGAATACTCGATCTTCAGCCGGGATATCGAGGCCGAGGTCATTCCCGCGTGTATCGACGTGGGCGCGACGCTCGTCGCTTATTCGCCGTTGGGTCGCGGCATGTTGTCCGGCAGATTCAAGAAGGACGCAAACCTCGGCGAGGACGACTATCGGGCGATGACGCCGCGCTTTCAGGGCGAAGCTTACGAGGCAAACGTCGCGCTGGTCGATGAAATCGAAGCCGTCGCCTCTGCAAAATCGTGCCAGCCGGCGCAGATCGCACTCGCCTGGGTGCTCGGTCGTGGTGAACACGTCATGACCATTCCGGGTACGACGAAGCTCGACAACCTCAAAGTCAATCTCGGCGCGTACGATATTGAGCTGACCGATGACGAGCAGGCGACCCTCGATCGCCTTGCCGATCGCGTTATGGGTGATCGATACGATGAGCGCGGCATGTCAATCATTAATGCCTGAGCCTGATTCCGCATCGCCCCGCCGCACCCGGTTTGTCACCGGGGTCGTCTGTGTAGCGCTGGGGCTATACCCACTGTCCATAGCGTTCGGATTGCTTCCGGTCGATAGAGCGGATGTCATGGCGCCCATGTGGGTCGTCGCATCCAGCGGAATTGTCTTCCTGATCGCCGGCTGCATGATCTTCCTGGCAAATCACTCCTGGGCGAACGACCTGCTTGCGGGGATCCTGTGCCTGCTGTTTGCCACCATCGGTGCATGGGTTTCGCTGTTCAGCGCCAGCGAGGGTTTCTCCGGCGGGCTCTGGTTCCTTTCCAAAGATGCGAACGCGTCGCTCGGACGCTGGGTATTCGGCATGGGCGCGCTGATCAGCTTCGCGATCTCGGCGTATGCGTTCCGCCGGGCTTATCGATCGCTCAAAAACTCCGCGTAGGAAGATATGTATTTGGTGGCGCTGTCCGCCGATACAAGCACGGCTCTGCCGTCCTTACTCGCGCCGGTTTCGATGGCCGCATGCAGCACGGCGCCCGTGGTCGGTCCGACCATCGCGCCTTCGGTTCGTGCGAGCTTGATGCCTGCCCGATAAGCGTCGTCGTCCGTAACCGAAATAACGTCATCGAGCAGCTCTTTGTCGAGGATGGCGGGAAAGTACTCATCCGGCAGACCCGTAATTCGCTTCAGCCCGGACAGATGATGCTGGCGGTTGGCCGGCTCGACGCCGATAATCTGGATCGCCGGATTCATTTCTTTCAGGTACCGTCCCACGCCGCTGATCGTGCCGCCCGTGCCGATGCTTGCGAAGAAATAGTCAAGGTTGCCGCCGGTCTGACGCCAGATCTCGGGGCCGGTCGTGTGGTAGTGCGCCGCGACGTTGAGTTCGCTCTCATACTGGTTGGGGCTGACATACTTGCCGTCGAACGCCGCGCTCTCGACCATGCTCTTTACAACGCCGCGGGCGCCTTCGGACGGGAAGATCGGGCAGAGTTCGTCTTCGACTTCGATCAGCTCGGCGCCCAGGAATCGCAGCAGAGCCTTTTTCTCTTCAGGTACTCCTTCGGGAACAGCAATCTCGATGGGAATGTTGCGCGCATTCGCGAGCGCCGCAAGCGCGATGCCGGTATTGCCTGCGGATGGCTCGACCAGCGACTGACCCTCGTCGAGATTCAGCCCTTGCAGCATGTACTGCGCGGTGCGGTCCTTGATCGAGCCGAAAGGATTCATGCCCTCGAGCTTGAGCAAGACCTCGAAATCGGCGTGCGGATTGAACCGCTCGCCCAGGCGCAGCATGGGCGTCGGGTTGTCCGGGCTCGGTATCAGATCGGCGATGCTGTCAAAGATCTGATCGTCGTATCCGTAGAGTTCTTCCACTCGGGCGTTCATGGAATCGAGTCTATATAGCCGAAGCAAATGAGCAACGAAATCGCGAGATGGATTCGTTATACCGGTATTCGATTTGCCTATATGGGCAATTCCCAGCCAGGCTCGGATCACCGGCCGGCCGGATGTTCGGCCGGCCATGCTCCGGAACTGACGTCCAGGCTTGCGCCTTGTCGAAACGGACGGTAACGGGCCATCTATTTCTTCATTTTTGGCGCGTTTATGCGCTTTGAATTCGCTTTTCGGTCGTTTGATTATGGGCGCATGGCTACGCCGTGTCCGGAAACGCTTTTTCGAAAACACGCCATCAAGGCGCTGTCGAAACGGCCGTTCGGGAGGCCGATTGCCATCATGCCGAAATCCTGGCTCTGGCTGACCGCCTTTGTCGTTCTGTTCGCAGCGGTCTCAACCTTATTTCTGGCGACCGCCGAGTATTCACGAAAGGAGTCGGTACGGGGCTGGCTGGTTTCCAGCCAGGGTGTCGCGCGGATCAGGCATAGCACCACGGGCATCGTCGAACGCATCCCGCTGGAAGCAGGCCAACGGGTTCAGGTTGGTGATCCCGTCATTTACCTGTCGAGAGACAAATTTCTCGAGGACGGCCGAAGTTCGGACTACCAGAAGATTCGGGAGCTCGAAAAGCAGGTTGCCGCGATTGACCGACGTGTGGAGCTGTTGCGCGCCGAGGAGGCGATTCAGCGTGAGTCCATAGCCACCCAAATCAAGGGCCTGGACGAGCAACAGAGTGCGCTGACGCGCCAGAAGAAAGACCAGCGGCGGAGGCTGGACGCGGCGACCGACAAATTGTCTCGACTCAGGAGTTCTGCGCAACGTGGCGCTGCAAGCGAATGGGAGGTGCTAAGCCAGGAAGACGATCGAGCGCTGTTAGAGCAGCGTCAGGCTCAGATCGAACTCAGCGAAATTGCGCTCAACGGCGAACGAGCACGACTGCGCAGCCGCGCGAAAACGCTGCCGGTAGAGACGGAGAGAGCGGTTGCGAGTCTCCTGTCCGAACGCTCGCAGCTTCGGCAGAAGATCGCCGAACAGGAGTACGAGCGACGCGTCGTTCTTAAATCTCCAATAAGCGGCAAACTGGCATCCATCGAGGTGCACGCCGGTGGCACGGTACTGCCGAATCAGCTGCTGGCGACGGTATTGCCCGAAGACATGAAAATGGTCGCCGAGGTTTACGTGCCTTCGAGCGCGGTTGGACTTATCAGAGAGGGTCAGCCGGTACGGTTGATGTACGACGCGTTCCCGCAGCAGCGATTCGGAACATTCGCCGGGGAGGTTACACGCATTTCTGACTTCATCCTTATGCCAACCGAAGTGCCACAGACGTTTTCGTTGAGGGAGGCCACGTTCAAGGTGCAAATCTCAATACAGGGTGACTCGGTTGCACTGCAGACAGGAGCGGCTCCGCTACGTCCGGGGATGCTGCTTGCTGCGGAAGTAGTCCTCGAGAGCCGACGCCTGATCGACTGGTTGCTGGAGCCTTTTCACTTACGTCAGTTCGCCAACAGTTAGGTGCGCCGGGTAAGCCGAAGATTGCCGTATCTGAACCTGATCGGAGCGCCCCGGCTTCCGGTGATCCGGCAGAGCATTGCCTCCGAATGCGGACTCGCTTGCGTGGCGATGATCGCCAATTACCTTGGGATCGGGGCGGATCTCGTCGAGCTGCGAAAACGGCATTCGCTATCGTTGAGTGGTGCAACGCTCAAGGGCATCACGGAGATCTGTGACAGGCTAGAGCTTTCTACGCGTGCGGTTACCTGCCGCCTGCCTGAGCTACGCAAGTTGCGGATGCCCTGCTTACTGCACTGGCGTTTCAATCACTTCGTCGTATTGAAGTCGGCCAATCGCGATCATCTTGTTATCCATGACCCGGCACGTGGAATCGTCTTAGAACCCTATAGTCAGGTTGCCGAAGCCTTCACCGGAGTGGCGTTGGAAGTCTCACGGGCACCCGGTTTCAGAACAAGCAAGCCGCCGCCAAGACTTAAAATGAGCGGGTTGCTGACAGTAAACCTGTCCATGTTTCGCACTCTGGCAGGTGGCCTGGCGCTTGCGCTGATCTGCGAACTGCTCACGCTCACATCACCGCTTTATCTGCAGGTCGTCATCGACCAGGTGCTCGGCAAGAGTGATGCGCTGTTGTTAAATACACTTGCCGTCGGATTCGGCGTGCTGCTGGCGTTTCAGGTTGTCGCAAATTCCATGCGCCTGCTGACGTTCCAATACCTGAGCCAGGTATTGGTGTTTGATATGACGGCGCGAGTGTTGCACAGGTTGCTGCGATTGCCGCTGTCCTATTTTCGCGGCAGCGACCTCGGCGACGTGCAGCATCGGGTGCTTTCGCTCCGACGGGTGCAGACCTTCATCACTCACTCGGCCCCAGCGCTAGTGCTTGACGGTCTATTCATCGTCCTGATCGTAGGCCTGATGGCCGCATACGATCCCGCGCTCACTATGCTGGCCATCGTTGTTGCCGCCACATGGTGCCTGTGGCGAGCAATGTTGTTTCCGCTAGGTTTGCGGCTGTCGAGTGACATCGCCCATTCGGAATCATCTGTTGAAACGCATTTCCTCGAAACGCTGCGGGCCGTGCAGTCGATCAAACTGGCGAATGGCGAGGCCGCACGTCTGTCGGAATGGCGTAATCTGTTCGCCGGCGTCATCAATGCAAGAATCAAGATCGGCAACGTCGCGGTTCTGGATTCGGCGATACGACAGCTGTTGTTCCAGGGCTTGCGAATCGCCTGCATCTACCTGCTGGCGCAAAACGCGCTGAGAGGCCAGATGAGTATTGGCGCGGTCTCTGCTTTCGTCGCCTACCTCGGGATGTTTATCACGCGCGCAGGCGGGATCGTGGACAGGCTGATCGAGTATAAACTGCTTCAGGTGCCTCTGGATCGACTGGCAGACATCGTTTTCACTGCGGAAGAGCCGGCCCAGCCGACCCCGAAAGGGCGCAGCGTTTCATCCTGTGCAATCGAGCTCCGCAACGTCGCTTTCGCTTATGCCCGGCAGGAACCTCGCGTCCTGAACGGCTGCTCATTCCGTGTTCCGCAGAAGGGCTTTACCGCCATCACGGGCTGCTCGGGCACAGGAAAGAGTACGTTGCTGAGGCTTATTGCAGGGATCGAATCCGTATCCGAGGGTGAATTACTCATCGATGGCGTCGCGATCAATGACTGGGGCCCGCAGGAACTGCGCGGTGTTATTGCAACGGTCTTCCAGGAGGACTGCCTGATCAAGGGATCACTCGCGGAGAACATCGCTCTGTTTGACAAAGAGATTTCGCACGAGCGCGTACGCCGGGCCGCTGAGAAAGCCTGCATAGATACCGAGATTGAGAGACTACCCATGGGGTACGAAACGCGTATCGGGGACCTCGGTTCGTCTCTCTCCAAAGGCCAGACTCAGCGCGTCCTGCTTGCGAGGGCGCTCTATCGCAGACCGAATGTATTGCTACTCGACGAGGCAACGAGCGGCCTCGATCCACAGCTCGAGCGACGAGTGATCAACTCCGTCGGGGCTCTGGATGCGACACGGGTCGTTATTACTCACAGCGACCGAATGCTGGAGGCCGCCGACAAAGTGCTTTGGCTAAACGACGGAAAGTTGCTCTCGTCGCGGCCCGAACTGAACCCGTGAGCGCACGGCGTCGCGGCCATGCGGATGCCTGATCGCTGTAATTATTACCGTGAAGGTGCAAATCACAATGAGCCGATAATCGCTCCGGGGACACCGCCCTATTGCATTGCCGTGTTTGTTGGCTTCGACGGACGACCCCCGTGATTCTTGAAAGTTCGTGTTGAACGCCGTACAAGACCCTGTAAAACCAAAAAAAACGCAAGACCGCGGGCCAGAGAAGCATCACTTCGGCGATGACATTGCACCGGGAATGCGCAGAACAACTGCCCGAGTGCAGGTGCTGCGTGCTTAGCCAACAACACGGACAGACATGGACGTAACGGATCTCGACAAGCTACGAATCGTGCTTGACCCGATCGGTCAGGCAGGCGTGGCGCTGGCCCTGATGCTGGTCATGTTCAGCGTCGCGCTCGGACTGCGGGTAGATGATTTTCAATTCCTGTTGAACAAGACCGCGCTATTTTTCGGCGGCGTTCTGGCGCAGGTCTTGCTGTTGCCCTTTATCACCTGGCTGTTGATTCTTCTGTTGGCGCCACCTGCGTCGGTCGCACTCGGGATGATCGTCGTCGCCTGTTGCCCGGGTGGAGCGGTATCCAACCTGATGACGTTTCTTTCACGTGGCAACGTTGCCGCTTCCGTGGCGCTGACCGCAACGTCAAGTCTGCTGGCCGCTTTAATGACCCCGGCATCGATCCTGTTCTGGTCGCACAGTTATGAGCCCACATCGACGTTGTTGAAGACGCTGGACGTGAGTCCGTACATCTTTCTCATCCAGACCACCGTGTTGCTGGCTTTGCCGTTGGCGCTCGGCATGGTCGTTGCCGCCAAGGCGCCTGACGTCGCGGCACGCATCAAGCGGCGTAGCACTGTTCTGGGTACGTCGGTTCTCGTCGGTGTAATCATCTACGGGTTGGTGTATTTTTCGGACATCCTGATTCCCGCGCTGTCGGTCATCGGGCTTATCGTATTGCTGCATAATGCGGCGGCGTTTGCTACAGGAGCAATGGTTGGCCTGGTTCTCTCGAATCTGGCAGCTACGCGCAGGGCGCTGACATTCGAGATCGGTATTCAGAATTCGGGTCTGGCGCTGGTGATCCTGTTGAGCCAGTTACAGGGCCTGGGGGGCGCGGCGGCGGTTGCTGCGTTTTGGGGCGTCTGGCATCTGATCGCCGGTGGCCTTATTGTGGCGTTATTTCGTATCCGGGATTCGAAGAGGCAATTGCTTTGAGCGAAAGCACAGAACTGGACATAGACGCATTTCGTAGCGCGCTGAGCCGCTTCGCGACCGGTATCGGCGTCGTAACGACACTTGATTCGGCGGGAGAAAAGATCGGCATTACGATCAGCAGCTTCAACTCAGTGTCACTCGATCCGCCGCTGATCCTTTGGAGCATCGGGCTGGATTCGATGAGCTATGACGTGTTTACCGAGGTCGATTGCTTCGCTGTGCATATCCTCGCACGGCAACAGGAAGAGCTTTGCGACCGATTTGCTCAAAGAGGAAATAATAAGTTCGCGAGCCTCGATTGCCGCGAGGGGCTTCACGGCGTGCCCATCCTGCCCGATTTCGCGGCGTGCTTTGAATGCAGCACGGAGCACATTTACCCGGGCGGCGATCACAAGATAGTCGTGGGGCGAGTACATCGCTTCGAGGAGCGCGAAACCGAGCCGTTGATTTACTATCGCAGCCGCTTCCTGCACAACGAGAGTGCGCCCGATTAGATAGTGAGCGGCCCCTTCCCGCTCAAATTCCGTTGAGCTGGGGCGCCGTAAACACCAGGAACAAGCCAAGCAATATGCCGACGCGATAGCTCCAGTCCTGTGATCTTGCGACCGGCTCGATGTGCGCATCGTGTTCGTGTGTGATACCAAAAGCCACGATGTGAATCAGCGACCCCGACACGAAGGCCTGAATCAGTGCGAGGCTTTTCGCTTCTGCCAGTTCCACCATGGGTGCGCCGAGGAGGTAGGAGAGTGCGGTTGCAATGCTGATGGTTACAATCGCAGCAACCGCAACCGGAGTGCCGAGACTTGGCCGGAGTGACCACCAGATGGCCATTCCCACGGGCAAGCGATGAAGAATCACTGCGTGAGCGAGATCGCTGCCCTGCGCCGGCAGCAGTGCGATGCCATCGATGGTCGCATGAATAATCAGGCCCAGCGCCGCGAGGATCAGCACGACTACATGTGCCTCGTGAAGAGCACCGCGGAATCCGTGTTCCATGATTACGGGGAACGCGATACCGACCACCAGGAAGACAACGGCAAGTGTCCCGCCAACCGCCAAGGCCTCGGGAATGATGTTGACGCAGATGATCCCGGCAATGGTGATGAAAATGAAGCCGTCAAGCACCTGTCGTGCTACGCGGTTTCTCTGGCTTAAGCCGTAGATAACCGGGCCGAGCAGCAAGGCGAGAATACTGAGTGCTAGGTTCATAGAGTCGGGGGCTTCTTTCTGGCGGCTGTGATGGTGCCCGGCCTGTGGTTAGAATACACGAATGACCCGAGAATGGATGGCCATCCTATTTGTTGTTCTTTTCAGCTCGTCTGTTCTTTTCCAGCAGAGCGCTACAGCGCATGGCGGCGTTGTTGAGGAGGACGACCTGTGCGTCATCAAAGTCAGCTACCTCCGAGCACACTTCAAAGTCTATCAGCCTCGTGCGAGCGGTCATAAACAGTTCTGCGAAGATCTGCCGGCGGCGTCTGAAAGTGTCTTTGTCATGGAGTATCTTCATGACGCGCTGGCGACCATGCCCGTCGATTTTCGAATCATCCGCGATGTAACGGAAAAAGGCCGCTTCGCACGCCTGGAGGACGTTGAGCAGATTGACGATATCGACAGCGCGACGGTGTTCTATCAGCCTGCCATTACGGAGCCCGACGTGTTCACCGTTATTCACGAATTCGTGGAAGAAGGCGACTTCATCGGTATCGTGTCCGCGACCGGGACGGACAGCCACAAGGTGTATACCGCTGTATTTCCTTTTGAGGTCGGTTTTACGGGCATCGGCTACTGGCCTTTTTTCATCGGCTTGCTTGTCTTGCTGCAGCTTCAGTATCTCTTGATGAGCGGCCGACTCAAACGCTGGTTCGGCGGTCAGCGCACGACTACCACTGCGGCACTGTGTTGCTGTCTGCTGCTCGCGCAAGCTGGCGGGGTGCGCGCGGATGAAGATTCGTTGGTCGTTACCTATACGACTCCATCGGGATCGCCGACGATCAACCAGATACACAGCTGGGTATTGCACGTGGAGACTGCGGACGGCGTACCCGTCGAACAGGCGAAGATAACGGTGACCGGTGGCATGCCCGAGCACGATCACGGCATGCCGACGAAGCCGAGGATCGTCGATGAGCTCGGGGGCGGCGACTACGTCCTGGATGGCATGCGCTTTCATATGAGCGGGTACTGGGAGATCGAGCTGACAATCACCACCGAGCAGGCGTCAACGGTGGTTGTCATTCCGCTTCAGTTGTGAACCCGACGATGCCAACGGTTGTTGTCGCTTTGGCGGCTGCAGCGGCGCTGTCCTTCAGCCTTCAATCCTGTAGCACTGAGCCGCCGGCGTGGACCGACGCCGAGATCGCGGTGCTGAAGTCACTGTCGCTCGATAGTCTTCCGCCTTTGCCGCCGGATCCGAGCAACGGGGTCGCCGACGAACCGCTGGCGGCCGAGTTTGGTGCGCAGCTTTTTCTTGATCCACGCTTTAGCGCCAATCAGGCGATTTCCTGTGCGACCTGTCACCAAGCGGCACGCCACTTCACGGACGGCCTGAAAAAAGCGCAGGCCATCGGCACGTCGAGACGTAATACGCCGAACATAGTCGCAACCGGATACAGCCCGTGGCTGTATTGGGATGGGCGCCGCGACAGCCAGTGGTCGCAAGCGTTATCGCCACTCGAGGATCCCGACGAGCACGGCACCAACCGGATACAGGTGCTGCGCGGGATCGCGGCAGACGAGGCTTACCGCAGTCAGTACGAAACCCTGTTCGGGGCACTGCCCGACCTGAGTAATACGACGCGGTTTCCCGAGGTGCGTGGGGCCGCAAGCGGGCAGACCTGGGGCACGGCCTGGGCGTCGATGACTGACGCGGATCGGGCCGTCATCAATCGGGCATTCGCAAATATCGGCAAAGTGGTCGCTGCGTTCGAACGCACCCTTATGCCCAGCGCCTCACGATTCGATCGCTATGTTGCGGCCCTGATAAACAACGATATACAGGGTCAGGAGATGATACTCACGGCCGATGAAATTTACGGCCTTCGATTGTTTATTGGCGAGGCGAACTGCACGCAGTGTCACAATGGACCGCTGCTGACGAACAATGAGTTTCACAATACGGGCATCCTGAGTGCAGAAGGGGAACTACCGGACAAGGGGCGTGTCGTCGGTGTGCGCGAGGTCCTCGAGAATCCGTTCAACTGTCTCGGTGACTACAGTGATGATCCCGAGCGGCGTTGCCCGGAACTCGAGTTTGTAAAGACCGGAACAGAATTAATCGGCGCCGTTCGTACGCCATCGCTACGCAACGTGGAGCACACGGCACCGTATATGCATAAAGGTCAGCTCGATACGCTCGCGGAAGTGCTGGTGCATTACAACAAAGCGCCCGACGCCATGATTGGTCACAACGAAGCAAAACCACTCGCGCTCAGCGGCCGACAGCTGCGACAGTTGGAAGCATTCCTCCGTACGTTGTCGAGTCCAGTCTCTAATGCGTCGGCGAAATAATTGATCAGAGGTTGCCCAGGAGATGGTCCACATGCTGCCGGTCATGGTCGCTGTGATATCGTAGCGGAATGTTCGTTTCGTCATTTCATATTGTGGGATAAAACATGAGTGCCGTAATGAAAGCAGACGCGCGGTCGATCGCGAAACTGATCGCTGACCAGAAACCCGGTTACTCCCTCGACCAACGCTTTTATACGGATCCGGATATCTATGCGCTGGAGCTCGAGCGGATTGTCTACCGCAACTGGATTCTCGCGGGCCACGTATCACAATTGCCGAAGCCGGGGGATTTCAAGCTTCTGAACGTTGCCGGAGAGTCCGCGATTATCGTTCGTGGATCGGATGGCGAGCTCAAGGCCTTTGCCAACGTGTGTCGTCATCGCGGCTCGCTGGTTTGCCTGACGTCGCAGGGGCATGCCGACAAGTTTTCCTGCCCGTATCATGGCTGGAGCTACGACATAGACGGCAAGCTTTTCGCGGCCCGCAACATGCCGGATGATTTCGACATGGCGGCGCATAGCCTCAAACCGGTTTCCGTCGACGTCTTGCACGGGCTGATCCTGATCTGCTTTACCGACGATCCGCTTTCGCTCGAAGGCGCAAAACGGGATCTCGCCGAGCCGATGGCGATGTTCGACCTTGAAAACCTGAAGGTCGCGGCACAAAAGAGCTACGAGATTCCGGCCAACTGGAAGCTCTCGATCGAGAACTACCAGGAGTGTTATCACTGCGCGACGGCACACCCCGAATACGCCCGCATGCACACGCTGATGCTGGACCGCGCAAAGCGCGAACGTGTGCAGGACAATATGCTTGCCAGGATGGCGTCGTGCGGCGTCAAGGACATTTATTTTGACTACATCGACACGGCCGCGCGGCCAGGCGAGATGGGCTACGGCTACAGTCGTACCGCGCTGTTCGATAAGTACAAGACAGGCAGTAAAGACGGCGGCCCTGTAGCACCATTGCTAGGAAAGTTTACGGACTACGACGGCGGCGCATCCGATTTTTCGCTCGGCGCATTTTCGTTCTTGCTGGCCTACAGCGATCATGTTGTCGCCTATGTTTTTACACCCGTCGATCAGAACAATTCGAATTGCGAGATTTACTGGCTCGTTCGTGGAGACGCGGTAGCAGGGAAGGACTATGACGTCGACGCGTTGACCTGGCTATGGGATATCACCACACAGGCTGACAAGGAAATCATTGTCAACAATTCCAGGGGCGTGCACTCGAAGTATTATCAACCGGGTCCGTTCTCCGGAATGGAGCGTGCCGAACGGATCTACATCGAATGGATCCTGCAGGAGTTGCAGCGACCGTAAGGCGAGTAACCGATACCGGCGGCTTCTGAAGCCGGGGCCAGAGGCCGCAATCTTGCGAATTACCCTTCGCTTGCCTCGCCGTGAGCGGGCTTTTCATTGGCGTCCGCTGCCGATTTTCGCCTATCCGCCAGGGTCTGCATTACCGAGGTCTCGGTGAGGTCGGCCTCTTCGACGACAGGTCGCGTTCGATACGCCGGACAGATCAATTTGATGCCATGATTACCAACGGAAATGACGTCGTCATGGCGCAGTACCTTGCTCTGGATCCGTTCGGAGTTAACGAAGGTACCGTTTGTACTATTGAGGTCCAGAAGATGCAATGCGTCGTCGGTGCGAACCAGCAGCGCATGGTGTTTGCTGACAAACCGGCTTTCGATGGCTACATCGCATAGCTCCGATCGACCGATCAGGACTTTGGGCTCCGTCAGATTAATTTCCTGTAAGGTCTTCCTGTTGAAAGTAAGGAACAGTTTCTGGATTCCCGGATGCTCGACAGGTTCGGAAACAGGGGTGAGTATTGGCGGTTCGGGTTCGGTCTCTTCGGCAGGTGCAGTCAAGTGTTCGCGAGCAATCGGCCATTCCTCCGCGCGCTCGATCGCCTGCATTGCCAGTTCATCGAGTTTTCCGGGCCATCCGCCGGACGCCGCGTGAAGCTCGTTGAGAACGTCGGCTGGAAATAACTGATTCGGATCATCACAGCCGCTGGCACGCAGCTTGGCATAAACGTACGTCGATGCCTCTTTCGCGGTCATTGGTCCCATCTCGAAGGCGCTGATCGACCGTTTTGCAACGGCCGACATCGATGGCGAATGCACGATCGCGAAGGGGGCCTTATTGCTGATCAGAATCATTCGAAGCAGGTAGCGCCCCTCCATCTGCAGTTCCGCAAGCTTGCTGAGCGTGTATAGCGAGCTCGGGTACATTCTGTTGATGTTCTCGAGGATCAGAAGCGGCGTCCGCTCGGTGCGGGCCTTCTCCGCAAGGAAGATTCTGAGCGCGTACCAATGATCATCAATCGACGCGAATGACGGGCCAGGATCGAATTGCGTCATGATTGCGCGCAGGAGATCCAAGGTCTTCAATCGTGCCGCGTCGACGACGGCGACAGGAATGTCCGCAGGCATGTCGCGTCGCAATTCACGAACAACGCACGTCTTACCGGCCGAATCCGGGCCGTAGAACAGGCCGATCCCACGTTCATCTTTCAGGATCATCTGGAGAAAGTGATACGCGGCAAGCTGCGAGCGATAGGGAACGAAGAAGACCGGATCTCCGTCTGTGTGGAACGGCTGATGTTGCAATCCGGTCTGTGCAATATCCATGCGTTACTGCTGGCGACCCTTGATGATGGTACGGTCCATCGATGGTGGCTGAGTATAGAGCATTAGCTCACGGTGATCACGTCCGCATTCGACGCATGGCAAACCAGGCGATCAGCACGCCGAAAGTGATTGCACCAATGATGATTGTCGCCAGCGCGTTAATGTCTGGAGACACGCCGAGCTTTACCTTGGAGAAGATGTACATTGGCAACGTATTGCTGCCCGGACCGGAAACGAAGCTGGCGATCACGAGGTCGTCGAGTGACAGCGTGAAAGACAACAGCCATCCGGCGATCATCGCCGGCGCGATAAGCGGTAGCGTGATATCGAGCACGACACGCAGCGGTTTTCCTCCCAGGTCCATTGCCGCTTCCTCGAGGGACTCGTCCATCGACATCAGCCTGGATTGCACGATAACAGCGACATAGGCCATGGAAAATGTCGTGTGCGCGATGGTAATCGTTGTAAAGCCACGCTGGCCAGGCCAACCGGTGAGCTGTTGCAACGTGACGAATAGCAGCAGCAGCGACAGGCCGGTGATGACTTCCGGCATGACCATGGGTGAGGAAATCATCCCCGAGAACAGCGTCCGGCCGCGAAAGCGACCGAAGCGTGCCAGCGCAAGGCCGGCCATGGTTCCGAGTATCGTCGCGGCTGTCGCGGACGTCATCGCAATTCGAAGACTCAGGAAAGCAGCGTCGAGAACCTGGTCATTTCGAAGCAACTCGCCGTACCAGCGGGTAGAGAATCCCCCCCAGATTGTTGCGATTCTCGAGTCATTGAACGAGTACACAACGACAAAGACCAGCGGTATATAGAGAAACGCATAGCCGAACGCCAGCGCCGAAAGAATGAACCGCGAACGTCCCATCATGTCGCCGGTTCCTCGCGCTTGGCCTGGTTGCGCTGCAAAAGGACAATCGGAACGACGAGCAATAGCAGCAGGACGATCGCAACGGCAGAGGCAAGTGGCCAGTCTCGATTGACGAAGAACTCGTCAAACAGCACTCGACCAATCAACAGCGCTTCGGGCCCGCCGAGCAGATACGGAATGACATACTCGCCCATGGCGGGTATGAAGACGAGCAGGCAACCCGCGATAATCCCCGGCCTCGCCAGCGGCCAGGTGATGTCCCAAAAGGCACGCGTTCGCGAGGCGCCGAGGTCCTGGGCAGCCTCGATCAGATCGAGGTCCATGCGTTCGAGCGTCGCATACAGCGGCAAGATCATGAACGGCAGGTACGAATAGGCGAGACCGACGAAAATCGCGAAATCGGTGTACATCAACTGGATAGGTTGCTCGATAATGCCGATCCACATTAGCAGGTTGTTGATAACGCCATAGTTGTTCATCAGTCCCATCCACGCATAGACGCGCAGCAGGAAAGATATCCAGAATGGCAGCACGATCAGCAACAGCAGTAAACTGCGGGTCGTCGCATCCGAACGTGCAATGCCGTACGCCATCGGGAAGCCCAGCGCGAGGCATAGTATGGTTGCCGCCGCGGCCATTACTACGGACCGGAGATATGTGACCGCGTAAAGCTTGTCGGTCAAAAGGAACCTGAAGTTATCCGCGGATCCTGCGAAGTCGCCTTCTGCATCAAACGTCTGCGTAAAGGGAGGTTGCGCGATAATCGGATCCGCGAGGCTGATCTTCAAAATTATCGCGAAAGGTGCAAGAAAGAAGACGAGCAGCCACAGGTACGGCGCGGCTACCGCAACCCGGCGCCAAAGCTGATCCGTTCTGAAAGCAGTGTCGCCGGCCATCAGCGTCACTCCAGCAACACCGCGACGCTGCGCGGGCGCCATGAAATCCAGACCTCGTCTTCCCACTCGAGAAAACGACTGGCGGAGCGTCGCCTGTTCTGCGAACTGACCAGCACGATATTGTCGTTGACGAGTTTAATGCGATACAGCGACAAGTTGCCGAGGTACCCGAGGTCGTGCACGACACCTCGAACCCGCGTGTCTTCGCTGTTGTCCGGTTCGTCTTTGCCGACAAATATCTTCTCCGGCCTTACAGCGACACAGACTTTTTGACCAACGACAACGTCGTGTCTGCCCAGCGCCGTAATGGTGGTACCGGCTTCTTCCGAATCGATGACGAGCGTGTTCTCGTCAATCTGCTGCACCGTCCCGTCAAACGTATTGATCGTACCGATAAAGTCTGCGACGAACCTGTTCCGTGGATACTCGTAAATCTCCAGCGGCGTGCCGATTTGCAGGAATCGGCCCTGTTCCATCACCGCGATGCGCGTGGATAGCGTCATCGCCTCTTCCTGGTCATGCGTAACCACCACGAACGTGATTCCCAGCTCATCCTGTATGTTCATCAATTCAAACTGGGTGCGCTCACGGAGTTTCTTGTCAAGCGCGGCAAGTGGCTCATCGAGAAGCAGCACCTTGGGCCGCTTTATAATGGCCCTGGCCAGGGCGACCCGCTGTCGCTGGCCGCCGGATAGTTGATCGGGCTTGCGCTTTGCGAAGTCACGGAGCTGTACGAGGTCGAGGGCCTGGTCGACTCGCTTTTCAATGTCCGTTCTCGCGACGCCTTCCTTTTGCAGTCCATACGCGACGTTCTTCGCGACCGACATATGCGGGAAAATCGCGTAGGACTGAAACATCATATTGACGGGGCGTTGGTAGGGCGGCTGGTTCGTGACGTCGACGCCGTCGATCTCCACGGTCCCTTTCGTTGGCAGCTCGAAACCGGCCAGTATTCGCAGCAGCGTGGTCTTGCCACAGCCTGAACCGCCGAGAATCGAAAACAGCTCGCCTTTCGCGATATCGAGACTGACGTCATCGACGGCAGCGAAGTCACCGAAATACTTGCTAATGCCGCGTATGCGGATGAAATCCTTCATATACCGCTTTTCACCCGCGCAAACGTGCGGGTACGCGGCCGCTCACGTTTCGGATCTGCGGAGTGTATCGGGTAAAGGCGACTCCAGGTCTCTGCATCCGGATATATGGACGGGTTCTTCAGGATTTCAGGCTTAACAAATTCCCAGGAAGCGGCATTGGCATTGGCATAAAAAACCGTGTTGGCGATATCCGCGGCGACGTCCGCGCGCATCAGGTAGTCGAGAAACTTGTAGGCATTCTCTCTGTGTGGCGCGTCGCTCAGGATATAGAGGCCGTCGACCCACAGCCCGGAGCCCTCCTTGGGCACCGTGTAACGAAGGTCGATATCCACGCCGGCCTCGGCCGCACGGGCTGCCGCCTGCGCGAAATCGCCGGACCAGCTCATCGCGACACAGACTTCCTTGTTCGGCAGATCGGATATCATTTTCTGATTGCTGAAATACCGAATGTAGGGTTTCACGAGTTTCAACTGCGCTTCCGCGGCGGCAAGGTTCTCATCGTCGACCGCGTTCGGGTCGCGGCCCAGGTAAGCCAGCACCATCGGTATCAGGTCGGTAGGGCCGTCGAGAAGACTGACGCCGCAGTCGGCGAGTTTAGAGACTACGCCAGGATCGAACAACACGTCGCCGCTGTCCATCGGATGGTCCGGCAAGCGTTCACGGACCATGTCCACATTCCACGCATAGCCAGTCGTTCCCCAATGATAGGGCAGGTTGTAGTCCAGGACTTCTTTATAAACACCGATGCTCTCGAGCACTGTCGGATCGAGATTTCCGAGGTTCCTGAATCGCGTCATGTCGAGCTTCTCGAACACGCCGATCGGTGCGAGCCGGGATGCAAACTGGTTGCTGTGGACAACGATATCGTAGCCGCTGTTTCCGGCCAGCAGTTTTACGTCGAGGACTTCGGATGAATCATAGGTATCGTAGTGCACCTTGATGCCATACTCGGCCTCAAAACGCTCGAGCGTGTCCGGCCCGATGTAGTCGGCCCAATTGTAAATATTGAGAACGTTTTCGCCGGCAGACGAATTTTCGGCGTCGCTGGAGCACGCGCCAATCAGCAGGAATGTTGAAAAAAAGGCGGTACCGAGAATCGCTCGTGCAGTCACATTCCGTCCAGTCCACGCTTCAGCAAGGATCTGGCGATTATAAGCCGTTGAATCTCGCTTGTACCCTCCCAGATTCGGTCGACACGAAGCTCACGAAAAAACCGTTCGGCCACGTTCTCGCGCATGTAACCCCGACCGCCGAAGACCTGGACGGCGCGGTCGGCTACCCGGTTTGCCATTTCCGAAACGTACAGCTTTACCATCGAACAGCGGCTGTGTTGTGCTTTGAGGTCGTCGCCGCGATCGGCGGCGCGTGCTGCTTCATACGTCATGAGCCTCGACGCGTACAGCTCCGTCACGCTATCGGCCAGCATGAATTGAATAGCCTGCTTCTCGCTAAGAGGCGCACCATCGATCATGCGCTCGTTTGCGAAAGCCATGGCTTCCTCGATCAGTCGTGCCGCGGCGCCGCAGCTACGCGCGCCGATCATGAGTCGCTCGTGCCGAAACCAGCTGTGCGTAAATGACATGCCGTCGCCGGGCTTACCAACGCGTTGCGACGCGGGCACCCGCACGTTGGTAAAAAGATAGGTGGGATGATGCGAGGCGTAGGTGTGGCTGAACTTCGGGTTAGCGATCATCTCTATTCCGTCAGTACCCTGGTCGACGAGGAACAACGCTTCGTCATCCTCGTCGGGCAGGCGAGCCTGGAACCAGAAAAAACTCGCCAGGTTCGCACTCGTGACATACCACTTTTCACCGTTCAGGACATAGTCATCGCCGTCGCGCGTCGCGGTTGCCTCCAGACCCGATATGTCCGAGCCCGGGCCGGCTTCCGTGATGGCATAACATTCCTTATGCTCGCCGCGCATCATCGGCAGGATGTACTTCTCCAACTGTTCGCCGGAACACGCATCAAACATCCAGGATTGTGCTTCGGGAAAGCACCACGACAAGGCATTGGTTACCCGGCCCAGCTGTTCCCAGATTGCGACCTGTGACTCCATCGGGAGTTCGAGCCCACCGTGACTCCTGGGAACATCGATCGCCGTAAAGCCCAGTTCGATGGCTCGCTCTTTATTGCGCCTCGTAATCTCGGCTGGGAGTACACCGTCATTAAGTTCTGCCTCGACTTCGTGCGGCAGCAAGTAGTTGTCGGCGTAGGCGCGCGCGATTTTTTGCCAGGCGAGGGCATCTTTGCTGATGTCTATGTGCATCGAGATCTCTCTCAGGAAAAGTGTTTCGGAAATACGCTGGACAGGTAGCCGAGAAGCGCGTCCCGCGCCTTCTGCCGGTCGAAGGTCCGGGGGCTGATCAGGAAGGACAGCCAAAGTCCGTTAGTCATCGAGTTGAGCACAATAGCGACCGACTCCGCGGTGATGTGCTGGTAGTCGCCCTCGGCGATAATCTCCGCGGCCAGGCGTTCGATAGTGTCATCATAATACTGGTCGCGTTCGTCGCAGATCTTCCGATAGGTCGGCCTGGACTGGACCTCTCCCCAAAATGCGAACCACACCGCTACTTTACGGCGATCGCAGATGGACGGCCGCAGGTCGAGTTCCACCAGCGCGAGCAGCTTGTCGGCAGGACCCGGACCGGACTTTTCGTAAGCCTTGCTGAAATGCGACTTGTACTCGTCGGCCAGGTAGCGAAGCGTTTCGGCGAGCAGGTTGTCCTTGCTCTTGAAGTGCAGGTTGACGATACCCTGCGACAGCCCGGCTTCGCCGGCGACATCGCCAAGGGTCGTGTTACCCATGCCCTTACGGGCTATGCATTTCATGGTCGCATCGATCAGCTGTTGGCGTCGCTGCTCGCGGCGTGCCGTTCTCCGGGTGGTCTTTGCGGTGGCTACCATGCGCTGATCATGCCATAATATGAATGAATACTCATTCATTTTTTACGGAGGCGCAAATGCGCAGCCTGACCAGATCCAACGAGCACTTCAGGCGCGCGGTCCGGAAGTTGCCGCTCGGAGTATCGTCCAATTTTCGCTACTGGGGAGACGAGGGAACCATCTATATAAAGCGCGGCAAAGGCGCGCGCATCTGGGATTTCGATGACAACGAGTACATCGACTATCGTCTCGCCTATGGGCCGATCATCCTGGGATACGGCGATCCGCGTGTCGACGAAGCGGCCAGGCAGGGGATGGAGGTCGGTGGTGTGTTTGCGCTCTCTACCGAGCTCGAATACGACGTTGCCTGCCGAATCAGCAAGATGGTACCCGCCGCTGAGCTGATTCGATTCTCAAACTCCGGAACCGAAGCGGTGATGGCCGCCCTGCGCATCGCGCGCTCCTTTACGGGCAAAGATGGGCACGTCGTCATGGAGGGCGGTTATCACGGCGTTTTCAGCGAGGTCATGTGGTATTCGGAGGTCGAAGAATGGCAGCCCGGTGACGGTGCGCCCGAAGTCATGCCCTACGGTGACGGTGTTCCGGCGGTAACCAAGCGACTGTTTCATCCGGTGCCGCTGAACGATGCCAACGCGCTCGAAGACCTGATGAAGAAGAAGCACGATCAGATTGGCGCGTTCCTCATCGAACCTATCATGGGCAACTGTTGTGCGATCACGGCGCGCGCGCAATACATGAAGGACGTTCGTGAGATTTGCGATCGCTATGGCGTGCTGCTGATCGTCGACGAGGTAAAGACAGGATTTCGCGTTGCCAAAGGCGGCGTCCAGGAGCTCTTCGACATCAGGGCCGATCTGTGCACCTTTGCGAAGGCGATCGCTAACGGCTACCCGATCTCGGTTGTGGCCGGGCGCGAAGACATCATGCGGCACGTCGGTGACGGCGTAGTCCACGGCGGCACATTCACCGGTCATTCCGTGTCGCTGGCTGCTGCGGCCAAGACGCTGGAGATCCTGGACGAAACGTCGGCGCTGGCCGATATTGAAAGCTACGGTCGGAAACTGCAGGAAGGTCTGAGTCAAATACTGACGAGTCGCGGCATCGTCCACAGCTTCACCGGACATCCGGCACTCATGGGGTTGTTCTTCGCGGAAGATGCACCGAGCAATTACCGGGAATGGGTCAGTTCGAATTACGAGTTTTATGATGCGCTCGCGCCGGAGCTCCACGAGCAGGGGATACTGGTTGAACCGGACTCGCGAGAGCCCTGGTTCCTGTGTGAATCTCACAATGTGGGATGTCTCGACGAAACGCTGGACAAAGTCGAGCAAGCAGTAGACATTACCTTGTCAAAACTCGGAAGAAAAACCACAGCGACGAGTTCCAGGAAATGAAGAAATACGATGCGATCGTTGTCGGCGCCGGACACAACGGGCTGACAAACGCCGCTTTTCTCGCGAAGGCCGGGCTTGATGTCGTCTGCGTCGAGAAGAACGACTATATCGGCGGCGCTGCGGTTAGCCGAAACCTCTACAAGGACTGGTGGTACTCGAACTGCTCGTACGTATGCAGCCTGCTGCGGCCGGAAATCTACCGGGCGCTGGAACTGCACAGGCACGGGCTGCAGGTTACGCCTTACGGCGGTTCCGTGACGTTCATGGAGAACGGTGACTATTACGGTTCGTACCACGACGCGGAAGTTGCTTACCGGGAGATGGCGAGGTTTTCACGCCGCGACGCGGATGCGTATAAAACCTATTCGGCGGATACGATGCGGCAGTGTCGATTCATTCGCGACTTCCTGCTGAGCACAGCGCCTGATCCGACCTCGTTCAAGCCACGTGACATCAGGGAGCTCATCCGTATCGGCGGTAAGTTCCTCGACATGGGCGAAGATCGTATGTACGAGACGATTCGCTTCTGGACGATGAGCGTTGCCGAGTACCTGGATGAATACTTCGAGACCGACGTAATCAAAGCCGCTTTCTCGGGCAGCGGC
>CAMYMR010000031.1 GCA_947259285.1 uncultured Woeseiaceae bacterium | reverse complement strand
CTTATTCTCCAACGCCCCTTGCCGGGCGCCGTGTTGCGGCGATCAGGCATTCGCCACGACGGACCATTTTCATTTCAGGCGGAATAGGCGCAATATGGGCCTTAAAAAGAGCGGTTTCACAAGAAACACAAAGGGGAAGATTATGCGTAAGTCCAAACACGCTGGTTGCGTCGCCCAGATCACTTCTTGCTTCGTTCTTCTACCGGTTCTGGCCGTGAGTGGTCCCGGTTCTGCACAAACAGAGGAATCAGGACAAACTGATGCGGCCGAAGGCGAGCAGTTAGAAGAAATCGTGATTACCGGATCCTATATCAAGGGATCGAAGACGACGGGTGCCTTGCCTATTGCGGTGATCGACCGCGCCGAGCTTGAAGCGCTGGGCGCCCCGACTACCACGGACATCGTCAATAATATGGTGATCAACTCCGGTTCGGAGAACCGCTCCAATGCGCTCGGCGGGCAGAACCGCAACACCGGCACCGCCAATATCAACTTGCGTGGCCTGGGCCTGGATAAGACCCTGGTGCTCTTTAATGGCAAGCGCCAGGTCATCCATTCAACATCGACTGGAACCGGTGCGTCCTTTGTCGATATCAACCTTATCCCGGGCATTGCACTGAACCGGATGGAAGTATTGAAAGACGGCGCTGCTGCAACCTATGGATCGGATGCGGTCGCCGGCGTCGTCAATCTGATTACGCGCACACGCTTTGAGGGTCTCGAAGTGAGCGCCAGTTATCGCGATCGCATGGATTCTCCGAACCAGGGGAATTGGGATGTCAGCGGTATCTGGGGATGGGGGAATGACGACACCAATCTGGTGATCTCGGCTGCCTACAGCCAGGTCGACCAGCTGGTAGCCAGCGACATGCCGTTCGCGAGCTTTGTGAACGACAGCATCTTGAATGCCAATCGCGGCGTATCGACGTTGGCTGGCCCCGGCGCCTTGATTTTGACCCCGGATTTCGCTGATGCAACGCAAGTGGCGAATCTGACCAACTACATTGGGTCTTTCGGCGCGGCTGCGCCGGTCGCCCAGAGCCTGATCGGTGCCGGCGCCCCCAACATAGATCCCGGCTGCGATGCAGATCCACAGGGGTTGCGGTTTAATGTTTCGGGCGGTACGGCCGATCTCGGATTTCCCCCGGAATTCGGTCGTTGCGGCTATAGTTTCGTAAAGCACTATAACCTCGCCGATGATCAGGAGAAGATTAATGTTTGGGCGACCTTAAGAAGTTTTATCAGCGACCGCGCCGAGTTTTATGGCGAAGCCGCCTATTACTCGGTCGATGTCAACGACATCGGCAACTCCCCATCCTTCCCGGTGCTGCGGTTCGAAGTTATACCGGCAGAGAATCCCGGCAACTGGATCGGGGTTGATGGCATCTACCTCGGCCGGCCGTTTGGTCAAAACCTTCCCACGCAGCCGTCGTGGCGCGATTATGAAACCTATCGTTTTGTCGGCGGCATACGGTTCGATTTCGCCAACGGCTGGGATCTGGATACGTCGATCAGCTATAGCAGTAACAATGTCGAGGAATCGAGCCCGACCGTCCTTCAGCAACAATTCGGCGATGGACTGCGGGGTCTGGGTGGCCCGAATTGCGATACCGCTACCGGTACACCTGGCGTGGGCGGTTGCTTGTGGTTCAATCCTTTCACTACGCGTTTTACGGACCCGGCGCTGGCCAATGACCCGGCGGTCGAGGACTTCATGCGCAGCTCTAATGACCTCGACCAAACCGCCGACCTGCTGGTTGTCGACGCCGTAGTCAATGGCGATCTTTGGGAGACGAGTGCCGGCACCGTCCAGGGGGCGTTCGGCCTTCAATACCGTGACGACAGCCTGGACGTTGATCGCAATGAGATAGCCACGATACCGGGCAGCTTTATATTCGTGGGCGGCGGTATCGAAATCGACGAAAGCCAGGATGTCTATGCATTGTTTGGCGAGCTGGCCGTGCCCCTGTCAGATACGGTCGAGGCGCAAGTGGCCCTGCGTTATGAGGACTATGGTGGCAGCATCGGCGATACGCTGGACCCGAAACTGGCCGTCCTCTGGGATGTCAACGACACGTTGTCTTTTAGGGGTTCTGTCAGCACGACATTCCACGCACCGTCACTACATCAGCGATTCAACCAGGAGACCAACCTGATCCCATTCGCCGACGTGCCGAAAGGCGGCGGGGCGCCGTCGACCGGCTTCAAGGCGGCGGATACGACCGGCAACCCAAGTCTCGTACCGGAAACGGCAACGACCTTCAATGTGGGCATGGTCGTCGCTGGTACGGATAAGTTCCGTATGACACTCGATTACTGGAATATCGATTTCGAGGACTTGATCGCGGTCGAAAATGGACAGACCAAAGTGACGATCGAGAATACGCTTTGTGTGGACAGGACACCCGATTGTCGCGACCCGGATATTTTCCGTAACGCGCTACCGGGCGAAGATCCCGACGACAATCTGCAACACAGCGGCGAAATCACGCGGGTCATCGTGCCGTTCATCAACGCGCCGACCGTCAAGACGGACGGTGTTGACGTCACAGCGAGCTATGCCTTTGACATGGCAGGCGGCAGCGAGTTGATGCTCGGCTTAGAAGCCAGCTACATGTTGAGCTACGATATCGGCGGCATTCCGGGAGTCGTTGGCGGCCAGGTGACCGTTGTGAATATCGATGCTGTTGGCAATCGCAACGAAAGCAATATTGCTTCTCCGTTGCCCCAGTGGCGCGCAAACCTCTCGCTGGACTGGAGCAATGATCAGCACAGTGCCAGGGCGATCGTCCGACACATTGATGACTATACCGACGACAAGACTGCGGCTCAGACCTTCAATTCTGTGATCGACTCCTGGACGACAGTCGACCTGCACTACAACTATGCTTTCGCTAACGACAAGACGGTACTGTCACTGAACGTGACAAATGTCGGCGACGAAGACCCACCGTTCGCCGACCAGGACCTGAATTTCGAGGCCAGAACTCACAGCCCATTTGGCCGTCAATTTCAGGTCGCGTTCCGACATCTGTTTGAACTTTAATTGTCGCAAGATGACCAGGGTAGCGATCAGTTAACGGGGCATAACTCTATTCAGCCGGGCTACGTGCGCGATAGATCGGCTGGATAGAGCCGCAGAGTTTGTGCCTCGAGCACGTCGTGCATTCGACGAACTGCCGCCACTATTGCTGGCAGGAGCCGACGCCGCTCACCTGATACGGCGTGCTTCCTTGATCAGGTCGTAAGCCGCGTTGATTTCACGCGAGCGTTCCTCGGCGACGGCACGCATGCTTTCCGGCAAGCCGCGGCTGGCGAGTTTATCGGGATGGTTCTGGCGCCGGCCGAAGGCCCGGCGGTCGCGGCACGCAGCAATGCTTCGAGTTGCATGACATCGGCTTCGCCAAGGTTCAATCGCTTCGCGACGCGCACCAGCATAGCGTGCTCGGCTGGGTCAACGCGGCCGTCAGCCGCAACGGCCATGCACTGCAGCTGGAGGAACAGGCTCACGAGCGGTCTGCGGCCGCGACTGATCTGTGCGAACTTGTCGACGGCGGCGTCGAGGTCGAAGCCCGGCTGCTTGCCGCGGTTGAACGCAGCCTTGGCGTTTTCGCGGAGTTCGCCGTCCAGGTTGAGCATGCGAAAGATCTGCTCGACCGTCCTTATTTCATCGCGCGTGACGACATTGTCGGCTTTGCACAGCGCGCCCATAACCGTGAACGTCGAGTCGAGCAACGCCGATTGCGCCACACGCAGGCTGCCAACGATCCATTGTCGTAAGCCGACAGATCCAAGCAGCGCGCCGATAATTGCGAAAAGCATCTGCCTAGTCTAACAACGTGCGGCGGTCAGAAGATCGACCAGGGTGCGAGTTCGACCATCGGCTTGAATCGTACCGGGGAGGCTTCAGGTGGAACTCAATTGATCGCTGATGTACGCGTATTCTTCGGCGATAATGCGCTTGCAGTCCATCGCAACGAACTCCGCCAATGTCTTGCCGACGAACGGAATACCACAGTCGATGGTCATACGAACGTGATTGACGCAGCCGTCGTCCACCGGCTCGAGCTTCAGTGTTCCGCTGACGGTGACCGGCACGTTGGTGATATCGATAGCCAGATCCGCCTTGTATACGCCGTCATCGCAAATGCGCCATTGCTCCGACTGCTCCACCGTATTCCAGGGTTGCAGGAATTTGCTGAGGATTCCCGGCACGTCGGCGGGCAGCTCGCGCACGAACCGGACTACCGCGCCGTCAGCATCTCTATCGCATTCCTCTACACGAATATTTCGCGCGCCGAGCGCCTTTTGTTTTGCCTTGATCTCTTTGGCATCGGTGAACAAGGCAAACACGGTATCCGTGCTGTCTGAGTATTCATGATCTCGACGAATTTTCATCAGTTCGGCAGGCTCCACGCTTTCTCGAGAATGTTCAGAATATCGGACCGGTCGGCTTCGACCGGGTTGAACATGAGCGCACCATCATCCACGCTCAGGTCGGCGATCTTCGCCAACTGCGACTTCTCTACCTTGCCCGCCTCGCTAAGACTGCGCGGCAGTTGCGTCGCGTCGAATATCTCGTCGCGCAAGTCACGAATCGCCGCGATCGAGGCCCTCGCACGTTCCTCTGGGGGTGTCGCCCTGGCGGCTTTATCGCCTGCCAGCAACGGTAACAGCGCACCCAGGTCGTCCTGTATGGCGTCGAAATTGTACTCGAGCACATAGGGCAGCAGCAGGCTCATGCAGGTTCCGTGATGCAGGTGACACACGGCACCGAGGGAGTGGCCGATCGCATGGACCAGCCCGACCATCGAATTGGAGAACGCGATGCCGGCCATCGTCGCGGCCTCGGCCAGGTCGAGCCGCGCGTCCGTGTGTCCGGGTTCCGCGAGCACCAGCGGCAGCGCCGTCACGATCTTCTTTATCGCGGCCGACGCGTAGGCGTCGCTGAGCGGGTTCTTCGCAATGCAAGTAAACGCTTCCACCGCGTGGGTCAGCGCGTCCATCGCCGTTGCGGCAGTAATGACGGGTGGTACGGTCAGCGTCATTCGTGGATCGATGACGGCCACAGCCGGCATCAGGTGCGATGACTGGAATGCGTCTTTCTTCTGCTTGTGTGTGTCCTTGATTACGGCAACGGTCGTCACTTCCGATCCCGTTCCCGCCGTCGTGGCAATGGCGACCAGCGGCTTCAGCGGTCGCGTCAGTTTGTGGGCACCCACGTATGCGCGCAGAAACTCACCGCCCTCCGATACCAGGATATTGACGGCTTTGGCGGTGTCGAGGACCGAGCCGCCGCCCACGGCGATCAGCGAATCGCAGTCCCGTTCACGGAATTCCCGCGCGATGCTCTCTACCACGTCGGTCGAACTGTCGGGAGGGATGTCGTCGAATACCGGACCGATTGACAGGCCGGCTTCCTCGAAGGCGATTTCGACGTGTTTGATGAGGCCGGCCTCTCGCACACCCTTGTCGGTCAGCACCATCGGCGCTGCGCAGTCTCTTTCGGCCAGCTCCGCGGGCAGGTGCTCGAGCGCTTTGAGCCCCGCAAGAATCTTCACCGGGCAATAGAACTCGTAGTATCTCGACGTCATAGGGCGGCCCGCGTCCTTTCGAAAGGCATGCGCAGATAAATAGCGGAAGCCAGGCTGAACTTGTCCCGCAGGGCGATAACGGGATATCGCTTTACAGCCCGCTTGGCGAGCAGGCGAGGCAGTATCAGGATCATGAGTCGCGACAGGCAGCGATTGAAAACCGTCGCGTGATGCACCTCGCCGTCCAGCACGATTCGATTGCGGGCAAACGCCGTCGGCGTGTCTTCCTGGAACGTATACAGGAGCCACGCGTGTTGCAGATGCTTGAATATGATTTCCATATCGGCGTCACACGAGTCGCGTACACCAAGGTAGCTCAGATCGGTGCCGGTGTGCTGCAGCAGGCAGCACGGACCATTCGGATAGACGCGCATGGCAACCGTCATTTCGGCCGGCAGGTGCTGCAGCTCATAGGCAGTATCGCTGTCGACGCGACTCGCAATCGCCAGCCCGCGACCGACGATGCGCATCATCAAGGACACGTAGGCCCGTTGCAGCTTGCTCTTTATCGACACTAACGGTTGCGCCCCATCTTCTCGTGACTGCTGACCCATTCGTGGGCGAGGATCGCGGAAGACAGTGACACGTCTCCCGCCAGCACGACGGCAGCGATGATCTCGGCCAGCTTGTCCGCCTTGCCGGTGCCGTAGCAGTCCATCATCTCGAGACACTCGCGCTGCGTTGGAAGGGCAGTGCCTCCGCCGTATGTGGCGCAGATCAGCGCCGGTAACGTTACCGCCCAGTAGAAATCACCGTTGTCGAGCAGCTGTCCGTAGTTCATGCCGGCGTGGGACTCGGCCACGTTTGCCGCGTCCTGCCCGGTGGCAATGAACATCGCCGCAATACCGTTCGCCGAGTGCGGGCCGGCGTAGGCTGCGCCGGCCTGGAACGAGCCGACGTACGCGACCTGGCGAAAACGGTACAGCCACTCGGTATCGATACGCAGGAGATTCTTCGCCACGTCTTTCTTCAAAACGAATTCCGCGACGACGCGTTTGCCGCGGGTCTGGATCATGTTCATCATCGAGTGCTTCTTGTCCGTGTCCGTGTTGCCGGACAGCAGGAAGCGCGGCTTCAGCGGGTGATTGGCGCGTATCCACTCGCAGGCATAGAGCGTGGCTTTGCCGGTCATATTCTGGCCCGCTGCGTCGCCGGTCGTGTAGCAGAACCGCGAGTAAAGCATGTTGGCAACGATGTACTGCTCGATTTCGATCAGCCTGGCTGTGCGCGAAGAGGTCTTCACGACACCGCGTATCGCGTCGATGTGTTCATTGAGCCACTTGCCGAATTCACGAGCCTCCTGCGCGTTGTCGAACAGGAACACGGGCGCTCTTTGCATCGAGTGTTTGACGACCGTCGTCCTGACACCCCCGCATTCGCTGATGACGCGCATGCCGCGGCTGTAACTCGCAACCAGCGTCCCCTCGGTGGTTGCCATTGGAATATAGAATTCGCCCTTTGCGTGTTCCCCGACGATTGTCAGCGGTCCGGCAATTCCGAGCGGCACCTGCGCAGTGCCGGTGAAGTTTTCGATATTGCCGCTCGTTACCGTCGGATCGATCGTGTAGCTCGATACGGTATCAAGCGCCGCACCGGTCATCGTTGAGACGAATGCAGCTCGCTGCGATGCCATCTCGCGGGAATGATCGTTGTCTTTGTCGCGGGGGATTCGGTCGGATTTCGACATCAGTATTCTCCGATAAGCTTCATCGCGGCCTACACGATTTCCTCGAGTTCGGTCAGTGACTCTTCAAGGTAGTCGATCAGTCGCTGGACGCGTGGCACCGTTCGCCGGCACGCGATGATGCCGAAATCGAGGCTGCCGTGGTAACTAACAAACGTGATGTTCAGTGCAAAGCCGTGGAAGACGGCAGAAACCGGATAAGCGCCAATCAAAGGCGCGCCATTCCAGTAAAGCTGCTCCTTTGGTCCGGGTACATTGGAGATGACCGTGCTGACCGGCGGGAACCAGTCGGCGACGCCCATCATGCTGGCAAGGAACAACGGCGTCTGTATCAGGGTTGCATACAGGCTGGCTTCCCGCGCTGTAAGCTCGCTAAGCATTGCCTTGCCGGCGCGCGTCGATTCGACGATCGCTTCGAGCCTGTCGGCCGGATCTTCATGGCGGGTGCCGAGGTCGGCGACGATGTAACTGATCGCGACAGGCGAGTCGAAGTCGTCTTTCTGCCGGACCGATACCGGAACCAAAGCGCGCAAGGAATGTTCCGGGTGCTCGCCCTGTTCATCGAGGTACCGTCGCAATGCTCCTGAACACATTGCCAGAACGACGTCGTTGATCGTTATATCTGCCGCCTTGCTGACGGCCCGCACACGATCGATGCTCCATGACTGGGCAACGTATCGCCGTGCAGCCGAGACCTCGGTGTTCAAGACGGTGTGCGGAACATGTCGCCAGGGCACAGCCAGGCCTTTGCCAAAACCGAGCCACGTCGCCGCAATACTTCTGATCACTCCCATGAAATGCGCCGATGTATCGAACTGCGCCTTGAGGAACTCCGCTATCGCTTTGAGCTCAAACTCGCTCGGCTCGAGATCGGTAGCCCGTGCGCGTCCGTGCTGCGCCTTGAATCGCTCATGCGCTTCGATCGATAGTGGACACAGATCAGTGCTGGCATTGGGGTCCGGAGAACAGCCTGCCTTGGTAAGCTGAACGCCTGCGACACCGTCGATCGTCGCATGATGCAGTTTCGTGTAAACGGCAAACTGGCGATTCTTCAGGCCCTCGATCAGGTGCACCTCCCAGAGCGGGCGGTTTCGATCGAGCAACGTGGAATGCAGCCGCGATACCAGCGCGAACAGCTCGCGATACCTGCCTGGACTGGGCAATGCCGAATGCCGGACGTGATAGTCGAGATCGAGGTCCGGATCGTGCTCCCAGTAGAGCGGCCCGAAGCGTCCCAGCGTGCCGTGGGCAACGCGGTGCGCAAAAGGTTGGCGTAGCTCGGTGGTCGACCGATAGGATTCACCGACCCGGGCCATGAATTTTCGCTGGTGTACGCCCTTGGGGAACTCGAACAGGTTCAGTCCTGCCACGTGCATCGGTGCCTCGCGGCTTTCCAGGTACAAAAAACCCGAGTCGAGAAGTTCGATCCTGTCCATACTTTGATTCTACCGGAACACGGACACGAATCAGCGCGCCTCGACATAGGTACTTTTATCGATGGGTCTACGAGCCAACCCTAGGACGATCGCTCGCGAATTCCGCCACGGGCGTGCTGATGATCATTTTTCGGCTTTGCAAACCCGGTGGCCTCGTCGATGTGACCGGCACTGAGAGATTCGTCGAGGCGGGCCGGTGACCAATGCCGTTGGCGCCAGTCCGTATCCTCAGCGTGACGTTCGCCTGTATGAGCACAGCAGCTGAGGCTTACAGCGCCTCGCGGAGGGCCGATTCCATCAGCGACTCTTGACCGCCGGGAACAGCAGGCGAAACTCCGCGCCCGGCTCCACGTTGACCATGTCCACGCTGCCATTCATCGCGAGCGTAAGCTGATGCACGATCGCCAGGCCAATGCCGGTGCCAACGGTTTCGCGTGTCAGTTCCGACTCGGAACGGTAGAAAAGCTCGAATATCTTTTGCATCTGATCTTTAGGAATGCCGGGCCCATAATCTCGGACCGAGACCAGCACCTGCTTGTCGCCGGTCAGCCTGCTGCCAATTTCGACGATCTTGTCGTCCGCGTTCGTCGAAAATTTCATGGCGTTGTCGACCAGGTTAATGATGATCTGGGCGAAGCAATCCTCATCGATGTTGACGATGGCCTGATCGACATCCTCGCCGTGCCTTAATCGCAGCTCGAAACCGGCCCGTTCGACCTGATTCGCTATCTTGGATTGTATATTCGCCATCAGTTCGCCGACGGCCACCGGTTTCAGGTCGAATTGGGGTTCGTTTCGCGTAATCCTGGCGAGTTCCAGTACGTTGGAAATAAGCCTGGACAAGCGTTCCGACTCGTCGTGAATGTACTCGTAGTAACTCTGGCGTTTCTCTTCGTCGGCCCAACCTTCTTTCAGCATTTCACCGTACATGCGAATGGATGTGAGCGGTGTCTTGAGTTCGTGACTCACGGCCGACACAAAATCCTGTTGCTGGCGAGCGAGGTTGATCTGGCTGGCTGCGAGGCGATACAGGACAGCGAATCCACTGACAAAGACCAGGGCCAGGACCAGCGTGACCCAGCCAAGCACACTGGCGCCGGCACCTGGCGGCAGGCGCCTGATGCTGTAGATGAGTTCCAGGTTATTCAGTGGCGCCGTCAAGCGACTGCGGTACAACAACGCACCGTCCAGGCCTTCGGCGAGATTCGGATAGGTGAAGCTGTCGCGGCCGCTGAATGTACTTATGACGTCGTCCTGAAACGCAATGATCAGACTCGACATCGCGGCAAGCGCGGTATCCATGAACCCTGCGCCGATCACTTCCTGGACGAATGCATCCCGGTCGACAAGCAATCCCTGTATGTAGCGTTGCTCGTCGCGCCACACCTTACGAAACAGGACGAGATGACCGCTGTCGAGAAGACTGAACTCGAACGGATCGATTTCGCTTTCAAATGTACTGATGCGAAGATCCGTTGACTCGCGCAGGTTCGTTATCGCTTCGTTTTCAGTCACCGGCGGGGACTCCGGTAGCGCAATCTTCTCCCGGCGCTTGGCTCGGTCCGGCGCGCCTGCGAACCCGTCCCCACCGGCTTCCTTTTTGTCAGCATCTCCTTCAGCCGCTGCGCTTTTCTTTTGCAGAGCGGCATCAAGTTTCAGGTCACTGACCTTGCCGATACGGTTGCCGCGCTGTGCCGATGGCGTCGTAACGCTGTCGTCGTCGGGAACCAACGTGCCGACGTCGGCCGATGCGAGGCTGGCGTCACGCCTCGGCTGATTCAGTTGGTCAAATACCTGCTGGCTGTAGGCAGCCTGTGGGCCGGCATTCTCCTCTGATGGCTTGGCGGACATTTCAGCTTCGGCTGCCTCTTGCGCCGAAGCCTGTCTGTCACGGTATGCGCTATAGGCTCTTCGTTCGATGTCCTTTTCGTCGACAATGGTCTGCTCGTCATCGAGCGCGAAGGACGTGCCGAACTGGTGGAGCGCAACCGGACCTGGCCTGGCCTGCACCAGGCGGTTGTCGGCGAGCACGGCATGAATTTCCTGCGCGAGCTGCAGCCTGTCAGCAAATTCGTCTTCGCCGATGCCGACGCTGGCCGCCTCGGCACCAGACGAGGGCAACAGCGGTGTGCTGAATATTCCCTCGGCATCGACCTGGAAATACCCCATCGCTCCTGGCAGGTCTTCCACCACTGGATACGCTGACAATGGGGATCGTTGCACAAAGTTGGCGCTCGGGTCGCCGGAAACAACCAGAAACGCGTAATCCGCGAACGAGCGAGCGTCAGCAGCACGGACCATCTCGTTCAGACGCGCATCGACGCGCCGGGTCAGCTCTTCGGCCGCGCCACGATGTTGATGAAACGCTTCCCACTTGAGCTGGCCGTAGGCCTGCCAGATGAGCACCGCCGTTGGTACCGCGAGTGCCAGGAAGAACAATGCCAGCAAAATTCGTAAACGGCGTTTGTCGAGCCCCTTGATAAGCGTCTTCGGCAGCATGACCGCTTATCCGTCCAGGACGAGGCGGTAACCCGCGCCGCGAACGGTTATCACATGCGCCGGTTGTTTCGGGTCCACCTCGATCTTTCGCCGCAGTTTCGCGATATGGATATCAACGGTCCTCGTCTCGATGTCGAGGCTTCTCGCATATCCCCAGACCTTTGACAGCAACTCTTCTCTCGACACCGGCCGATCGGCGTTCTCGGCAAGATACGTGAGCACCTCGATCTCGCGCTTTGTGAACGCGATCTCCTTGCCGCCGCCGCCGCCACAAAGATTCTCCGTATCGATCTCAATCTTGCCCAGATTCAGCGTCCTCGCCTGTTGCCGGCCGACCTGGGAGCGCCTCAGGACTGCCTCGATTCTCAAGACCAGCTGCTGCACCGAAAACGGCTTCGGCACATAATCATCCGCGCCGAGTTTCAGGCCCTGCACAATTTCCTCGTCCGAAGTCTTCGCCGTCAACATGATGATGGGCTGGTCCCGGTCCACGGCACGAATTCGATCGCAGATCTCATACCCGTCCATTCCCGGCAACATGATGTCGAGCAGGATCAGATCAAACCGGCCCGTCAGCGCCTTCTCGAGACCCTCAGGGCCTGTGGTGGCGCTGTCGGTTTGGTAGCCGTGGAATACGAGCACGTCAATGAGGCCGGTACGAATGGCCTCTTCGTCCTCCACAACCAGTACGCGCAATTGCCTGCTCATGTGTCGCTTAGGCTAGCACTCTGCCGCCGCCGGAAGCGCGTATCCGTGTAACGTTTTTGTAAATTCCGGCCGGATGATTTTACGAACCCATGTCTTATTAAACGAGCCTTCGCTGCCTACCATGCCTCTATCGACTGATTCGACAGACACGGAGGAGGCAGCAACATGGCACTCATCAATCGTATTGCACGGCTTTTCAAGGCGGACTTTCATGCCGTTCTTGACCAGATCGAGGAGCCGGAAGCATTACTCAGACAGGCGATTCGCGACATGGAAGATGAGCTGGCCGCCGCTGAGAAGGGCATCGCCCTGAGGGCGCACGACCAGGAAACGCTGTCCGTTCGCAAGGATGAACTGCAACGCGCGATCGTTGATATCGACGGGGAACTCGATCTTTGTTTCGAATCGGAGAAAGACGACCTGGCGCGCGGCCTTATCAGGAAGAAGCTGGAGGCAGAGCGGCTCTTGAAACGCGTGAGCTCCAATTACGCCGCAAATGAGCAGTACCTCAGTGAGCAACGAGAAAGGCTTGCCGAAAACAACGCAACGCTCGAGGGACTGCGTCAGAAAGCCGACCTGTTCACGCAGCGTCCGTTGACCGGTAACAGCGACAACCGGGAGTTCGATGACGTTGCCTGGATGGCGCGTGAAATGACGGTCGGGGACGACGAAATCGAAATCGCGTACCTGCGTGAGAAAAGTGCGAGGAGTACATCATGAAACGGCCCTCCTTTATTCAAGGCGTTGTCGTCGCGGCCATTCTCGGATTCTTCGCGAGCGCGGTTGTTGCCACACTGACCCCGTTCGTCGGCCTCGGCGCCGTAATTCGCATCGTAATTCCCGGACTGGGACTCGCCTATCTCCTGTATTTGTTCAGCCGCAGTCGTGAGCGCGTCGGTCGCGTGACCACGTTGTCGCTGTGGGCCGCGTTAACGGTCGCCACATGGTGGCTGGCCCCCGCGTTACCGCTATACATGTTGATCCATGTCGGCGCGATCTGGCTGGTTCGCTCGCTCTACTTCTATGCCGGTGTGTTGCCCGCGCTGCTGGACCTGGGCCTCAGCACATTGAGCATGTCGGCCGCCGTTTGGGCAATCACTCGCTCGGGCAGCGTGTTCCTCGCCACCTGGTGCTTCTTCCTGGTGCAGGCCCTGTTCGTCGCGATTCCACCAACGGTGAAGCGCAGGCGGAACGGACAGACCGACACAACGCCCGAGGACGCGAGCTTCGACCATGCAAGGCGCCAGGCCGATCGGGCGTTGCGCCAATTATTCACTCAATAACGGGCTTCAAACCCGCTAACGGAAAGAGGAATCAAGTTATGAAAAGCAAACTACTGGGCATTGCCCTTTTCGGACTGACGCTCGGCGCGATCATGTACTACCCGCAACTTTCGGCCAAGAGTATCCAGGTCGATCCACCGATCGGTCATCACATTACGCAAAGCGAACGACCGATAGTCGACGTCGTATTTGTGCTGGATACGACCGGCAGCATGGGCGGCCTTATCCAGACGGCAAAGGAAAAAATCTGGTCGATCGCCACCACCATGGCGTCAGCGCAGCAGACGCCGGATATTCGAATCGGCCTCGTCGCCTATCGCGACAAGGGTGACGCGTACGTAACCAGGGTCGTCGACCTTTCTGACGATCTCGATTCGGTCTACGCCACGTTGATGGACTTTCAAGCAAACGGTGGCGGTGATACGCCAGAAAGTGTCAACAAAGCGCTTTACGATGCAGTGCACGCCATGTCCTGGAGTCAGAAGGAGCAGGCATATCAGGTGATCTTCCTGGTCGGTGATGCGCCGCCGCACATGGACTACAACGAGGTGCAGTACCCGGAGATCGTCGCAGCCGCGACAGAAAAGGGCATCGTCATCAACACGATACAGTGCGGCGAGATTGCATCGGCGGTTGCACCGTGGACGCAGATTGCGAGCCTTGGCAACGGCGATTTCTTCCAGGTCGAACAAGCCGGTGGTGCGGTCGCCTACACTACGCCTTATGACGAAGAGATTGCCGTGTTGGCGGCGAAACTCGACGATACACGACTCTACTACGGCACCAGGGAAGAGAAGGAAAAGATGAAAGGAAAAGTCGCCGCAACCGACAAGCTCAACGAAGGTGCGTCATTTGCCGCACGTGCACGGCGAGGTGTGTTCAATGCATCGGCTGGCGGGCGGGCGAACCTGCTTGGCGACAACGAGCTGGTCGCTGCCGTCGAAAGTGGCACGGTCGATCTCAACACGCTCGAGGAAGACGCATTGCCCGAGGCGTTAAAGCCGATGGCACCCGAGGAGCAACTGGCGTACGTTGCCGACCTCGCCGAAGAACGCTCGGACATCAAGCGACAGATCACGGAACTGTCGCGCGACCGTGACGACTACCTGGCGAAGAAGGTCGACGAAGCCGGTGGCTTTGCGGACTCGCTGGATCAGAAACTCTACGACGCAGTGAAAACCCAGGCGAAGGACGCCGGCCTCGAGTACGAGGAGGGGCCCAAATACTGATCCTCACGCGAACAGGGAACGCGGCGACGCTCCATCAGTTAGCCAATGACTGATGATTCCGTCATCGGCGCAACGAGCTTGATGCCGAAAATCACAGCCAGGACGGCAACATCGGTCAGGCCCAGCGTCGCCGCGAGGAGCAGGTTTGGAAAGACCGCAAGATAGATTACGCCAATGACAAATTGATAGTGGGCCACGACCGGCGTCGCCGAATGTCTACTGCAATGTCGACACTCGACTGGCCTGGACCGGGAGCTCAGGAACTTCTGCAACAGTGAAATAGACCGGTGGCCGCAGTGGGGACACTTGACCATGATCTATTTGATGAGCCTGATCCAGAAGAAGATCTTTCGATGGATTACACGCACGGCATCCCAGATATTCCCGAGCGCCCGGGACGCAAAGAGCGGACTGAAGAATCCGATGACGGAAAAGGCTGCAGCCAGGATCACTGACAACCAGAAGAATACCGAAAATGAGATATCGAACGCCCGGGGCGTCGCGAACCAGATGATCAGTCCGCTCAGGAAGCCGAAGCCCGCGGCCAGAAAAGCGATCGCAAGCCGATCATCCGCCGCGGTAGTAATCAAAGAAGATCGTAAATAGCACGCTTGATATCGCCAGTGTGACGAGCATGACGGGCGTGCCTTTCTTCAGCCAGAACAGCGGTGTAATCCGGTACTCTGGCCTGCGGGTGCGCTCGGCCTCTGCCACACAGATGATGTTCGCGGTAGACCCGATGTGCGAGCCGTTACCACCGAGCCCCACGCCCAGCGCCAAAGCCCACCACAGCGGCATCACATCGACACCCTGGGTTTGCAGGTGGGAAATAATCGGAATCATCGTCACCGTGAACGGAATATTGTCCACCGCGGCGCTCAGGAACGCGGATACCCACATGACCACCAGCGCCGTCACGAGCAATTTCTCGGGCTCCTGGGCGACGCCGACCAGCATTTGACCGAAGAGGTCGAGGAGACCCGACCCCTCCACGCCGCCGACGATAATGAAAAGACCGGCGAAGAACAGCAGTACCGCCCAGTCGATCTCCCTGAGGAACTCGTCCGGATCAGGGCGTACGAGGGCGAGCGCCACCGCCACCCCGATCCAGGCGACGTAGCCGGGAAACAGGTGAAAACGGTGGTGAATGAAAAACAGGAGGATAACGATGCCAATCGAAAAGCATACGGCGAATAGCCCCCGCACGTCTTTCAGTACCCTGGTTTCATCGAGGTCCAGCACCTCGTCGATTTTGTGGCCCAGGTCTTTGCGGAACATGGCCAGCAGGAGAAACAGGGTGGCCACCCAGGCAACGAGAATGATCGGGCCCATATGAAACAGGAACTGGTTGAAGTCGATGCCGGCCGCGCTGCCGATCATGACATTCGGCGGATCGCCGACCAGCGTGGCAACCCCACCCGTGTCGGATAGCAAGGCTTCGGCCATCAGGTAGGGGACGGGACTGATACCCAATAGCCTGGCGATGACAACGGTCAGGGGCGCGAATACAAGAACCGTCGTGACATTGTCCAGGAAGAGGCTGATGATCGTCACGACCGTCGACAGGTAGACCAGGAGGCGTACGGGGCTGCCTTTTGCCAGTTTGGCGAGACGGATTGCGAGGTATTCAAATCCGCCGGTGGGCTTCAACAGGACCACCAGCGTCATCATTCCCATAAGCAGGAACATCGTGTTCGCGTCGACGGCAGCTACTGCGCCGGCCTGGGAGTAAAAGCCGCCGATCATGCCGACCCCAACCATCGTAACGGCACCAATAACGGCTGCCAGCGTCCGGTGGATCACCTCGGTGAAGATCAGCACATAGGCGGCAACGAGAATCGACGCCGACAGCCACATGGTCGAGGTCACCGCGCCGGAATCCATTTCCATCATCTGGTCTCTTTCTGATTAGGGAGCGTTTCGTGGGGACGGTCAACCGTCACATCGGTGTATCCGATACGGATTTGCCCTGATCGAGCTCCTCCAGCCATTCCAGCAGGCGGTTAGCAATCACCATTCGCGTAACGACGCCCATGTATTCTCCCTTCTCGATGAGAAAAATATAGTGGGTGTTATAGGCTTCCATGATCGCGAGCGCTTTTACAAGCGAAGAGGCGGGAGAAACACTTGGTATATTCTCCAGCAAATACGTTTCGACGGGCCGAGCCAGCGAATCCAGGATCCTTTTCTCGGACATATCAAGCCGGTCCGTCTGGTCGCCAATCGCGTCCACCAGCCTGAGATAGCTGCTTGGGACGGCAATCTTCTTGAATACGTCGCGAACGGATATTCGTCCGACGATGCGGTTATTCTCATCGACGAAAGGCAGTCCAGGCACATTGCGTCGCACGGCTTCCTCGAAGAAATGACGCAAGGGTACGCCTTTGCGCATGACATCGGTCATGACGGCTAGTCGTTGTAACTTCATCGCTATTCGCTTGAGCCAGGGTGGGGATTGCAGAAATTATATCAGTAACCGATGTCCCGGTAACTTTCCAAAAATTATGGCGATACGGTTTCCACCGGAACTCCACAAAGCCGCTTAAAACAGCCGGTCAGATGAGACGACACGTTCCAAAGTCGCAATGCCGTTTGTCGTCGACAGTGTGTCTACCCGACCGCCGTATCAGTCGACGGCCCAGGACCGCCACCAAAGACCGGCTTGCGTGCTGTAACCGAGATCACGCCGAACGACACGATGCTGACTGTCGAGCACGTAGTAGGTCGGGAATGCGTACACCTGCCAGTCGCGAGCCACCTGCGCGTCGCCCAGCACAACAGGCAAATTGAGGTCATGCCGGTCGGCGTATGCGCCTACCTCCTCGGAATCCTGCCAGTCGAGCGCGACGGTGACGATCTCCAGGTCGGTTTCCTTCCGCCAGCGCCGCAGCCGCACGAGATTGTCGGAGCTGGCTGCGCAGAAGTTGCACCAGGGAGCGAAGAAATAGACCAGTACGGGACGCGGGGGCGTCGTCTCGAGGTTGTATGTACCTCCCTGTAATGTCGCGCCCTGCAGTGCAGGCGCTTGCTGCCGCTCCGTCGGCAACATATTGCGTGACTGGTACGCCGTCACGACAAGAAACAGGGCGATAAACAAGCCGATGTTAAGCAATATCGATCCGAACTTCCGCAAACGCGACTCGAGTTGTGGGGACTGGGCAGCCATGCACATCGGAGCGTACCATCTGGCGTCGATCAGACAGCACTGTCACTGGTGTTCCAATCGACACGAGCGCTGTTACAGATGCCCCTTGATACACGAAGCAGGAAGAAAAAAAGCAATAACGACCCGGGTTCATGGCGAGGCAAACCCTCGTTGCAGTAGACTGCAAATACGATGAAACGACTAATTGGTCAGAGGTTCCTCAGATTGCCTGGCCTGGCGGCGGTGCTGTTGGCATCTGCGGTGCAGGCAGATTCCATCGCAACGATTCAATTGCAGAACCGCCCGGCAGAGGAGGTCATACCCATTGTCGAACCCATGCTCGGAGCGGGTGACGCGATAACGGGTCAGGGCTTCAAGATTTTCCTGCGATCGTCACCGGAAACCCTGGTACGCGTAAGGAACATGATCGACGTTCTGGACACCCCTGCCAGAATGCTGCAGGTATCCGTTTTTCAGGGCAGCGAGCGGGATCTTGGCGAACTTGGAATTAGCGCTAACATTTCGATCGAGAGTGGTGACGCCAGCGTTGATATCGGCAACGGAGGAGACAACGAGGATCGTACCGGCGGCAGCATCACCTACGGCACTACCGGCGAGAGCGCGAGCATCAGCGGTATCAGCACGCAAAAGAGCCTCAGAGACAATCCGATACACCAGGTACGCGTCACCGAAGGCAGCGAAGCGTACATCGAAACCGGGGAGCAAATTCCTTATTTTTACGGCGCCGGCTGGACCGGACGCAGAGGGTTTGCAGGCGCTATCGAATACAAGGATGCGATAACCGGCTTCTACGTGCTCCCTCGTATTCGCGGCGACAACGTCATGCTGGAAGTCAGTCCGTTCAGGAATACGCGGAGTAAAACAGGCGGTGACAACATCGAAACGCAGTCTGCCAACACCACCATTACGGGACGCGTCGGAGAGTGGTTGCTGATCGGCGGTGTCACGGAGCAACTGGAGCGGTCTCAAAGCACCACCGGCACAACTGTCGCAACCCAAAGCCGGGAAGATACAAGCATCTGGATCAGGGCAGATCTGGTCCAATAATCTTAGGAACTGGATTTCATGACAGAGCCAGCGAACAAGACAGTCCTGATTACCGGTGCCGGCGGCGGCCTCGGGCAGCACATGGTACGCCAGTTTCGTGCCGCGGGCGCGAAGCTGATACTGACGGATATCACCGATCGCGCGCTGCGCGCCGTTGTCGATGATGCCGGAGACGATCTTGTCATCGCTGTTGCCGCCGACCTTGCGGCGGAGGACGGCTGCAACGCCGTCGCCGAGCTCTGCAGGTCCCAAGGTGTGGTACCCGATATCCTGGTCAACAACGCCGGACTGGGCGTCGCCGGGCGGCTTGACCATATCCCGGGAGACCTTTGGGAAACGCTCATGCAGCTCAATCTGCTCGCGCCCATGCGGCTCTGCAACCTGTTTCTTCCGGGGATGATCGAGCGCGGCAGCGGGCATATCGTCAACATATCGTCTCTGGCCGGCTGGGTCGGCTCGCACGGGCTGTCGGCCTACTGCGCGTCGAAGTTCGGGTTGCGCGGTTTCGGCGAATCGCTGGCCGCCGACCTGGAAGGCACCGGCGTTCACGTGACGAACGTTTACCCGTGTTTCAGCCAGACGGCGATTCTCGATTCGCCGCAGTACGGATACGAGCAGCGGCGCACAGTACCGGCGTACCTGATCTCGGATCCCGCAGACGTTGTCGCACGAGTAATCAAGGGTGTTCGCCGCAATCGGACTCATGTCTTCCCGGACAAATACGCACGCAGCATTCATCTCGTCACCCGATTCGCGCCGTGGCTCGTGCCGCTGCTGAATCGCCGCATGCAGGCCCAGTCGATCGAGGCCGGCAATGAAGCCGACGTTCCAGGCAAGTAGTCAGTCCTTCTCAGACCGAATTCAGCAGTGACATGCGACAAGAGCGTATGAGACGTCTGACACCGGTGCGAACAGGCCCAGCGTCGAGGCTCGGGTTGCCGAGCCATCGACAGGATTATGGAGTATATTTTGAGGGCACTGATCTCAATCGGGAGATAATCATGCCTGCTAAGAAACTCAAGGAATTCCTCGACAGTCACGACGTCAAGTACGTGACGATCAGCCACTCGCCAGCGTATACGGCGCAGGCGATCGCCGAGTCGGCGCATATTCCCGGCAAGGAGCTCGCGAAAACCGTGATCGTGAAGATCGGCGACAAATTTGCGATGGCGGTTGCACCGGCATCGTTCAGTGTGAATCTGCGTCACCTGCAGGAAGCAATCGGGTCAGAGCAGATCGAACTCGCGTCCGAACCGGACTTCAAGGACCTGTTTCCAGACTGCGAAGTGGGCGCCATGCCGCCCTTCGGCAATCTCTACGATATGGCGGTTTATGTCGCAGAGCAGCTGACCGAAGATGAGGAAATCGCTTTCAATGCCGGTTCCCACACCGAACTCGTAAGACTGGCCTACAAGGACTACGAGAATCTGGTCAAGCCAAAAGTCGTTAGCCTGACCTGACCGAATATACGCTGCGGCATCGCGCGGCATATCAGGGGCGGCCGCGAGTTTACGGCGATGATAGAAGTCGACCGGCGACGCACGGTGTCAGGCGGGGGATAGGAGAGGACACCGTGGCCGCCGGCCTGGTCAGGTCATCGGCCTCTGGGCTTTTGCTCGAAGGCCTGACGCATACGCTCCTTACCGCGAGCGAGTTTCTCTCGCTGTTCATCGTTTAGCACGGCGTGAACTTCGCTGCGAACGCGGGTGAACAGTAACGTGCCCTCGGTGGCGAGCTGCCCATTAGAAATGGCTATATCATTGAGCTCTGTCGAGTAGGCGGGGTCGCCGGTCTGGAGGGACGCTAACGCCTCCCGGTTGGCCCGCAGCTGCTCGCGAAGCGCCTGGATTTCCGGCCTGGCCGATTCAACGATGTTCCTGACCTGCTCGCGCTGCGTGTCATCCAGGTCGAGATGGTCGGCCATATGCTCGATCATCAATTCCGGGCCAGGAAACGCGCCGTCCGGCCCGCCACCGAAGAATCCCGGCGGTCCGCCGCTGCGATGCGCCTCTGCGGTCGACGAAAATACGGCCGTAGACAAGACGGCCAGCAATACAACGGTATGAACTCTCATCATCATGCTCCTTGTGTCGTTGATCCACCACGATTGGTGTGAGGCTTAAGAATAGGGACGGGAGATTCGAGATAGGTCAGCGATCGTTAAAGGATTGTCAAGAACTGTCAGGATCGTGTCGAAGTCGTTGCAGACCACGATGGATTGCCCCACGATGTTCCTCACGACGAGTCGCAATGTGATGAACAGTCCAATGCGTGACGCGAAAATTCTCATCATTGATGACGACCGGGAGCTCGGTGAGATGCTCAGTGAGTTTCTGGCACCGGATCACTTTGAACTCAATGCCTGCCTCAGCGGCGAGGAAGGGCTGCAGGCCCTGCAAGAGGGCAACTACGAGTTGCTGATCCTGGACATCATGCTGCCTGGGATGAGCGGCATCGACGTGCTCAAACAGCTGCGGCAATCCAGCGATATACCGGTCATCATGCTAACGGCTCGAGGTGACGACGTGGACAGGATTCTCGGTCTGGAGTTTGGCGCCGACGACTACATCTCCAAGCCGTTCAACCCGCGGGAGTTGCTGGCGCGGATCAAGGCCATTCTGCGGCGCTCCGGGCCGGCGGCGAGCCATCGCCAGTCCGTGAGTATCGGTGCCATAGAGCTGGATGTTCGATCACGACGCGTAACGGCTGGCGGAGTCGCAATACGCCTCACGGGTACCGAGTTCGAATTGCTGCGTCGGCTCGCCGAGTCGCCCGGCGAGGTGGTCGACAAGGAACAGCTTTCGCGGCGAGCGCTCGGCCGTCGTTACATGCCATACGACCGCAGCATCGATACTCATATCAGCAACGTCCGACGCAAACTGACGAGTGCGGGCGTGGTGAGCCCATCCATCCAGAGCCAGCGCGGCGTCGGCTACTGCCTGCTGGTGAACGAGTAGGTCAGTCATGCGAAGTCTGCTGATACGAATCTTTATCTCGTTCTGGTCGATCATCGTGATCACGATAATCGCTGCCGGGGCACTGGGCTATTTCTACGCGGAGCGCGTTCGTGCCGCGATGCAGACCTTTGAGGTCAGCGACGCGATGTTGGCGGCGAGCACGTCGTTGCGCGAGAACGGCCGCGAAGGCCTCACGGAATGGCTGCATTCACTGCCGAGCGTCACAGCGTCGCTGGTTTACGTGGTCGACGATCGTGGACAGGATCTCCTCGGCCGGCGCCTGCCGGCGCCCGTCGTGATCGCCATGAAACGCTTCGGCGCGCCGCGTTTCCAGCGGTCGCCCCCGATGCGCGACTTCGGCAATCTGCGACCGGCGCGACCGTTCACACAGCTGATCGGTCCTGACGATCATGTGTACACCCTGTTCGTACTGCCGCCGCAGCGTACGGTAGGCCGCTGGCTGGCCCAGCGTGGTGGCACAGGCGTCGTAATCCTGGCGCTCATCATAAGTGCCGCCGTTTCTTATCTGCTGGCACGGACCATTTCGCAGCCGATTCGGCGATTTCGTGAATCTGCTATCGCGATTGCCGCAGGCAATCTCGATACGCGTGTTGCCGATCGCGTCGGTGATCGACGCGACGAAATCGGCTTGCTGGCGCAGGACTTCGATCGAATGACCGACAAGTTGCGGGGCGCCTGGCAGCGGCAAACGGAACTGACCCGCAACGTGTCGCACGAGCTGCGATCGCCGCTGGCGCGGCTGCGCGTCGCGCTCGAACTGGCCCGGCGCCAGACCGGCGATCTGCCCGAACTCGAAAAGATCGACGCAGAGACAGAGCGGCTCGACGAATTGATCGGCCAGATACTCGAATTCTCGCGCCTGGACGTAGGCCCGGATGAAGATCGTTCGCCTATCGATCTCGACGAACTGATTCGACTGGTCGTCGAGGATGTGCGTTACGAATACGGAGTCCTGGGCAGCGAGGCGAACATCGAATTTGAGTCCGATTCGGGGAGCACCGTATTCGGCTACCCGAATGCCTTGCGAAGCGGCATCGAGAACGTGCTGCGAAATGCCGTACAGCACAATCGCGAGCACGGTGAGGTGCATGTGCGGCTTGCTGCAGAAGCGGCGCAGGCCGTCCTTACCGTGGAGGATCAGGGCGGGGGCGTTGCCCAGCACGAGCTCGAGAAGATCTTCGAACCGTTCTATCGCTCGAAGACAAGGCCCGCCGAACAAGCGAGCCAGGGTACCGGCCTCGGGCTCGCGATCGCGTCCCGGGCGACAGCCCTGAACGACGGCTTCCTGCTTGCGCGCAATTCGAAAGACGGACTGCGCGTCGAAATGCGGTTGCCGTTATCGGAATAAAGTCGCGGGCGCTATCGTTTATGCCCCACCGGCATCAGGCCCAGTGGTTCGTGATCCGCCGGTAGTCTGAGCGCCCTCTGAACCTCACTGTCATCGAAAGCGCCGACCATCACGGTGCCGAGACCTCGCGCGGTCGCCTGGAGATAGATATTCTGCGCCGCATGACCGGCCTCCATGTGTGCGTAACGTCGGCCGCGCTGGCCGTACTTGCGCGTGGTTCGTTCGTAGACGCTGGCGATGACCAGCACTGCCGGCGCGCGGCGCACCCAGCTCTGGCCGAGGGCCGCCGTCGCCAGCTGACTGCGGCGGTCGCCGCTCGCCAAAAGAATCAGGTCATGCTCCGTTTGACGATAGCGGTAGACACCCGGTGACAGCCCGTCGACCTCGCCGGCAACGATGTACAACTCGAGTGGATAGAGCCCGCCGGCCGAGGGCGCCGAACGATAGCCGCGTTTGCTCGTGATGCCCTGCGCCGCCCAGCTGAGCTGTGAGACGTCATCGAGCGTAAGACTGTCCCGGCTGTATTCGCGAACCGATCGACGTTTTCCGATAGCCTCTTCGATCGACATCTCGCCGGCGAACTCAGCCTCAGGCAACTGTATCGGCTGTTCGCTTTCCATTGACGATGCGACGTAACTTACCGCGAGACTCACCGAAAACGCGCATAGCAGGCTCATTCGCATGTTGGATCTCTCCGTCAAGACAGCGCATCCGTATTTCTGCCAAGGAGTATTATAGGTTCTTGTGAAGCCCGCTTATCTCAATCTCGCCGAGTCGGGCGAACTTGCGGCACGTGCGGCTGATGCCTGGAGGCATCTCGAAGACTGTGACCTCTGCGCCCGCTACTGCCACATGAACCGACTGCGCACGATCAAGGGCGCCGTATGCCGCACCGGCGAGCGCGCGCTTGTGCATGGCCATGGTCCGCACCATGGCGAGGAAGACGTGCTCCGCGGACGCAACGGTTCCGGCACGATTTTCTTCAGCTGGTGCAATCTTCGTTGCGTGTACTGCCAGAATTGGGAGATCAGTCAGAAGGGCGTCGGCCGGGAAATAGAGCCGGAGGGACTCGCGGCGATGATGCTGGAACTTCAGGCTATGGGCTGTCACAACATCAACTTTGTGACACCGAGCCACGTCGTTGCGCAAATAATCGCAGCCGTAGATATCGCGGCGGACAAGGGACTCGAGCTGCCGCTTGTCTACAACACGGGCGGCTATGACAGTCTCGAAGCGCTGCACTTACTCGACGGCATCATCGACATCTACATGCCGGACATCAAGTACGGCGATTCCGGACAGGCGCGCCAGTTTGCCCATGTCCGAAATTACGTCGAAGTGAACCGCGCTGCGATCAGGGAAATGCATCGACAGGTCGGTGATCTTGTTACGGACGAGAACGGAGTTGCGCTGCGGGGCCTACTCGTACGGCATCTCGTGCTGCCGGAGAATATCTCCGGTACAGAATCGATACTCGAGTTCCTAACGGAGGAGATTTCTGCCGATACCTGCCTGAATCTCATGGACCAGTACCGACCCTGCTACCGGGCCAACGAGAACCCACCGCTCGACCGCCGGATTACGTCTCGTGAATTCTCCCGGGCTCGCGCCCGGGCCGAGCAGCTTGGCCTGCATCGTTTCGCCTGAAGCTACACACCGCTGTCGGTCTTCCTGGCATGCGGATTCCCTTCGCAACTCTGTACACCCCTGGCTGACCGCGACAGGAACATCGCCTGGCCGAGTCGACCCCGGCGCCCTCTTTGCCAGAAACAGTTGTTAGTCGCGTCCGACAAATATGTCCAGCGGCAGCACCGCTGTGACACCGACGTTCGGCACATCGACCAGCTGGCCGATACGCATATCCACCGCGACACTGGCAATCATGTAGGCCTGCGTCCGGTCATAACCGTACTCCGACACGATGTAATCAATGATGGCGGCAAGAGCGTTGCGTGCCGCGAGATTGATATCGGCCGACAGATTGCTTAAGCCGGCAATTTTCGGGGAGTCCAGGTATGCGAGGTCCGCCGGTACGCTGCCCTTCTCTTTGAGCGGGAAACCGGTCACAGCGTAGAAGCGCTCCGAGGGTATCCCGAGCACGGTCGCCGGACCTTCGTAGTGCGGGCCGCGCGACAGGTCTGGCGGGTCATCGACAATGCGAGTGGTGACCGTCATTTTGCCACCCATCTCGATCGCCGTGCCGGCTACCTCGCCGTCGCCCTGCGCGTAATGGAAGTCACCGACCGCCAGCCCGCAGCCCTCGATGTAACACGGCAGGTAGACGGTGGTGCCGGTGGTGATGTAACGGATGTCCATGTTGCCGCCGTGCTCACGTGGCGGGATCGTGCGCAGGCACTCCGACGATTTCGTTCCTTCGAGGCCGCAGACTGACGCCGGCTGCGCCTCATCCGGGTCGGGGTTCATTACGACCCCGCCCGATTCGAGCAGCTGTGTCTCTCGCGCCAGCACATCGGCAAGAAGCGTGTTGTCGGGCAGCGTTGTCACGACGCCGGGAAAGCTCGCGTTCGGGATACGCACGCCCGGAAGTGCGTCGCTGACTGCATAGTCGTCATTGATGCGCCAGACAATGAATCGCTTGTCGGTTCCGAACTGGTCACCCGCAAAGCCGAACGGTCCGGCTTGGGTCCAGCCGACGTCGTCAGGCGCGAATGCCTCGATGGTCACTGCCAAAACGTCGCCGGCTTTGGCGCCGTTGATGAAGACCGGGCCGGTCAGCGCGTGGACGATGCCGAGTCCTTCCCGAGGGATAGCTTCGGCACTCGAAAACTTGTCCGGGTCCAGGGTCAGGTCAAACGCGTCGCGGCCGAAGAACACGATGCGCTCGCCCGGATCGGCGTTGGCAGCCATCGGAATGTCGGGGTGCAGGCGATTGATACAAGCCGGATCCTCGGCGCAGCCTACGCTGCGGTCGCCGACGACGAC
>CAMYMR010000030.1 GCA_947259285.1 uncultured Woeseiaceae bacterium | reverse complement strand
AGCAATCGGCGCTTGCGTGCCGACTGCTGCCCCGCCCATCAAACCAATAACGACAACCAGTGCGATTTCGATCATTCGTATTCCTTCAAGCAATTTGGGTGGGAGGTGAGCAGTAGTAATGACCGCTCTGGGTCAGTAGCAGCCCTCGGGCACGATAATAGCCTAAGGACCGCTTTAGCGCCCTTACCGGACGCTTGGGGGCAAGGGTTCGGGCGACTCAAGATCGATGGTCCGCTATCACCAGAAGCGGTCATAAATTACTGGTCCATTAACGTGGACGATGCTCCGTTCCCATCCCCGCTGTGATGAACAGCGCCGTCGCATCACTTTCAACGTCTGCGGCGTGCCAAGTGCCCGGCTCGTTGACGGCGTACTCTCCCGGCCCAAGTTTGATAGACGTAACAGAGCCATCAGACTTTTCTTGAATAAGGATTATTGAGCCAGCGGTGCAGATGACCACTTCAGCACCGTGCGGATGCATTTCCCACATATCCCACGATTCGGTGAAGGAGTGCATGCTAACCAGCCTACCTTCGTAACGATCACGGGCATGCCGCCCGGTGTAACTTTCGTACCACGATAACTCGCCAGTAAATATCGGCTCAATCTCTGCTGTCGCGCCAAGTCCCAAATGTACTGGATATTCAGAGAGCGTGGTTCCGGACATCATCTATCCACTGTTTTTGATTACCTTTCTTCGTATTCTTCCCTGCCAATCTGCGTTATTTCCAACTTCCGCTTCGGATCATTCGCAGACCTTTCACCCGATCATACGCCAACGACCGGTTGAGCACGCCGTTCATTTGCAGCCATTCAATCGAAGTTAAGCGTAGTGTCGGCGTATGAGCGGATAGTGAACGCTACAGACGATAATTCCAAATGCCTGCACGCAATTGCGGCTCTTACTCGGAGCAGGAGCGACTTCCGGAAAGCGTCGGATTAACTCGAACCGAGGATCGGCCAATGGCCAAACGCGCATATTCAATAACTGGGGGCGCAGGTCGGGATTCCGATCGAGTTGGTGTCGAAACCCGTGTTGCGTTCCGGACCGGGGGCCGGCTATTTCAAATCATGCGACTCTGCCCAATCCCGAGCACCTTCATGCAGTGTGGACAAAAGTAGATAACGTCCTTGCCCTCAACAAAACCAGTACCTTTCGTTCTCGAGTAGATCTCGGTCAGCCCCTTGGCACAATGACAGCAGATGGGAGTGAGGTCATTGCGTTTGACAATTTCCAATGGTTTCGCTTGTGCCTTGGTCATATCGTTTGCCTGTGTTGATCACCGAGGATCAGTAAGGGAACCTCGAATCGCATTGATCTAAGACTTCGATCAGTTGTGCCTTTGTCCACCGCAATTAAGCTTATATGCGGCAATAGGAGAGTCGCGTCAATTCTGGGATTTACTTAGCAACACCTGCTGCGCCTATATGACACCTGCGGCATGATATTCGCCGAATGGCCGGCGTCTGCGCTGAACCGGCCGTTGGTATGCGTTTCTTTGGGGCACATCCGGAACGTCGGTACTCACCGAACACAGTCGGCCAGGCGCATGGTTAAGGATTACGACCACAGGCGAGCTGGACTTTTTCGATTCCTTCGTCAGTCGTCCAGCGTTTAGATTCAGAGAACCCGAATTTGCTGTAAAGCGCGATTGCCGGATAGTTTTTTGCCGCTGTTTCGACGTCTGCGGTTCGCCAGTCGTACCGATCCAGTAATGAGCGCAGGATTTCGGTCGCCAGGCCACGCCTGAAAAATCGCGGGTGAACAGCCAGGCTATCGATACCTAAATGCGACCCGTTGAGTGTGTATTCAGCAACTGCCGCAAGTTTAGAGCCAATCCGCCGCCCGAGGAAACTACGCTCTGCCAACCGGATTTGTGCTGCCGATCTCCCCAGCGGAGGAAAATGTTTTGCTTTGACGAGTTCGGCTTCTACCTTGTAGGCACGTTGGAGTACTCCGTGAATCTGACTCGCCACCTCTTCCGAGCAATGATCCAGTAGTTCGATCATGGACACCTGCGTATCGTTGCGCGAACCCTAGACATCATCAGTATGGCCCAGCGCGAACGTGTTCACGTCCTGAAAACGATAGCCGCTTATCGCCTGCAGCGCTCAGCATTACGCCGCTGGTTCACGACAGGATTCTCAACCCTGCATTGCGATTGTTTTTCGCAGTAAATCGCGGTTGTCGAGCATCCAGGGGTGAAAATCGTCCCGAAAGAACAGTCGAAAATCATCGGCGACCTCCCGGATGATACCGTTTTGACCGAACAGGAAGGCGTAGCCCTCCCGCCAGAACGACAGCGACAGCACTGGCCGGCCTTCCATTCTGCGCATTTGCACGATCGAGCGGCACACGTTTAACGGGAATCGGATACGTACGATACGCATGACCTGGCGGAGTAATTTTCGATCGCCGCCGATCGCCAGAAATACATCGTACGCCACCGACTTGTGCTCGGTCTCTTCGATAGCGTGCCATTGCCAGAGCTCGGCCATCGCGGGATGAGCGCCGTCCATCCAACGTGAGTTACGCATCGATCCCGCGGCGAACATGGCCGTAACGTGCTCGAGAACAACGGTTGATGCCAGGCGAACGATAGGCGGCTGCTCGTTAGCCCGTTTTATCTCGCGTACGTACAGTGCTTTTTTGCAGATCGAAGCCTCTCGCCTCTGCGAGCACCTCGTTATAGCGCTGGTGCTCACGACGATGGATGTACTCTTGCTGGACGAACACCGCAGCCTCATTCTGTAGTTTGGGATCATCGATGCGTGGCAGGTAATGCTTCACGCTGTCGACAAAGAACTTTTCGCCCGTCGGAAACGACAGCGAGAGCGCATTAAAAAACGCCGTCTGGAACTCACGACCACCATGCCAGTCGCCGGCAAGCGGTTCGCGCAGCGCGAAGCTTCGATTGCGCGCCTCGAGGCTAATATCGCTGGGTGTTGTACTTAGAGCGGGCTCTGTCATTGCTGTCAATACCGGCCAAACCAGGGCACATCATTGTACCAAGCTATAAGGGGCCGAACACGCGTTCAATAGCTTTCCTGGCTGGCGCACCGTGTGACCCGAAGCTACGAGTGACGCGATTCACCGCCGCCGGGGGTGATACTTTCCACGATGGCCCTCGTGGCTTTCAGCGCCTTAAATAGACCCTTCGGAGTCGAGTAGATAAGTCGTTTTGCGTTGGAGGCGTAACAATGTCAGATAAGCGATCGGACCTGGCCGGACCAGGCATCAGCACCTACGAGAAAGTTGACGAGATCCTACCCCGGGATTACGAGTCGCTGCTTGGCAGGAAGCGCACCCAGCAGGCCATTTACGATGTGAAGGAGTACATTGAGAAGGGTCTCGCCCGGGAGTTGAACCTGATGCTCGTTCAGGTGCCGTTGATCGTAGAAGTAGCGTCCGGCATGAACGATATGCTCGATCGGGACGGCTCGAGGACTCCCGTTGAGTTCTATTGCGGCCTCGGAATCGAAGAACCGATACGCGCCTCCATCGTGCAGGCCGCCACCAAGTGGAAACGGTGGGCGCTCAAGCAGTTCGAATGCGAAGTCGGCGAAGGGGTCAACACCGACATGCGGGCGGTCAGGAAGGACTACTTTCTCGATCACGACCATAGCGCGTACGTCGACCAGTGGGACTGGGAGCAGGTCATAACCGCTGAAGACAGGAATCTTGAATACCTTACCGCCGTGGTAAAGAAGATATGGAAAGTCATCACCGGCGCCGAGAAAATGGTGATGGACAAGTACCCGGAGCTGCAGGATCCGCGCTTCCCAGCACTTCCCGAGGAACTGCACTTTATCCATGCCGAGGAAATCCTGGCCAAATACCCGAGCCTCCCGAGAAAGCTGCGGGAAACCGAGATCATCAAGGAATACGGTGCTGTCTTCATCTACGGCATCGGATGGGAGCTTGACGACGGCTACCCGCACGAGATGCGGGCGGCCGACTACGATGACTGGGTTACCCCAACCATCGAAAAAGACGGCAAGCTGATGCACGGCCTGAACGGCGACATACTGGTCTACAACCACGTTACCCAGCGAAGGCACGAGTTGTCCTCGATGGGCATCCGGGTCACGCCGGGAACATTGGTCGAGCAGATGAAAATCGCCGATCGAGAGGATGAGCTGTCGCAGCCGTATCACCAGATGATTCTGAACGACGAAATACCGCTGTCCATCGGTGGCGGGATCGGGCAGTCGAGAACGCAAATGCTGCTCCTCAGAAAAGCCCATCTCGGCGAGGTGAGCACGACCGTGTGGCCAGAACAGCTCCACGAAGTCTGCGAAAAGCACAATATCTTCGTATTGAAGTAAGCAACCGCCAAACGGTCAAAAGAAAACCGGGGTCGAACCGGGGTTTCCGTAAACCTCGGTTCGACCCCGATTTGATCGTATGTACAAGTCCGTATCGATGCGCCGGATCCTTGGCGATGCTGGATCAGAGGGCTCGGTAGATCACTCAGGATACAGGCGGCATCAGTGGCGGCAGTCCATCGGTAGCACTCGACCCGACATCATCGGTGAGTACTTTTACAGACCGCAACGCCTTGGCCAGCGCTTCTCCGTCCCAGTCAACGCCGCCGGGGCCGTAGCTCGCTTTCGACAGCTTGCGAAGTTCGTCTGCAAGCGGCGGCGCCAGCCGCTCTGCCAGCGCGCCCACGCTCCGCGGTGCATTTTCCGGCCATTGCAATCGGCCCCATTCGAGCAGAGCCGAGCGCAGCGCCGTGGCGTCGCCGGCCTGCGCTGCTTTACGGGCCGCTTTCACTTGCTTTGCCTGCTGTTTGTAGATCGGCGGGGGCTCGTGTGCACGCGGTTGCCGATTTCGGTCACGCGACGACCACCACCATGCGAAAAGCGTCAGCAACCACGCCGCGCCCAGAAGCTGGCTTACACGCACCCAGAATCCATCCGGCATCAGCTTGCGCCCCGCAGGTTCGGCGACGTCTGCCGCCGACGTTTCGGGAGCGGTCGGCTGGCCGATTGCCGGCTCGTCAACCGCCTTCACGGCTATCGTCCGCGATGGCAGCCTGGCCACACGCCAACTGCCGTCCTCAGTGTCCCACCATGGCACCTGAAGCTCGGGCAGTTCGATCGTGCCGCCGTCAACACCGATCATTGCGTACTGCTCTTTGCGAACACCGCGGATACCGCCTGCTTCATTCCGGCGGCTGAGTTCCGGTTTATCGTCGTAGATATTCAGACCATCGATTTCGGGGGGCGGGATCGCCGGAATTTGCGTTTCGATCTGTCCAAGCGCGCTGATCGTGACGCGTCGCGTGACCGGTTCACCTGCCTTGATCCGATCCGGTTCACGCGACCATTCTTCGCTCAGCTGGACGTCGCGTGCGGGCAGCCACGCCGCATTCGGGAATTCGTCCGGCGGTGCCGGAATCGGCAGGACCGTGATTTTATGCGCGTCCGACTCAAACACCTTGCGACCGGTGATTCGACCGCCACGCAGCACTCGCGCCTCAAATCGCGCCGGGGAAATCGATATCTCACCGCTTTCCTGCGGATAGATGGCGATGACACGCTCCACAACGTTGTAGGCTTTGCCGTTTAGAATCGACTCGTAGCTGCGTTCATCGCCTGCAAGCTCGACAAGCACCTCGGCGCCGCTGATCGTCGGCTCGCGCAATGCCGGCTGCCGCGTCGCAACAGCCCGATACACCTTGATTCGATAGAGAACCTGCGCCTGTACATAGCTTTCAGTCTTGTCGATCTCACTCGCGACGAACACGTCCGCCTCGCCCGGCGGCGCGTCGGATGGCTCATTGACAACGATCCTGACCGGCGAACTTTGCTCGCGCCCAATGCTGATTGGCGGGATTTCCTGCGCGCCGGTGATTTTCGGCATTAGCGCGACGGTCCATGTACGACTTCGACGTATCTCGCCGTTATAGATCGACGTATTGCTCAGCTGGCTGACCTGGCCGACGTAGAATTTCTCTTCCAGGACCGTAAGGTCTGGCTCGAGGTCGGTGTTTGAATCAACGATTATTTCGAGCATGAACGACTCGTTCAGATCAACCGACGGCCGATCGACCTGCGCGCGCACCGCCGCCGACGCCGCAGACGTTGTCAAGATCGACAGGCACAGGGCGAACAGCAGGCCTGGAAAAAGCTTGTGTATTTGCGTCACCACGGTTGTGCCTCATCATCGGGCCAGACGTCGTTACCGTCCTGGTCTTTACCCGAGCGCTGATACTGGTGCCGAAACTTGCGCCGCAGCAGGCCGCCGGGATCATCCGGGATGCGCCGCAGCCATTGCTCCATCGCCTGCTGTTGTTCCTGTTGCTGGCGAAGCTCGGCGAGTTCTGCTTCGGACAATTGCTGCGGCTGCTCGCCCTGCTCTGCTTCCTCGGCAGCCCGCTGCAGCTCCTGCCGCAAGGCTTCAAGATCCTCCTCGCTCATCTCTTCGTCGCCACGTTGCGAGGTGTCGTCTTGCTCGGATTCTCCTTGTTGGTTCGAAGTTCCCTCGGCGCCCTGTTCACCGGACTGATTTTCCGATTCCGACTGTTCGCCTTCACTGTCCGACTCTTCCGATGACTGCTGTTCGCCACCCTGGTTTTGCTGCTGCTGTTGCTGCTGGTCCTTGAGGTTCTTAATGAGCTCCAGGTTATACGCAGCGTCCTCGTTATCGGGCTCCATTTCCAGAACCTGTTCGTAGGCGTCGATGGCCGAATCGAACTCGCCCTGAAACGCCATCGCGTTACCGAGATTGTAAAGATTACGTGCATCGCCGCGCTCGGCGAACTCCGCGGCACTACCGGCGAAGTCCATCGCGCGATAGCGTGCAACCGCTCGCCACTCTGTGTCTTCAAACAGCGCTGCGGCTTCTTCCGGGTTGCCTTCTTCAAGCTGCTTTGATGCCTGCTGATTCTTGTTGTACCAGAGTTCGTCCCATAGCGACGCTTCGGCGGGCCTGGGGATCGGCAAAACGAACACGAGCAGTACCAGGACCCAGCCACGTCGGAACGCAAGCGCCGCGATCGGCAACAACAGCAATAAGAGCCATGGGCCCTCTTCCCGCCACTGGTCGGTGACCAGGGACTCGTCCGACGCCGCAGCGGTTGTCATCTCGCCCGAAAGCAGGATATCCAGATCACGATTATCAGTGGACAACAGAGAAAACCGACCGCCACCGGCCGCAGATAACGCCCGCAGCCCGTTTTCTTCCAGCCGCGGCAACGCAATCTGGCCGCGATTGTCCGTCACGAAACCGCCTGACGCACGAGGAATCGGAGCACCATCGCGGGTACCGATGGCAAGCACGGAAAGCGAGTATCCGGCTGACTTCAGTTCGCGCGCCGCTTTCTCGGCGGCTGCCGAGGAGCCGCCATCGGTGATCAACAGCACTTCGCCGAAAGCCGCACCGGCCTGCTCCAGCAGCTGCGCGCCTTTTCGAATTGCGACCTCCGGGTAGCTGCCGCGGCTCGGCATGATGTCGGTGCTCAGGCTGTTAACCAGTGCGGCCACCGTGTCCGTATCGGTTGTCAGCGGCGTGACGGTGAAGGCGTTGGCCGAGTAGACGACGAGCGCCGTTTGACCGCTCTTGCGCCGCTCGAGCATGTCGAGGATCTTCAGTCTCGCGCGTGCCAGACGACTGGGCTCGAGATCCTTTGCATCCATTGATCGCGACAGGTCGAGCGCGATGACCAGCGCCTGTTCCGCACGATACACCGGCTGCTCGATTCGCTCCCAGGCCGGCCCTGCTAGCGCCAGCGCCGCGAGGACACCACCGATGCCGAGCAGCCACCAGCGAGGGTCCGCGCCGCGGCCGGGTGCCCTGGACAGGACGAACGGCAGCAACGCCGGATCGATAACGTCCCGCCATTTGCCCGAGCCGAGGCGACCGCGTGCAAGCAACACGGCGAAAACTATGACCAACGGAATGGCGAGCAACCACACCGGGCGCAGCCATTGGAAGTCAGCGGGCACTGGCACTTACCTCCGCGGGTCGTCGCTGCAAGAGTCGCTGCAGGACACTTATCGCACACATCATCAGCACGAGCGCAAACGCCCCGCCCAATGGCCAGTAGAACAACGATTTAACCGGCCGAAACCCGGATTCCGGCTCTTCAACCGGCTCGAGTTCATCAACAAGGCGATAGATGTCTTGCAGGCTGGCGGTATCGGTTGCGCGGAAGTATCGACCTCCCGTTAGCTCGGCGATTTGCGTCAGGGTTTCCTCGTCGAGGTCAGCGGACGGGTTGATGCGGCGGCGCCCTCCGATCAACGATGCGACCTCCAGCTGCTCGGCACCAATGCCAATCGTGTAAATGCGCAGGCCGACCTGCTGCGCGAGTTCAGCACCCTTGATTGGATCGACTTCCCCAGCCGTATTTGCGCCATCCGTCAACAGGACAAGCACCTGGTCGCCCACGTCCTCTGGCTGCTCGTGCACGCGACGCACTGCCAAGGTTATCGCGTCACCGATCGCGGTTTTCTCGCCGGCCAGGCCGATAAATGCCTCCAGCAGCAACACTTTGACCGTCTCGCGATCCAGCGTCAGCGGCACCTGCAGGTAGGCACGTTCGCCGAACAAGATAAGGCCGATGCGATCGCCCTCACGTCGAGAAATAAAGTCGCTTGCTACGGCCTTTGTCGCGGTCAGGCGATCGACGCGGCGATTGCCGAGTTCGAAATCCTTTTGATCCATACTGCCCGAGAGATCCACGGCAAGCATGAGGTTGCGACCGGAAACCGGTACCTCGAGTTCGTCGCCAATGCGCTCGGGCCGCGCCGCCGCCAGCACCAGCAGCAGCCATGCTACGACCGCGACCCAAAACCGCCAGTTGAGAAGCTGCTCCGCATCAGAACGGTCCCTGAGGGTCTCGAAGTTGCTCAGCGTGGGCACCCGCAGTCCGGCCTCCGACAGACCGCGCGCTTTGGGTAAGAGTACCCGCGCAATCCACGGTAGCGGCAGTGCAAGCAGCGCCCATGGCCAGGCCAGAGACCACATCAGGTGGAAACCGCCAGCGGCGTGTTGAACCGCATGCGAACGGCCGACAGCAATGCGTCGATATCGACATCGGAGAAATCACCGTCGGGATCTCGATACGGAAGATCCAACAGTCTCTTGCCCCCCTCCGTATGAAAATATGGCAACGGCATACCGGAATCGAGCCATTCCAGCCAGGCATCACCGGTAAGTCCGGCAACGTCGTCGCGCGGCGCGTAAGCCAACATCGCGCGGCGCAGCAACGCCGAAACCTGCTTGCCGAGCGTTACCGGGTCGCGATGCTCCAGGTACTCGGCCTCAAAGCGCTTGAGCTCGCGCAGCGCGAAACGACGCGCGGCGTTATACCGCCATCGTTGGTACGCGTGCCATGCAAGGTAGCCGAGTAACCCGGACGCGAACAAAATGACAAACCACCAGCCCGGCGCGAGTGGCCACCACCCGACCGGATCGGGCAGGTGCAGATCCCGGAGTGGCAGCTGCGTCGGATCCACTACCTTGCCCTTCGCCCTAATGCTTTTTGCAGCGTGCTAACGGGATCATCGTCGGTGCGCTGGCAAAACGCTTCCAGTTCATGCGTGCGTTGCTCAAACGCGTTGTGATAATCGCGACGTGCGCTGCTCGCATAGGTATCGATCGCCAGTTCGTCGTCCGGCGCGACCAGGCGGTAGCGTCCGGGCGGCGGCAGATCCCGCTCCAGCGGGTCGTTAATGAATACGGCCAGCACTTCGTTGTGGCGCGCTACGCTCGAGAGATACGACTGCGCGCCGCGCGAAAAACCGGTGAAATCGCTGATCACGACCACCAGGCTGCCGGGTCTCGCAACTCGTCGCAGTGCAGACATCGCCTGCTTGAATGCCTCCGTGCCGTTCGTTTCGTGCTTGTCGAGCTGCTGCCAGTCGCGATGTCCGACAAGTTCGTGCACGTATCTTAAGGCCGCCTGACGACCGAGCCTTGGTTTTAGCTCCCGATGCGTCGTGTCGCCAAAAATCAGGCCGCCGAGCCGGTCACCGCGATGGTGTGCCGCCCACGCGAGCAGGGCTGCTGCACGACTTGCGTTCACCGACTTGTAGCAGCCCTGCGTCGCGAAGTGCATGGTCGAACGCAGATCGACGACGACCAGCACGGGTCGTTCGCGTTCCTCACGAAACAATTTGGTATAGGCGGTCGTACTGCGCGCGGTTACTCGCCAGTCGATGCTGCGCGGGTCGTCTCCGGGCTGGTACGGGCGCGACTCGTCGAACTCCATACCTCGCCCACGAAAATGCGAAACATAGGCACCGGTCTGCAAAGAGTTCACGCGCAGGACGTCGAGCGCGATGGCCCTCGCCGGGCCACTGAGCCGGATCAGTCCGGCCTGCGTAACACTGACCGGAGATACATTTTCTGGGATGTGGTCCAGCCTCAACGCTACGGAACTCCGACACCGTCCAGCACGCCGTTGATGACAGAATCTGAATCGATCCCGTCAGCTTCGGCCTCAAAACTCAAGACAAGGCGATGGCGCAATACGTCCGGCGCGACCGCCTGGATATCCTCCGGGCCAACAAAGTCACGACCAGCGAGCCACGCGTGTGCTCGCGCCGCGCGATCGATACCCATGCTGGCTCGCGGACTTGCGCCGTAGAGCACCTGTCCGTCGAGCTCGGGATCCACCGCGCCCGGGTTGCGCGTCGCGACCACGACATTGACGATGTACTCCTCCAGCTCGGGAGCGAGATGCAGGTTCAGGATGTCCTGACGTGCCTGCATGACCGATTCCCGGGCGAGGAGCTCGGGCGGCTGAAATGCATCGCGCTCGCCCTGCTTTGCCTCGTCTCGATTCAAGACGAGAATGCGCCGTTCGTCGGCGATACTGGGGTAGCCGACTTTGACGTGCAGCAAAAAGCGATCCAGCTGTGCCTCAGGCAGCGGATAGGTGCCCTCCTGCTCGATCGGGTTTTGCGTGGCCATCACCATGAACAGGTTCTCGAGCGGGTAGCTTCGGTCGCCAACGGATATCTGCCGTTCTTCCATCGCTTCGAGCAGTGCCGACTGGACTTTTGCGGGCGCCCGGTTGATTTCGTCCGCGAGAATCAGGTTGTGAAACAGCGGGCCTTTGCGGAACTCGAACGTGCCCTCCTGCGGCCTATAAATGTCGGTGCCGGTGAGGTCGGCCGGCAGTAGATCCGGCGTAAATTGCAGGCGATGGAAATCGCCCTCGATGCTTTCAGAAAGCACTTTGATCGCGCGGGTCTTGGCAAGCCCCGGCGCACCTTCCACGAGCAGATGGCCATCGCATAACAAAGCGATCAACATTCGGTTGATGAGGTGCGCCTGACCGATAATCAGCCCACTCGCATGCGCCTCGAGCTTCTGAAATTGTTGTGCGACGCTCATTAATGACTCCGATGACGTGGGCGGCGTGACATTCCGGGGCGTGCCATTCCGGTACTCCGTCCACACGATATTAATAGATTGAGAGTTGCCTGGATGGTTCGAGGCAAGGCGCAGTCTGCAGGAAATGACGAGTCCTTTTCAAGGACTGCAACGCCGAATCGAACTATCCAGGCAGCTCCCTTCGGGCGAGCCGTGAAGTGCCCGTCCGCGGTGTTGCGCCTCCTGGCAAGGACCCAGGCCATTGCCGGCGATGCGCGCCTGGCGCCCGCGCACTTCATGACTCGCTCATTCCATCAATATCGTGTGGACGGAGTACTATTATGATGCAATGCGAGGCCAACCGGTTGCGGGCTTTTTTGCTCATATTTACGCCCACTTCAGTACTATTGACCCCTTTTCGGACAATCCAGACGAAAATACGTTGCACCGGATCAGCAAGAAAAAGCTTTTGTGGGCGCCAGCGCTGCTGCTTTTCATACCGATCGTCGCCTGCCGGCAAGCCGCAGACAACCATGGCCTGGAAGCAGAACGGCCCTCGGCGACGGAGCGAAGCTGCGGCGACGACGGGCGCTTGTCGGCCACGCTTTACGGCAGCATCGAGCGGGAGGTCAGCTGGTCGGCTGACGCGTTCCGGTGTGAAAGTATGCTGCGCCCCGAGGGGAAAGGAGTCCGCCTGCGCTTCATTGGCGATATCTTGGAGGACGAGCTTTCGATTATTCTGGCGTTGCCCGAACTGCTTCCTGAAGCGACGGATCCTGAATCGCCGACGGTTGTCACGTTGACGGTCGAAGGGAGCGGCCGCTTCTTCACCACACCGACGCTCCAGTCGTGCTGGTCCGACGTCCAGAACCATGACCCCATCGGAAACAGCGGCAGCCGTTACGATATCAGTGGCACACTCTATTGTGTCGCGCCGCTTGGCGAGATCAATGGCAATGCGGCGATATCGATTCCCGAGATGGCGTTTCGCGGTATTGTGGACTGGAGCGCAAAATGACGACCCGCCTGCTGCTACTAGTCGCGGTCCTGTCGTCGTCGATCGCGGGCTGCAGCCCACAGTCCGACACAAGAACGGCCGAAGTCACGGGCCTCGACGCAAACTTCGAACGCGACAAACTGGTTATTGTCGCGAACGATGGAACTCGCCTGGATTTTGACGTCTACCTTGCAATGGACTTTGAGCAGCAGCGTCGTGGTTTGATGTTCATTCGGGACCTGCCTGAGCGAACGGGCATGCTGTTTGTTTACAAAGAAGAAGCCATACACTCGATGTGGATGAAGAACACCTACATCCCTCTTGATATTGTATTTGCGCGCAGTGACGGCAGCGTCTCTTCGGTGATTCAGGATACCGAACCGCAGTCGCTGCGATCGCTACAATCGATCGAGCCGGTGTCTTTCGTTCTCGAACTTAACGCCGGCGTAACGCGCCGCTATAACATCGGAAGCAAAAGCCGGCTGATCTGGTCGCCGACAGCAGACTAGGCAGAACCTAAAGCACTGCGGCTATCGCGTCTGCCAGGTAGTTCACGTTGCCCGCCGTGATGCCGGCGATATTGATGCGGCTCGAATCTACCATGTAGACGCCGAACTCTGTCTTTAGTCGCGCGACCTGCTCAGGATTGACGCCGAGGAAACAGAACATGCCGGTCGCACGGACCAGGTGTGAGAAGTCGTGGTCAGGCGCGCGGGCGCGCAGCGCGTCGTTCAGCAGAACGCGCATTTCTCTCAGCCGCGCGCGCATCGCGGCAAGCTCCAGGCGCCATGCCGCCTTCAATTCCGGATCGTTGAGGATCAGGGCGACCACCACCGCACCGTGGTCGGGCGGCACGGAGTAGATGGTCCTGACGACGTTGTTAACCTGGCTATTGACCGTCGCTCTGGACTCCGCGTCAGCCGTGATAATGGAGAGGGTTCCGACGCGGTCCCGATAGAGGCCGAAGTTCTTGGAACAAGAATTCGTGACGATCATCTCTGGAACAAGCCCGGCAAGGTGCCTGACGGCGAACGCGTCTGCCGCGAGGCTGTTGGCAAAGCCCTGGTAGGCCATGTCGATAAAGGGTACGAGCTCGCGTTCGACGATGACGTCGGCGATCGCCCGCCATTCGTCTTCCGTTGGATCGAGACCGGACGGGTTGTGGCAGCACGCGTGCAGCAGTACCAGGTCGCCCGCCGGCACGCGGCTCAATGCGTCAAGCATCTGATCGACATTTATGACGTGGTTCTTGGTGTCGTAATAGGGATAGGACTTGAGCGTCAAACCGGCGCCGCCGAGCAGCGGAAAGTGATTGGCCCAGGTCGGCTCGCTGGCCCAAACCGTTGCTTCCGGTCGCGCCCTCAGAATCAGGCTGGCCGCAACGCGCAAAGACCCGGAGCCGCCCGGTGCCTGTATGGTTATCGTGCGATCCGCATCGATCGCGCTCCCGAACGTGAGCTCCTGCATCGCCGCGTTGAAGTCGGGATCCCCCGCCGTTCCGATATAGGCTTTGCTGTCCTGGGTATCGACCAGGCGCTGCTCGGCTGCCTTGACGACGTCGAGCACCGGCGTCTCGCCCTCGGCCGTACGAAACACACCGACGCCGAGGTCGACCTTCTGGTCTCTGGGATCGTTCCGGTGCTCGGTTATCAGACCGAGGATGGCGTCGGGCTGGACGGGCTGCAGTGTTTCAAACAAGGCCGTTCTCCATTAGTGATCACTGGCAAACACGCTGCCCGCTATCGCGCATTGTACAAATGAAAACGCCGGCTCGAAAGCCGGCGTCTCTTTTCAGCTCGTTAGCGCTGCAATCAGGCTTTAGGCGCCCAGACCGAGCACCAACCGTTGGCGGCGACGGCCTTTCCCGGAAAAATCTGGCAGGGGCGCCATTCGTCACCATCGTTGCCCTGTATCAGCGCGCAGTTGGCGCAGTTCTGTTCCGCTGCGGGATTGTTTCGAGTAGCGGGATCGACCGATGACGCATCGTGCGTGTATTTCATGGCAGCTGCCATTGGATCGTCCGGTGACAGGTGCGGTAAATCATCGGCGCGTACCTCGCGACCGGCCTGAACAAAACAGCCAGTGGCGGCGGCGGCTGACAGCTGGATAAACTTACGGCGTGCGATCTTGCTCAAAGGACTCTCCTTAAACGGCGGTTGTAGCCGGCTCGTCCGGCTGGACTAAGTCTACACCCAACGGGTTGGTCGGGGCGCAGTTTATAGCATCAACCTGAACGGCGGCAAAACAGGATAGACCTATGATTTTGAACGATTTTTGAGAACGATTCTCATTACGGCCTGCAGGCCGCAGCGCTACGATATACTGACCTGCCACGCCCGAGGCAGTGCCGAATGTCGAGTAACAGTCTCCCGACCACGATCAGCGAGATCCGCGGCGCGGCGCGGCGGTCGCGTCGAGACGAACTCGCGGTGGAGGAACCGCTGGAAATTCGCCTCGGCTTCGAGACGCCCGAAGGACGTACGGAGAAGAGCGTCTCCATCACGATGCGAACACCGGGTAACGACGCCGAACTTGCGACGGGCTTCTTGTTTACCGAGGCCATCATCCGCGGCAACGCCGATATCGCGCTGGTCAAGCCCTGCGGATCTCCCGCTCCGGACAGTGGCAATCATAATGTGATACGCGTCGAACTGGAGTCTGGCGTGCAGGTGGATCTCGATCGACTGGAGCGGCACTTCTATACCACCTCCAGCTGCGGGGTCTGCGGCAAAGCATCGCTTGATGCTTTACGCGTGCTCGGGGCGAAGGAAACAGCCGCCGCCGGCCTGCGGTTCGGTCGTGAAGTGCTGACCGCGCTGCCCGAAAGGCTGCGAGCCGAACAACAAGTGTTCGATGCAACTGGCGGTTTGCACGCCGCCGCCGCTTTCGATGCGTCAGGGGATCTCATCGTCGTTCATGAGGACGTCGGTCGCCATAACGCAGTCGATAAGGTCGTCGGAGCGCTGCTGTCTCGCAACATGATTCCGGCAAGCGAGTTCGGCCTGCTGGTCTCTGGCAGAGCGAGTTTCGAGCTAATGCAGAAGGCCGTCATGGCCGGCATGCCGCTGCTTGCTGCGATCAGCGCGCCATCAAGCCTTGCGGTGGATCTCGCGCAGGAGTTCAATGTAACGCTGGTGGGTTTCCTGCGTGGCGACACCTTCAATATTTATGCAGCTCCGGAACGAGTAAGCTGATGGCACGACAAGGCATCGATAAAGAGACGACCAGCCAGTATGTCCGGCAATACGGCGCGAAAGCGGAGATGCTCGTGCAGATACTGCAGGCCATCGTTATGCGCCATGGCTGGATCCCTGAACAAACCATCCGTCAGCTGGCGGACGAGCTGAACCTGTCACGCGCCGACGTGTACGGCGTCGTCAACTACTACCATGACTTTCGGACGGAACCGCCGGGCAACCACGTCGTGAAGATCTGTCAGGCGGAAGCCTGTCAGGCGATGGGCAGTCGCGCACTTACCGACCACGCTTGCCAGTCGCTCGGCACGGACATACACGGAACCAGCGAGGACGTCACGCTCGAGCCGGTCTACTGCCTGGGGAACTGTGCCTGCGCACCCGCCGTGATGATCGACGGCAAAACGCATGGACGCGTCACGACGGGCCGTTTCGACGAGCTTGTTACCGGACTGAAGGAAGGCGCCTGATGTCGGTCACCCGGATTTATGTGCCGCGCGAGACCTCAGCCATTTCCGTCGGCGCGGACGAGGTCGCGATCGAGATCGCGCGCGAGGCCAAGCGAACCGGCGCTCGAATCGCGTTGATTCGAAACGGCTCCTGGGGCGCGAGCTGGCTGGAGCCGCTGGTGGAGGTCGAGGTCGACGGAACGCGCATTGCCTACGGCAACGTGTCGCCGTCAGACGTAGGGCCGCTTTTCGCGGCAGGCCTTGTCCAAGGCGGCGAACACGAAAGACGTCTCGGGCCAGTCAACGAGATCCCTTATCTCATCGAACAGGACCGCTGGACGTTCTGGCGCTGCGGGCTGACCGATCCGCTGTCGCTCGACGATTTTCGCCGGCACCAGGGCTTCAACGCACTGGAGAAAGCGTTTGCGGACGGACCGGAGTCCGTCGTCGACGCGGTAACCAAATCCGGGCTGCGTGGCCGCGGCGGGGCGGGGTTCCCGACGGGTATCAAGTGGCGAACCGTCGCGGATACGGCGGCGGATCAAAAGTACATCGCATGCAACGCGGACGAGGGCGACAGCGGCACGTTCTCGGACCGGATGCTTATGGAGGGCGATCCGCTGGGGCTCATCGAAAGCATGGCCATAGCCGGCTTCGCGGTCGGCGCGAGCAAGGGCTACATCTACCTGCGATCGGAGTACCCGTTAACCTTGTCCGTCCTTTCGAGGGCGATCGATGTCGCGCGAGATGCTGGCTGGCTCGGCAACAATATCCAGGGCAGTGGTTTCGATTTCGATATCGAGCTGCACCTCGGGGCCGGTTCCTACGTTTGCGGCGAAGAAACGGCGATGCTCGAGAGCCTGGAAGGCAAGAAAGGCATCGTTCGTTACAAACCGCCGCTACCCGCGCACGAGGGTCTTTTCGGCAAACCGACGGTGGTGAATAACGTCGTCACGCTCGGCTCGGTGCCGAACATCGTGAATCTCGGCGGCGAGCGATACGCGCAGATGGGCGTCAACCGCTCGAAGGGAACGCTCGCCTTTCAGCTTGCCGGCAATATCCGCCGGGGTGGGCTGGTCGAGAAACACTTCGGTCTCACGCTGCGCGAGCTCATCGACGACTGGGGCGGCGGGACGGCAAGTGGTCGACCTGTGAAGGCCGTTCAGGTGGGGGGGCCTCTGGGTGCTTACCTTTCCGAGGAGCAACTTGACATAACGCTGGATTACGAGGCGTTTGGCGAGATCGGCGCGATGATCGGGCACGGTGGCATCGTCGTTTTCGACGAGACGACGAATATGGCCGAGCAGGCCCGTTTTGCCATGGAGTTCTGTGCGATCGAGTCCTGTGGCAAATGCACACCCTGTAGAATAGGCTCGACCCGCGGCGTCGAGGTAATCGATCGCATGATTGCCGGCGTCGACCGCGAGGAAAATTATGATTTACTGCTCGAACTGTGTGACACGATGGAAGCGGCGTCGCTTTGTGCGATGGGAGGAATGACCCCCTACCCCGTCAGGAGTGTTCTTAAGCACTTCGCAGAAGACTTTGCATCTTCCGGAGATGATCGATGAACAAGACGAGACAGATTGACCTGGGCACGCCCGCGAGCGACCACTCGGAGACCGTGAAAGTCGAGATCGATGGCCTGCCGGCGACTGTCAAAGCAGGCTCCACCATCCTGCGGGCAGCTCGCGAATCGGGCGTCGATATTCCGAAGCTTTGCTCGACCGACAACCTTAAACCGTTTGGCTCCTGCCGGCTTTGTTTGGTTGAGATCGAGGGTCGTCAGGGTTACCCGGCTTCGTGCACAACGCCGGTTGAGCCGGGCATGAAGATTCGCACGCAGACCGACGCGCTTTCGAAAATCCGCCGCAATGTCATGGAGCTTTACATTTCCGACCACCCGCTGGACTGCCTGACATGCTCGGCGAACGGCGACTGCGAGTTACAGGATATGGCCGGCGCGGTCGGTCTGCGAGACGTACGCTATGGCTTCGATGGCGAGAATCATCTGGATGCGCCGGTCGACGCCAGCAACCCCTATTTCCAGTTCGACGCTTCCAAGTGCATCGTATGCTCACGCTGCGTACGGGCCTGTGACGAAGTCCAGGGCACCTTCGCACTGACGATCGAAGGCCGTGGCTTCAAGTCCAAAGTCTCGGCTGGAATGAGCGAGAGTTTTCTCGACTCGGAGTGCGTTTCCTGCGGCGCCTGCGTACAAGCTTGTCCAACCGCAACGCTAATGGAAAAGAGCATCGTCGAGCACGGCCAGCCCGACCATGCCGTCGTCACGACCTGTGCCTATTGCGGCGTTGGCTGTTCATTCCAGGCGGAAATGAAGGGCGACCAGGTGGTTCGAATGACGCCTTATAAAGACGGCCAGGCCAATCACGGCCACAGCTGTGTGAAAGGCCGTTTCGCCTGGGGATACGCGTCGCATCGCGAGCGCGTCTTGCAGCCGATGATTCGCGAGAACACGTCTGACCCCTGGCGCAAGGTCAGCTGGGAAGAGGCGATCGGCTACGCGGCCAGCCGCTTCACGGCAATCCAGAAGGCGCACGGCCGCAAATCGATCGGCGGCATTACCTCGTCACGTTGCACGAACGAAGAGGTGTTTGTCGTGCAAAAACTCGTCCGTGCCGCGTTTGCGAATAACAATGTCGATACCTGCGCACGTGTATGCCACTCGCCTACCGGATATGGATTAAAGACCACCCTTGGTACGTCGGCGGGAACACAGCCTTTCGACAGCGTCATGGATGCCGACGTCATCGTGGTAATTGGCGCCAATCCGACCGTCGCACATCCGGTGTTCGCGTCACAGATGAAACGACGCCTGCGCCAGGGCGCCAAGCTGGTTGTGGTCGACCCGAGGCAGATCGGACTGGTTCGCTCGCCGCACATTGAAGCGACACATCACCTGCCACTGCTGCCGGGCACCAACGTACCGGTCATCAACGCGCTCGCCCATGTCGTCGTCACGGAGGGAATGGTTGACGAGGACTACGTGCGTGAGCGCTGCGACATGGAGTCGTTCGATGCATGGAAGGCGATGATCGTCCGGCACGAAAATTCGCCCGAAGAGGTCGCAAAATGCTCAGGCGTCGACGCAGAGACCATTCGCAAGGCGGCGCGCCTGTACGGCACGGCGAAAAACGGCGCTATTTACTACGGCCTTGGCGTTACCGAGCACAGCCAGGGTTCGACGATGGTCATGGGCATGGCAAATCTCGCAATGGCAACCGGCAACCTCGGTCGCTCGGGCGTCGGCGTAAACCCGCTGCGCGGCCAAAACAACGTGCAGGGCTCCTGCGATATGGGCTCATTCCCGCACGAGCTGGCCGGCTATCGGCCCGTGGGTGAAGACGCAGTGCGCCAGCAATTCGAGAAACACTGGGGCGTGACGATCGACCCGGAGCCGGGTTTTCGCATTCCGAACATGTTCGACGCCGCATGCGCAGGCGAATTCAAAGGCATGTACATCCAGGGCGAAGACCTCGCGCAGTCGGACCCGGATACGCACCATGTGGAAGCCGCGTTAGGCAACATGGAGTGCGTGGTCGTACAGGATCTGTTCCTCAACGAAACCGCCAAGTTTGCGCACGTGTTTCTGCCGGGTACGTCGTTCCTCGAAAAGGACGGCACGTTTATCAACGCCGAGCGCCGCATCAACCGCGTGCGACCCGTCATGCCGCCGCAGCAGGGCAAGGACGAGTGGCGCATCACCCAGGAACTCGCTCAGGCGATGGGCTACCCGATGCACTACGACGATTCGGCACAGATCATGGACGAGATCGCCGAACTCACGCCGACGTTCCGGAACGTGAGCTTCAGCTTCCTCGATGAGGTCGGCAGCGTGCAGTGGCCGTGCAATGATGACGCGCCGATGGGCACGCCCGTCATGCACATCGATCAGTTCGTGCGCGGCAAGGGCCTGTTCGTCGAGACCGACTATGTGCCAACGGAAGAACGGACGAATCGCAAGTTTCCACTGTTGCTCACAACGGGAAGAATCCTGTCGCAATACAACGTCGGTGCCCAGACCCGACGCACGGCGAACAACGTCTGGTACGGAGAGGACCTGCTCGAGATTCATCCACACGATGCGGAGACCCGCGGCATACGCGACGGCGAACTCGTCGCACTCGCCAGCCGCAAGGGCGACATCACGCTGCGCGCCAGGATCACGACTCGCGTCAAGCCGGGCGTCGTGTATACGACGTTCCATAACCCCGAAACGGGCGCTAACGTCGTGACTACGGAGTACGGCGACTGGGCGACGGACTGCCCGGAATACAAGGTGACCGCTGTGCAAATTGCTCCGGCAACGCATCGGTCGCGCTGGCAGGAAGAATTTGCGGCGCGCGCCGAGCAGCAAGGAAAGATCGTCGAAACGAACTGATATGATGGGGCGCGAGCGTCAGACGCTCGACAAAAAAATAAAAAGGGGAAGACTCTGAATCGCCTAACAACGACCGCACGTCTCGCGGGCATCATCGCATGCCTGCCCTTCCTTTTCGTGGCCGCGCTTGCAATGGCCGAAGATGTCGTCACGATCGAGGCCCCTCAGGTGCTTCTGACGAACGTGAGCTTCGACGTATCGGTGGAGGGCCTCGCTGCCGATCGTCGTGCCAAACTCCTCCTGAACGGCAAAGTCGTCGTGGCCGGCACGGGGCCCAGCCTCGCAGCCACCGACGTTGAAGTTGCCGAAACCGACGACGTCCGCCTCGAGGTAATGCAGGACGGCGCGCGCGTCTCCGAAAAGGTTTTGCCGGTGATACCCGCGGCGGTATCAGTACTGCCGCCCGTCGTCGCGATCTTGCTCGCATTCCTGTTGCGTTCGGTGATACCGGCACTATTCGTCGGCCTGGTGGTGGGCGCCTGGGCGGTCAACGGCCTGACTGGCTACGGTGCGATTGCCGGTTTTTTCGAGACCGTGACGGTGTACGTACTGAATGCCGCAATCGATCCCGATCATATGGCGATCATGATGTTCACGTTCCTGATCGGCGGCATGGTTGGCGTGATCTCTCGGAACGGAGGCATGGTTGGCATCGTCGATCGCATCATGCCGTTTGCCCGGTCGCCACGACGCGGTCAGGGCGTGGTCGCACTGTTGGGACTCTCGATTTTCTTCGACGACTACGCGAATACGATGATCGTCGGCAACGCAACGCGCCCGATGAGTGACAGGCTGCACATCTCTCGCGAGAAGCTGGCTTACCTGGTCGATTCGACGGCGGCACCCGTATCGACGATCGCGGTGATCACGACATGGATCGGCTTTCAGCTTGGTCTGATCGATGCCGCGGTCAAGAGTCTAGACGGCATTGAGCAAACACCTTACGTACTCTTTCTGAACTCGATTCCGTACAGCTTCTATCCGTTCCTCGCGATCTTCTTCGTGTTCCTGGTCATCTATACGGGCAAGGACTTCGGCGCGATGTACAAAGCCGAAGTCCGGGCAAGACAAACCGGTGAGGTCAAACGAAAGAAGTCGACGGTAAGCACCGATACGTCCGGCGACGAGTTCTATCATAAGACCGGTATCCCCTGTCGTGCGATGAACGCCGTGCTGCCCATCGTAACCATGGTGTTGACCGTGATCTTCGGACTGTTCATCAGTGGCGAAGGCGACACCATTACCGACATTATCGGCAGCGCGGACCCCTACGGTGTCTTGATCTGGGCATCCTTACTGGGCTGCCTGATGGCGGCGGCCCTGACGCTGGGCCAGCGCCTGTTGACGCTGGATGAGACGATCGACGCCTGGCTCGCGGGCGCACGCTTCATGATGACGGGCCTCGTGCTGCTGGTTCTTGCCTGGGCAATTGCGGACGTCGCGGACGTCTTGCAGACGGCGCCGTATTTGATCACCGTGCTGGGCGATTCGCTGTCGCCGTACGCGTTGCCTGCAATCGTCTTCCTGCTGGCCGGTGCCACCGCCTTTGCGACCGGTTCCAGTTGGGGGGTCATGGCTATCCTCATGCCGCTGGTTATTCCGCTGTGTTGGGCGGTGCTGCAGGTCAACGGCGTTGCCGACGCCGAGCATATGCATATCCTGTACTCCTCCATCGCCTGCGTATTGACTGGCGCCGTCTGGGCCGACCACTGCTCGCCTATTTCCGACACCACGGTCCTGTCCTCACTCGCGACCGGTTGTGATCATATGGACCACGTACGAACACAGCTGCCGTATGCTTTCATCGGCGGTGTCGTCGCCGTGAGTCTTGGCGTCTTGCCAGCGGGCTTCGGGGTACCCTGGTATGTCCTGCTACCTATCTGCGTGGTCGTGCTGGTCACAATTCATCGATTCCTCGGCAAGCCCGTCGATGCGGTGCACGCGTCATCCAGTCCAGCGGCGCAAGTGCAGGAGTCATCTTGATTCGCGAATTCCAGGTCCGTAGAGACGACATCGAGAAGAGTCGCTTGTTCGAGACGGCCGCTTCGGGCGCAGACAATGACAGCCTGGCTGACGGGGCGATACGCGTTAAAGTCGAGCGATTTTCGTTCACGGCCAACAACGTCACCTATGCCGTGGCCGGCGACCAACTCGGTTACTGGCAGTTCTTCCCGGCAAGCGGGGATGATGCGGATGGCTGGGGGATTATCCCGGTCTGGGGATTCGCCGAGGTGACAGAATCGAACTGTACCGATGTGCCTGTCGGCGAGCGCCTGTTCGGATATTTCCCGCCAGCCACCCACCTGGACATGATGCCGGCCCACGTTGCCGAATATCGGCTTGTCGACGGCGCCTTGCACCGAGCCAAATTACCCGCCGGCTATAACACCTACTATCGCGTCAGGGCCGAACCGGGCTACGACCCCGCCAACGACAACGAGCGCATGTTGCTCTGGCCGTTGCACATAACCTCGTTCTGTCTCTGGGACGCACTCAAGGACAACGGCTGGTATGGGGCGGAGCAGGTCATCGTGGTCAGCGCGTCGAGCAAGACCAGCATCGGCCTGGCATACGCTTTGGATGACGACGATAGCGCGCCGCGAACGGTCGCGATTACCTCGCAGCGCAACCTGGAATTTGTGAAGCGGCTCGGCCTTTATGATGAAAGCGTCAGCTATGAATCGTTGGTGGAAATAGATGCGCGCCTGCCGACGGCCATTGTCGACATGTCGGGGAACGGCGAAGTGCTCGGACGCCTGCATACTCTTCTCGGCGACAATATGAAGCGCTGTATTAACGTTGGGCTGACACATTGGGAGGAAAGCGAGCCCGGTGGCGGCATAATCACCGAGCGCAGCGAGTTTTTCTTTGCGCCAACGCATATTCAGAAACGAATGCAGGAATGGGGTCCGGAAGGCTTCGCCGAGAGGACCTCGAGCTTCATGCAGGAGACCGCGTTGAAGAGTCGCGGTTGGTTGAAACTGAAGAAAATTAATGGACTTGACGGACTGGCCGATATCTACAAAGACGTATGCGAAGGACGCCTCGCCGCTGATCAGGGACTGATCGTCGAACTCTAGAAAAATACCGGGGGTTTCGCGATGAAAAAGCCCATCACATTTGATCCGGCGTCATTCTCCGTGGGTCTGAGCCGTGACTTCCTGGCATCGCTGGTACCCGACAGGCCCGATCCGCCGGTTCCGGTCGATGGCGCCACGTTTGGCGTGGCCGCGATGACTGAAAACTCGCCGCACGGCGGGGAAATGCACCCCGACGGCGACGAGGTCCTCTACCTGATATCGGGCCGGATCAAAGTGGTATTCCTGGACGACCCCGTGGAAGATGTCGAAGTGCAACCTGGTGGTGGTCTGGTTGTGCCGAAGGGCATGTGGCATCGAGTCGATATCATCGAGCCCAGCCAGATCGTCTATCTTACGCCCGGGCCCAATAATGAATTCAGGCCGCTGTCGGAACGCACCTGACCGATCGCCCGGCGGACAGCCTTCGATACTTTTTCTTTAAGTTGAAACACAAACGGTTTACGATTAGCTCCAATAGCAATAAAAAAAGGTCGCCACGAAAGATTTTTTAGAGCTATCGCCGGAGCGTGCCATGACTGCCACCAGCGCAATGTCCTCGAGCCGAGTTTCCGACACGGCTGGACTAAACGACCTCTTCACTCACCTCCTGCAATACGCGATCTTCGCGCCATCGGAACACAACTCGCAGCCCTGGTTGTTTCGTATTTGTGACGGCAGCCTCGAGCTCATTGCAGATCGGACGCGCGGCCTTCCCGTTGTAGATCCGCATGACCGTGCCATGACCATTTCCTGCGGGGCAGCGCTGGACCATCTGATCCTCGCGGCCCGCAACATCGGCCAGGAGGTGAGCGTCGACCTGTGCCCCGACCCGAGTAACGATGATTTACTGGCCCGCGTTCGATTGGATGGCTATGCGGTACCAAGCTCCGCCGAAGAAGCAATGTTTGCTGCCATTCCCGAACGCCGGACGACCCGGGCCAGGTTCCTGCCAAAAGCGTTACCGAAAGACGTGTCCGATCAATGTATGGAGATCGCCGAGAGCTACGGAATCGAACTGACGCTGATTAAAGACTCGGCTCGGCGCGGCGATATAGCGCGGCTTATCACTCGTGCCGATCGCATGCAGTTATCCAGCCTGAGGTTTCGCAGGGAACTTGCGTCGTGGGTCCATGCTCGGCGTGACACAAGCAGGGATGGCATGTCGCGGCAGGGATTGAGCATGGCGGAGGTCATGTCTCCTCGCGGCTCACTCGTCGTCAGAACCTTCGACGCCGGCGACGGTGTCGCCGCGGCAACTAAAGAAGAGATCTGTGAAGGTTCGCCAACATTGGCCGTCGTCTCCACACCGACCGACGTCGTGATGGACTGGCTGACGACCGGTCGTGCTCTGTCCCGATTGTTATTGACGCTGACGGCGGCGGGCGCTACCGCATCCTTCCTTAATCCTCCCCTGGAGATTCGCGAACTGAGACCTCGTCTGCGCAATGTATTGCACTGTCGCGGTGTGCCGCAGCTCTTGATGCGCTTTGGTTATGGACCCAAAGTCGAACCGACCATGCGGCGCGAGCTTTCTGAATTTCTCATTCCGTAAGCATCCCGCCCTCGAGCGAACCACCAAAATCGGGGTCGAACCGAGGTTTATGTTTACGAGGGCTTGTTTCGTCGGTGTCCGTATCGGCCGTACACTATCGGCCACCGTCGACGCTCATCCGATATTGCTAGGATGGCTCTGTGCCTCTGAACCTTCGTTCCGGTAGGACCATGCGAACGGCTATTTTTGACATGGATGGACTCTTGATTGACTCGGAACCGCTTTGGCGGGAGGCTGAGATCGCCGTATTCGGGTCGCTCGGCATACGCCTTACCGAAGACTTGTGTCGCCGGACTATGGGCTTGCGTATTGATGAAGTTGTCCGCTACTGGCACAGGCAGGCCCCTTGGAACGGGCCGAGCCGCGAGCAAGTCGCAGAGCAGGTCCTGGATGCTGTTCAACGCCTGATCATCGAGCACGGCTCGCTGATGGAAGGTGCACGAGACACGATTGCGGATTTGTACGCGCAGGATGCCAGGCTCGCTATCGCTTCGTCATCGCCGCTGCATCTCATCAAGACTGTCGTCGAGAAATTTGCGATTGACCGTTACTTCTCCGTGCTGCACTCCGCGGAGCACGAGATCGCCGGCAAACCGAATCCCGCAGTTTACAGAACGACGATGTCACTACTCGAAGCGGACGCACAGGATTGCGTCGCCTTCGAGGACTCAGTGTTGGGCGTCCAGGCGGCAAAGGCGGCAGGTGCGACGGTCGTTGCCGTACCGGCCCCGGAAGACGCGCTTGATCCCGGATTCGCGGTGGCGGATGTAGTCTTGGCGTCCCTAAAGGACTTTTCGCTCGACCTGGTTCCACGTCGTTAAGGTCTCGATCGTAAGAGCTAACCGCCACTACTAGAGGCGACCCAGGCGGTGCGAATGTCTCGGGATGACGCTTTAGGACTGTGAGCCCAATTCGCTCGCGTCAATTTTTTCGCGCGGTAAAGATATGGGCACACGTCGGAAATATCGCTTCCCCCGTCGTGCTCGCGTACTTGGACAGCGTTTTGTCTGATTCCACAAGAACGTCATTGATCTCGTCGTCACTCAGAAAAATATCAAAAAGCGGCAGCCATCCACGAAGCTCCGCCTCGACCATGTGACGTGAACTGGGAAACCGTGCATGCTCGACCTTCGTCTCGACACCGATACCCTCAAAGCCGCTATTGACCAGCACGGCAGTGACCTCGTCAGTATTTCCAAGGCTGTAAGGCAGTCGCAGAGCATCTGCCGCCGCGGTCCCGACCTGCTCCTGCAGAACGTCAATAATGTCTGCGTAGGCTGGATTATTCTCCACAGAGTTCCAAACGGCGATCGCCAACGATCCGCCCGGCTTCAGGACGCGCAACATTTCATTGGCCGCTCTCTGACGATCCTGAAAAAACATCATTCCGAATTGCGAAATTACGCAATCAAACCTTTCGTCACCCAGCTCCAGGTCTTCCGCACCACAGAGCACCCAGTCGATCTGAGGTTCGATTTCGTTCGCTGCTGCGAGCATGCCGGGTGCCGGATCAACACCGACGACCTGGCCGCCCGGTCCGGCGCGCGACAGCGCTTCTCGGGCAAGGACGCCGGTGCCGCAAGCAATATCCAGTACCGCGTTTCCTCCCGCGACACCAGCGCCGTCGATGAGGTGTTTTGTCCACTGTTCAAACAAGGCGGGGACGAAGAGGCTTTCGTATCCACGGGCCGCCTCGACCAATTCTTGGGGGATATTCTGCTCCATCGGCTGCACCATCTTTGTTCCAGAGCCCGCATCGCGGTCTTTGACCATCGTGCCGGTCTATCTAACGTGTCTGGCTAACGAAATTCCAGCACCGGACCGGCACGGCCGCTCAGCCGTGAGCCGCAATGGCTGTTCATGATCGAGCCTACTGCAAGTCATTCACCGATCGTCAGGATTGTTTCGGCCCAAGGGAGACTATCGAGCGTCAATCATCAGACGTAGTAAAACGCGCGGCAGACGCTGAACACACCGACCGCCTCCCTGGACTTTGGATCAAGCAATTACTTCTTTATTTCGTGTCCTCGATTTTCCACAGACGGTTTTCACTACAATCAGAGACATCCTCAAAGAGTTCGTCGAGCGCATCCCCCGCCTCGCTGTCCAATGCGTCCTTCGCAGCCGCCCATGTGGCCAGGTTCGGGTACGTATCGACGAAGATGAAGCTCTGCGTATTGCCAACAACGGCGGTGCCGATACTGCTCGTGATTCCGCCGCCTTCGACGTTATCGTTGATCCACTTCAGCCATTCGCTGTTCTTGGCCTGTACGTCTTCTATCGTCTTGCCTTCCTTGACTTTACAGGTCCACGATTCGGCGATGCTGTCAGCCATGGCGATACCGCTAAAGCAAAAGGCGACGAGCGCGACAAATGTCGCGGGAATTAGCTTTTTCATTGTGATCTCCCTTTTCGTTGTTGTTTTAGTGCGCGGGTAGTGTAGTACAGATCAGCCAGGCGCGCCTGTCGGCCGGCCCGCTAAGCTCTCCGCAAACGCCCGCGGCTTTATCGAATCAGCGCATCGAGCTGCTTCACATCGAGACCCGCATCTCGATAGTAGTCGCGGCATACCTCGAGTATCGAAAATCCATCCTCGTACGCAGCGAATCCACCGTCGACCGGGTTGTCCAGATAAATCAGTCCGCCCTCGACAATGAACATGATGAGAGCCGGTTCGGGCGAATCATCGGCTACAACCAACGTGTGCGCCTCACCGGCGGGTTCGTAAATGAACGTTCCAGGCTTTGCTACCCAGTCGTGCTCCAGGTACCGCCAGTGACCCTGCAGCGTGTAACCACGCACAGTGCCAACGTGATAATGAACACCGAGTTGTGCACCAGGCAGTCCCTTCAGGAGCACGCTGAAACCTCCCGAGGTCACATTGAAGCAGCACGGCTGAAACCATACGCCGTCCGCGTAGGGCACCCAGAGTTTGTCGTCATCGATATCGAGATTTGCGATGAAATGACCGCGATCCCGGGTGCCTGAATCGAGACCATCGCTAACGCTGTTGAACGCCTGGATCGGCATGTCGTATCCCCTTATTGTTGTTGTCGAACGATCGACAAGATCTAAGAATCCACCAACAACACACGAACAGGAGCGGTCGGTCAAGTTTTTTTGTCGCCAACCGTCCGGCACGGCAGGCTGGTCGCCGTCAAAGAGCGAACAGGACACACGGTACGATGTCACCAACGGAACGCTGACTTGACATCTGGGGCTACGCCGTCGCCGATTGACAGATAACAAGCGCGTCCATGTTGCTCGCCAGGCAAAGTTTGTCTGAAAAGGCCAGTGCAATGTCACTCGAAACCGTTCGGCAGTGGTATCATCACACTGCCGTAAGAGCCTTAGTCGGCACTCGATAAATGTTGATCACTTGAGGCGCGCACGATGGCCGCTTCGGCACGTCAAACTCGAACCAGGAGTCGATTCAATGTCCACCCGTCTTGACCTGACCAAACTCAGCCTCATGGACGCTCTCGACCTCGCGAAGCTGATCGAGATGGAGGCGTGCCACCGCTACCAGATGTTCGCGACGCAGCTCGGTCGCACCGGCGGCTACGATGCCGGCGCCTTCTTCGCCACGATGGCCGAGAACGAGGCCAAGCACGGCCAGGAACTGGAGGCCCGACGTAAGACTCTGTTCGGTGACGCCCCCTCACGGCTGACGCTGGACGACCTTTATGATGTGGAGGCCCCGGAGATGGGGTCGCCGCGCCGCGGCATGTCCACTGTCCAGGCGTTCGAGATCGGGCTCGCTGCCGAGAAAAAAGCCTACGATTTCTATGACATGGCCTTGCCCGGTATTACCGATCCCGAGGTCCGGGAACTGTTCACCGAGCTTCGGGACGAAGAGACCGAGCACGTTGAGATGCTGCGAGAGGCAATGGCCAAACTGCCCTCGAATGCTCGCGAAGAGGCGGAGCTCGACCTCGACGAGACCCCCTATCTTTAGGGCGCGATTCGCGATCTAAATACCCTGGCTGACGGCCAGGAGCAGACACCATGGATCATCGATCCGGAGGGAATTCGGAACAAGGCGTTGGTTGTGACTGAACAGTTGGAAATTTCGCAAGTTCGCCGGCGTCATTAACAGGCTCAGACCAGTCCTCTTGCCAGAAGCAAGACCAGTAACTGGAGAGGCTGGCGGTATTCTCCCAGTGCTCAGTCCGCCTCTGATACAGTGGGACCATGAACAGCAGAACCTGAGCTTCTATAGCTCTGGACATTCGCAACGGCCCAGCATCAAAAGGCACCTGTCCAATCGCGGCGGAGATCTTCGCGACCTTCTCTTTGCTCACGCGGTCATCGGAGGCGATAAGATTTAGTTGGCGCCGTCCAAGAGCAAGTGGTTGATCAATATAATAGGCCGTCGGCAAACTCCACTTAACCACTTTCGCACCAGGATTCCAGCCCTGGATCAACTCCGCGCTGGATGTTTCAACAGCGCTTTGGGGATATCCGTCCGGTCCCTGCTCGAAAGGAAAAGACACATCAATCACGATCTTTCCATCCAGACTTCCAAGGTTCTGCGCGACTCGTTCCATCGCTGGCCACGGCACGGCCAACAACACGATGCCGGCAGCTTGCGCCGCCTCTAACTGCGTCGCGGCTGTTGTGCCTGGGCCGGTGTTTTTTACCAGGTCTGCGATGTAATCTCGTGACGGATTGCGACTACCATAGATCACCCTGTAGCCAATCTCGGCGAGTTTCGGACCCAGCGAATTACCCATATCCCCGGTGCCAATAATTGCGATGGTCTCGGGATCCGCTGCATGTGAATCGTCAAGGTTCGGGAAAAGTGCTACCAGTAAAATAAAGCAAGTCTTGATCCGCATGATAATCTCCTCCGCTGTTGTAAATGGCGTGCAGATTTCGTAGCGCAGCTTACGGCAGCATGAAAAACGCAATCTGACAGAATTTGAGTTGTCTGAAAAATCTGGGCCCGTCGCTATCTTACTAGCGGCCATTTACGGTTATTCTAGCCCGACGTCTGCTCCTACGCGCTTAACGGAACTTTGGGAACCAATTTTCGGGCGGTCTCTGAGCAAATGTCGGCTCCCACCGAAAGCGGTCACTCAAATCAACGAAGAATCAATGAAACGACGGGTGGCTAACGGCCAAGACCGGACCGTCCAGAATTCCGCCTAGTTATCCGAATCTGGAAGTTTGTTGCCGGCCAAATTCGCTTTGAAAATGAATATCACCGTTGTGATTGTACCGAGAATCCAAACGCCGATTCGCAGCGGAGCTATCAGCCAAGTGAAAACGCTAGGATCTTCGGCAAGCAGACCCAAAATACCGTACCCCGCTGCGCGGTTCGCGGCCGATATTAACGTCAGGAGCAGTAGGACTGATGTCAGCGAGTAAAGCGTCGCAATAAGATATTGAAGCGACTTGGGTAGTCGGTGACCCGCAAAATAAGATGCCACGATGACAGCAAATGTAATCGTTAACCAAAGCTCAAACTGCGCATTGATTTGACCGAGGGTCGCATCCCAGATGAGAATAACTTCTTCCGTGGTTAGATCGCTTTTCATTGTCGTCCAAACTTGCTCTCTTTGGCCAACTGCGTTCAGCAGGTCCTACAGAGTTTCTGCTACCGGCTTTAGGTCACGGGCGACCCTGAAAGCTAATGATAGCTCAATGTCAGCTTCCTGGCGGTAAGCGGATCCTTGTCACTACGCTATGTCAGCTTTCACCAGGAGCGGACACACAAGAAGCCCAATAATCCCGATTTTCATTGGCAGCTTACGGCCAGAAGGCGCCGTTCCCCGGGTTCCAGTGACGGTCGCAAACGTAGCCACTCCGGTCATTCGTAATGGTCGATTTCAGCGGCGATCGAAGGACCAGCGCTGCAACGAAGGGTTAGACCTGATCACGCTCGAGCCGGATGTCCACTTCTCGTTCAACATACTGCCACTCCGGTATAGCACGCAATGCAGCAAGGAGATTGTTGAACCTCACCTCATCAGATGGCGCGTACTCGAACCAAGTGATGAAATCGAACGGTTCGTTCTCCGAGAGATCACGGCAGTGATGGAGCCTTCTAGCCAGCGTGGGAAAATGCTCCAGTCCGATTTTGGTGTGGCGAGATTGCTCCTTGAAAATGCTCAGGCGTTCCTCTTGTGTGAGTGCCCACCAGGCCTCGTTCTTGCGAATGGGGATCAGCGCCGCGCACGTTGCATCCGGGCGCCCAAGATCGAGTAGCTTGGCGACGATTTGACGTCTTTCCTCGCGATCGACATACCGCTCATTGCTTGTTATTCCGCGAAGAACCCAGGACGCATGTGGATCGGATGGAATCTCTGAGCCAGAAGCGATTTCGAGACGTATCGCCGCAGGCAGCGGCTCTCCAACTATCGCTTCCATTTCGGTGATACGCCAGCGGCCTGTCTCACCGCCAATAAACGAAAACAATCGCGCAGGCATATCAACTTTCCTCAATAAGGCCTGACTATTAGCGGGTGGGTGCGAGCCATATCACGGCGAAGCATCCCAAGGGACGATAGAGAGGCAAGTTGATATAGATTTACTCTTGTGCCAGTACAAAAGCAATGGGCACTTCCGCTCAAGACGATTCTTCATCGATCGGGGCGCCTTGCGGCGCCCCGACGGGTTTTCCGGCTCTCCAGTTGTTTATGCCGGATGTGCCCCCCAAACCAATGTTGAGGCGACGTGATTCTTAATAGTGTCGGTTCACATCCTCGGAGAATTCAAAACTACTGTCATCCAGGTAAGTATCCCAGTCATCATCGTCATCCCAGTCCAAAT
>CAMYMR010000029.1 GCA_947259285.1 uncultured Woeseiaceae bacterium | reverse complement strand
GGACAGTCGTGTTAATTACGCCGGACCTGAACCAGGCAAGCCAGACTCTGGTGTTAGGCGAGATGTCAGGCCCGCCGTTGTTGATCGACACGCGGAACCGCCCGGGCTCACCGGCCGGAATGCCGTCATCGCCACCGTAGTAGTGAATATGTGCACTCAAGGCCGAGTAATCCTGCGCGTGGGCATGGTTGACGATGGTGCCAACCAGCAATAGTGAAAAGAAGACCAGTATCTTTGTTATATCCATGTTTGACCCTCGCGTGTGCGTTTCAACCTGGATACAGATTGCATGGCTCGGGCGACGGCGGCCTGATCGCCAGCCAAACTTCTCCTGATGAATTCATGATTACCGGAACTGGCTGGCATTTGAGGCGCGGCGGTCGTTTGCGCTGCGAAGCCCGTCGTCAAAGAGAGCGAGTAAAGAGCGGATCGGCGGTACGGGAAAGTGCGGCAAAAACTCGGAGAGCAACCTCCGCGCAAGACTCACCCCACCGCCAGTAACAAGAAAAGCTCCCTCTAGGGGGCTTTTCTTGTTACCGCAAGATTCGTGGAGTTCGAACCCATGGCTTCGAACCGAGCACGGCGCAGCCGTGCGACAGACGCGCGCAGCGCGAGGCAGCGAAGCTGCCGGTCGATCCCACCCTCTCCGCCAGAAAATGAAAAGGCCCTTTATGGGCCTTTTTGTTTTTTTGCCGAGGGGGTCGAGGATGAGAACCCTGTTCGAGTCAAGCAGCGGCGTAGCCGCCAATGACGGCGCGTAGCGCCCATCCCACCCTCTCCGCCAGACAGTCAGGCATTCGTTCAGTCTCCGTCCAGAGTCTCGCGAATGCCTTTTTCCTTTCCGGAGATCGCGTGACCCGGCCGATTCCATTCCCGGACCGCCAGGCCGCTCTGGGGGTCATTAGGGTGGCCGACAATTCGTCGGGCAGAGCGAGTTGATCAGGGTTTAACAGGTTGTGCCGCGATCTATCTCGTCGGCGAGAGCACGGACGGCGACGGAGACATCAACCGGGTAGTCTGCAGGCTCGCTGAGTGACTTGAGCGATGTGGGTAGCCTCTCCATTGACTCACGACAGCGCTGCTGCAGTTGATCCAGCGGTTCCCGTTTCGCGACGCGTCGCCCGCCCAACATCATCGGCTTGAGCAGGCTTGCACCCGGCGTTTCTTCGGCATCGAGCCCGACAGTGTCACCGGCAAGAATTCCGTCTTCGCGGCAGTGACGATATATCTGTTTCCTGCCGGGCCAGGTGGCTTTGCCCGTGGAGCGTTTGCGTCTCGCACGGCCCGCATACTCTTGCAGCTTGTAAGCGCAATCGAGCTTCGGCGCATCCGCCGAAACGTCGAGATCCGTGCCGACACCGAAGCCGTTGATGGGAGCTTGAGCGGCAATGATCCGCTCGATCTCGTATTCATTGAGACCGCCGCTGGCGAAAATCTGGATATCGGCGCCGCCACCGGCGTCGAACACGGCCCGGACCTCCCGTGACAAGGCGATCAAATCACCGCTGTCGAGACGCACAGCCCGAACCTCAATTCCGGACTCGCGCAGCAGCGGCAGCAGCGCCAGGACCTCTCGCGCGCCGGCGATCGTATCGTAGGTGTCGATAAGCAAAACGACGTTTTCTGGCTGCGAGTTCGCGAAATGTTCGAACGCCAGACGTTCGTTGTCGTGGGCCTGCACGAACGAGTGCGCCATTGTTCCGTACACCGGGATATCAAAAAGCCGACCTGCGAGCACGGTTGCCGTACCATTAAATCCGCCAACGTATGCGGCTCGCGACGCGAGCGCCGCCGCTTCGGCGCCATGAGCACGCCGCATACCGAAGTCGACCATGAGCTCGCCATTGGCAACGATGCTGCATCGTGCCGCCTTAGTCGCTATCAGCGTCTGGAAATTCAGCAGGTTGACGAGGCGACTTTCGATAAGCTGAGCTTGCGGTAGCGGCGCGACGACGCGTACGAGCGGTTCGTTGGCGAATACGACTGTGCCCTCCGGAACCGCATAGACGTCGCCAGCGAAGCGAAACTCACGCAAATAGCGCAGCAGATTGTTGTCGGCGATACCCTGTTCCTCGAGCCAGCTCAGCTCGGCATCCGAGAAGCTGAACGTTTCCAACACATCTAACAGCTGCTCGAGACCCGCGGCCACGAGGAAGTTTCGCTGCTCGGGCAGCCGCCTGACATAGAACTCGAATACGGCCTCGGCCAGCATGTCATGCGCAAGGTAGGCTCTGAGCATCGTCAGCTGGTAGAGGTCTGTCAGCAGCGGGCTGCCCAGTTCGGAGAGCCAATGCAGGTCGCGCCAGGACGGAGAGGGATTAATCGGCATCCTCCAGTGAGGAAAGTTTGATCGATCGCGCTCCCGCCTCGCGCATGGCCGCCAGTGCCTCGGCCTCATCTGTGGGTTTCACACCGACTGCGCGTACAGCGTCGCGAAGCAGTACCACATCGAAACCGGCCTCGAGTCCATCCGTCACGGTTGCAAGTACACAGTAATCGGTCGCGAGGCCACCGATGAACAATCGCTCCACGCCGCGTTGCCGCAAATGCGCCTCGAGGTCGGTGTCTTCGAAGCCGGAGTACGCGTCGGCATCTTTGCGAGTCCCCTTCGAGATGACGATGACGTCTTCGGACAGTTCGAGCTCGTCCGCGAACGCGGCGCCATCGCTGTCCTGTACGCAATGAGGCGGCCAGGTACCGCCCTGCGCATCAAAGGAACAGTGATTGCGAGGATGCCAGTCGCGGGTCGCCACGACGCAAAGCCCTTCCTGCTGGAATCGACTGATGTAGTCATTGAGAACCGCCACTACCTCGTGCCCATCCGGCACCGCCAGGCTGCCGCCTGGCAAGAAGTCTCGCTGCACGTCGACAGCGATTAGCGCATCCCCTTCTCGTAAACGCATTTGTCCGCCCCGCACTCGTGACGCGATCGACGATCACAATGTAACCCTGGGAGTATCGCGCGCGCCCGGTTGATCCGATTCTAACAATTCGGCGAAAACAACATGAACATTTATGTTCTGCCATTCCCTGTAGGAGGCTTACGTGACGGCGCGACTGGGCCGGAATGCCGAGGAGCATCCTCCGCATCGGGCTGGCGGCACCGCCAAAAACAAAAAGGCCCCCTTGCGGCGCTTTCGTTTTTGGGAGAGGGTATGGGCGTGGACCGTTGCCTTCGGCAACTCGCGTTTTGCGCGTCTGTCGGCCGGTATTCCGGCCTCGGTCATTGCATCGGATACTCGGTGCGGATGCCGGGTCTAACCGTTGTTGCCTATTTGTGGGACTTGGTGCGTGGGGCGATGAACGGTTTTTCGACAACCGTGGCGGCGGTGCCTTCGAGAGCATCGAATAGCCGCAACTGGGTGCCGATCGCGGCGCAATCGGCGGCTACCATCGCGAGGGCAATATTGCGTTCGAGTCTTGGGGAGTACACGGCCGATGTGACTTTTCCCACTTGATTATCCTTGGCAAACAGGGGCCAGAATCGGGTGTTGGGAGCTTTGAGTGGCTCGCCCGAAATTTCCAGCCCGACCAACTGTCGGCGAACGCCTTCGGCCCTGATGCGCGTGAGTGCCGCCTTGCCGACGAACGGTGCCTCCATGTCAAGATCAACGAGTCGCCCGAGGCCCAGCTCGTAGGGATTCGTATTGATATCCATATCAGCCCGGTACGAGAGCATCCCGGCCTCGACACGCCGGATCGTCGAGGTATGGCCTGCACGAAGTCCGAATGGTTCTCCCGCATCCATCAGTCGTTGCCATAACTCCTCGCCGCGCGAACCGTCGCGCAGGAATATTTCGTAACCCAGTTCATTCGACCAGCCGGTGCGCGACACGACGACGGGAATATCGTCCAGCACCGTTTCATAAAACCAAAAATAGCGAAGCTCGCGTATTGCCTGGCCGAACACGGACTGCATGATCTCAAGGGACCTGGGCCCCTGCAGCTGCAGCGGTGACACGTCCGGCTCCTCGATTGTTACATTGAGATCGATATTGACGGCGACGCCCTTTGCCCAAAGCAGGACATCGCTATCGGCGATGGATAGCCAGAAATGGTTTTCGCCAAGCCGGAGCATGACCGGGTCGTTGATAATGCCCCCGGTATCGCTGGTGATCAGGACGTATTTGCACTGACCAACCTCGCATTTCGACAGATTTCGCGGCGTCAGCATTTGTACGAATCGAGCCGCATCCGGTCCGGTGATCTCGACCTGGCGCTCAACGGCAACGTCGCAAAGAATGGCGGCATTGACGAGATTCCAGTAGTTTTCCACCGGATCGCCGAAATTGCGGGGAATGTACATGTGGTTGTAAACCGAAAATGCTCGAGCACCGCTCTTGAGCGTTGCGGCAAAAAAGGGCGATTTACGAATCTCGGTGCCGAACCCGACATCGTCATCCTGCCGGTGCATCATTATCTCCTTGTCGTTGCGTATTCCGGGGTCCGAATCCAGCCCGGCGTTGCTGCGCCATCCACATGTCAGGACGCAGTGCCCAGCGCCTGGTCAAGATCCCAGAGTATGTCGTCGAGCGTTTCCAGCCCCACCGAAATGCGCACCATGTCGGAGGTTATCCCGGCGGCTAGTTGCTGTTCTTCATCGAGCTGGCGGTGGGTGGTCGAGGCGGGATGGATAATCAGTGTGCGCGCATCGCCGACATTGGCAAGATGGCTCATGAACTGGGCGCTGTTGATGAATTTCTGCCCTGCGGCACTGCCGCCTTTGACGCCGAAGGTCAGAATCGAACCCGCACCCTTCGGCAGATACTTCGCGACCTCGGTGCGGTACTTGTGGTCCGCGAGCCCCGCGTAGTTGACCCAGCTCACCGCCGGATGATTGCGCAGGAACTCCGCCACGCCGCGCGCGTTTTCGCAGTGTCGGTCCATTCGCACCGGCAGCGTTTCCAGCCCTTGTAACATCATGAATGCGTTAAACGGGCTCATCGCCTGACCCAGCGTGCGTAACGTCTCGCACCGGGCTTTCATCGTGAAGCCGAAGTCTCCGAAGGTCTCGTAGAAGCGAATGCCGTGATACCCCGCCGAAGGTTCGATCATTCCCGGGAAGTTACCGTTGCCCCAGTCGAACTTGCCCGACTCGATCATGACGCCGCCCATGCTGGTGCCGTGCCCGCCGATGAACTTGGTCGCCGAGTGCACGACGATATCGGCGCCATAGTCGATCGGCCTGCACAGGTAGGGGGAGGCAAACGTATTGTCGATGATCAGCGGCACGCCGGCATCGTGCGCGATGGCGGCGACAGCCTCAATATCGATGACGTTATTGGTCGGGTTGCCGACGGTCTCGGCGTAAAGTGCGCGGGTTTTACCATTGATAGCGCGTCGAAAATTCTCCGGATCATCGGAATCGACAAACGTCGTTTCGATGCCCATCTTGCGAAACGTCACGTCGAATTGCGAGTACGTGCCCCCGTAGAGCGTCTTTGCTGATACCAGTTCGTCACCCTGCTGCATCAGCGTCAGGATTGCGGTCATCTGAGCGGCCATGCCGGAGCTGACGGCAAGTGCCGCGCGGCCATTTTCGAGCGCCGCCATGCGCTCTTCGAAGACCGCGGTGGTCGGGTTGGTCATGCGCACGTAGGTATTGCCGAACGTCTGCAGGTTAAAGAGGCTGGCGGCATGATCTGCATCGTCGAAGACATACGACGTGGTCTGGTAGATGGGGACTGCCCGCGCCCCGGTTACAGGATCGGGAATCTGACCCGCATGCAGGCACAGGGTCTCGATGCCGAATTGTCGGTCTGCCATGGGTTGCTCCTGTCAGCGGTTGAACGCGACGGGTCGCCGGGCCGAGATCACGCCGGTATTGACGCCGGCCGTGCTGAGGCCGCCGAACAGGCGTGCATATTCGATCTTGATACAGCGATCCACCACCACTTCGAGCCCCGCCTTGCGCGCTTTCTTTGCCGCTTCTTCGTGGACGATGCCCAGCTGCTTCCAGACGACGCTGGCGCCGATTTCGATCGCGGCATCGACGAATGGCGGGACACGCTCGGCTCGCTGAAACAGGTCGACAATATCGACCGGTTGCGGGATTGCTGTCAAATCCGGGTAGCATCTTTGACCCAGTATCTCGTCGTATTTCGGATTGACCGGGATGACCTCGAATCCGTGCTCTAGCAGGTACTTGGCGACGAAGTTGCTGGGTCGTGACCAGTCAGCCGATAGCCCGACGATGGCAACACGTTTATAGTTCGTCAGGATGCGCCGCAAGGTGTTGCTGTCGGTCATAATTTCCTCGCCCGCTCGCGCAATTCGTATTTGCGGATCTTGCCCGTCGACGTCTTCGGCAGCGGCCCGAACACGACTTTCCGCGGCGCCTGGAAGCGCGCCATGTTGTCGCGACAAAAGTTGATAATCTCTTCCTCAGTTACTCCCTCGGCACCGGCGCGCAGGTCAATGAATGCGCACGGAGTTTCACCCCATTTCTGATCCGGCATCGCCGTAACGGCGGCTTCGAGCACGGCCGGATGACGATAGAGCGTCGCCTCCACCTCGATGCTCGAGATATTCTCACCGCCCGAGATGATCACGTCCTTGGAGCGGTCCTTGATCTCGACGTAGCCGTCGGGATGGCAGACCGCCAGGTCACCGGAATGGAAATAGCCGCCCGCGAAGGCTTCGGCTGTGGCGGCAGGATTTTTCAGGTAGCCCTTCATCACGACGTTGCCGCGGAACATGATCTCGCCTATCGTCTGGCCGTCCCTGTCAACCGGCTCGAGCGACTTCGGGTCGGCCACCACGAGCTCTTCGAGCATCGGATACCGCACACCCTGGCGCGCTTTGAGTTTTGCCTGCTCACCTGGGGTCAGCTGATCCCAGTCCTCGTGCCAGGAACAAACCACGGCAGGACCATAAACTTCTGTCAGTCCGTACGTGTGGGTGACGTTGAAATTGAGCTGGGCCATCGCTTCGAGGACCGATGGTGGGGGCGGCGATGCAGCGGTCATGACGTTGACCCGCCTGTCGATTCCCCGTTTTAGTTCCTCACTGGCATTCGCCATCAGGTTGAGCACGATCGGTGCGCCACAGAGGTGTGTCACGCCGTTGCGCCGGATCGCGTCAAAGATCGCCACGTCGCTGACACTGCGCAGGCAGACATTCGTGCCGTTCAACGCCGCGATCGTCCACGGGAAGCACCAGCCATTGCAGTGAAACATCGGCAGCGTCCAGAGGTAGACCGGGTGAGCGTTCATGTTCCACGCGAGGATATTGGAGACGGCGTTCAGGTACGCGCCGCGATGATGCGTAACGACGCCCTTCGGGTTGCCGGTAGTGCCCGACGTGTAACCGAGCGCGATCGCCTGCCACTCGTCGCGCGGTAACGCCCAGCTGAATTCCGGATCGCCCGTTGCGAGGAACTCTTCGTATTCGATGTCACCAATCAGTTCACCGTCCCCGATGGCAGGATCGGCAACATCGATAACCAGCGGCGGATCGTCGAGTTGCCCAAGGGCCGCGCTTACCGTGTCGGAAAACTCAGGGTCCGTCAGCAACACTCGCGCGCCGCCGTGTCTGAGCTGAAACGCGATCGAATCGGCATCCAGGCGAATGTTGAGGGCATGGATCACGGCGCCCGCCATCGGAATGGCGAAATTCGCCTCGTACATGGCCGGCACGTTGGGCAACAACAATGCCACTGTATCGTCGGCGGTTACTCCCCGTTTCTGAAGAGCAGCGGCCAGGCGGCGACAGCGGCGATACGTTTCTAACCAGTTGCGGCGCGTATCGTTGTAGACCAGGGCGCAACGCTCCGGGTAAACCGATGCGGCCCGTTCGATGAACGTCAGCGGGGAGAGCGGCACATAGTTTGCGGCATTCTTGTCGAGATCAGTCGAGTACGGCGAGTCCGACATGGCCAGGCGTTACTTGTTCTTCCACTCGGGCTTGCGCTTCTGTATGAATGCATCGATGCCCTCGCGTGCATCGTCAGAATCCATATTACAGGCCATTCGTTCGCTCGCGTAGGCATAGGCATCGGCCAGGTCCATCGGCAATTGTCGGTAAAACATTTCCTTGCCGAGTTTGATCGCGTGTCCGGACTTGGCGGCAATCTTTGCAGCGAGCGCTTGCGTCGCCCTATGGAGATCATCTGGCGCGACCACCTCGTTGACCAGGCCGCAAGCCTGTGCCTCGCGCGCCGAGATGAAATCCCCGGTGAGCAGCATCTGCATTGCCTGCTTCTGCAACAGGTTGCGGCTCAAGGGCACCGCCGGCGTCGAACAGAATAACCCTACATTGATACCCGAGACGGCAAGGCGAGCGTCCTCTGCCGCCACCGCCAGGTCGCAATTCGCAACCAGCTGGCAGCCGGCTGCCGTAGCAATACCATTCACACTGGCTATGACGGGCTGTGGTAAGCGGTGGATACTCATCATCATGCGGCCGCACCGGTCGAACAGCGCCTGGTGAACGGCACGATCATCGCTGGCGCGCATTTCCTTTAAATCGTGGCCGGCACAAAAGGCCTTGCCATTTGCAGCAATGACCACGACACGCAGCGTCTCGTCTTGAGCGATTTCATCCAACTCGCTCTGCAGGCTGCGCAACAGATTTTCGGACAGTGCGTTGTATTGTCCCGGCCGATTCAGTGTCAGTGTGGCGACGCCGTCTTCATCGTGTCGCAACAGCACGGGCGTTGGAGTAATCGTATCGGTGCTCGCGTTCATCGATCAGTTCCCCGGGTGTTTCTCGAGAGCAATTCAAAACGCATTCGGCGACATCTGTACCGGAACGGTCAGCTTGCTGCGTTTTTGTTCACCTTAGCGAGAATCGAGTGCTATTGCCAATGACGTGACGGCTGGTAACGGCGGGCCGGTATGCGCCTAGACGATCGACTTGACGCTGACCCATTGGAGCTGGTCGGCTGAATCTTCGGTGGCGTCCGAAATTGCGGTGATCTTGCGCAGACATCTTCGCAGGTGCAGTTTTTCGCCCTTGTCCATATCTGTCTTGAAGATCCGAGCGGTCAATTCACGCTCCAGTTTATCAATTCGTGATTCGAATTCGCTGACGCGCATACCGTGCTTTCGGACCTTCTCCAACTTGTCTTTCGGGCCGAAGTAGGCCTTGAGTCCTTTCTGGAGCGCGGAGAAACACTCTAGCGTGAGGTCCAGGATTTCGTCGATATCGGTCGCGTATTCGCGCGGAATCTCCGGGAACTGGTATTGGAAATGATCGAAGCAGTCCTCGGCCTTGTTGCTCACGCCGTCGATGGCCGACATCAGCCGGTAGATATCCCCGCGGATTTGCGGCAGATAAGCACCCGAATACAGCATGTCGCGGATCTCCCGGAGCAGGGCATCGGCTTCGGACTCGAGGCTGTTGACCCGCTGAACGGCCTCCATTGAATCCGAGTGATTGTCTGCAATGTACGCTGTGAGGAAGTCTACCGTCGCCTGCACGCATTCTGCGGACTTGTCGATGTGCCCGAATATCAGCTTCATGACGGCTTTTTCTTTCTTGAATATGAGCATCAGTCTTCTTCTCTTCTTTTGGTTCAGATTGCATTCAACGCAGCAGGTAATCAAGTAAGCGGTACATGACAGCGGCGAATATGGCGGCGCAAGTTGGCGTCAGGATCCAACCTATGAATATCGTCGCCATCCTCTGCGTGCTCACCGCCCGGGCGCCCTTGGTCAACCCGACGCCGATTACGCCGCCGACGATTGCCTGCGACGTTGATACCGGAATTCCAAGCATCGAGAACAGATGCACGCCGAACGCCGCGGACAGCTGTGCCGCGAGTGCGCCAGAGTAATCGAGCGGCGTGATGCTCTTGCCGACGGTATCGGTTACGCGGTGGCCAAACGTCAGGGCGCCGGCAGCCATGGCGATTCCGCCGAGCGCCGCGAGCTGCGGTCCCTTGTCGGGGAAGCGATTGAGCAGGGGTCCGATGGCGTTGCCGACGTCGTTCGCGCCAAGCGAATACGACACGTACGCGGCCGAGATCAGCACGGCAATGCCCAAAATATTGGACCAGAACATCGCGCGAATATTGCGCAGGGCGCGCCCGAGCAGCAGGTACGTTACAAATGCGAGGATCATTGTCAGAATCGGGCTGATCACCCAGGCGCCGAGAATCTTCAGTAGCACGCCGAGCTTGAAGAAGCTCGCCTGGGCGCCGACGATGCCGATACCTACGCCAGCGACGCCGCCCACTATGGCCTGCGATGTCGACACCGGCGTGCTCGTGAACGTGGCGAGCGTGACAAAGAATCCGGCAGAAAGCAGCGCCACGAGTATCGCAAGGTCGGGAAGCCGGTCATCCGGAAAGAAATCCCGAAACTCGTCGGGTGCCGGCGCGGCGTTGTGCTCTTCGTAAACCGTGGCTTCGGTGATTACGATGCCCTTGCCGACGGTCTTCATGACGTGATGTCCCTGCACGGTGCCGCCGAGAATGACGAATACGGACATCAGCAACGCGGCCGTGCGGTAGGAGACAATCTGTGCTCCAACGGTCGTGCCGATGCAATTGGCTGCATCATTGGCACCGATATTCCAACCCACATAGAAAGCCGCAAGCAGCAGGATAATGATGAGTAGGGTGTCCATTGGTCCCTTTTATCCAGACTTACGGCCGCAGTCTACATCATGTTCTATCACGACTATCGGATCGGAATTACGGGGCGGCATGACTCTGAGTGAACCGTCTATCAAGGATAGGAAATTCGATTGCGTCGGCGAGGCCCCGGAATGGAACGTGGGCACTGAATCCCGGTTTAGAGTCTGAAAGAACCGGTGCCCTGCGGAGCCAATAATAACGACTCGCTGTCGGCAGGGCCGGAGCACCCTCCGTGCAATTTTCGGAAAAAACATGAGAAACACATGCTTGACTGATTATCGTGTTACGATAATATAGTAACGTGATTGAGGACTTTGGAAATGCTCTCGCAAGGGATCTGTTCGATGATAAGCAATCGAGAGCCACGAGAACGTTTCCTCCCGAGCTTCGTCGGGTAGCCAGGCGAAAATTGCTTTATTTGCATGACGCGGCTGAGCTAAGGGATTTGCGGGTACCTCCTGGCAATCGATTGGAACGTCTTAAAGGAAGCTGGACAGGATGCCACTCAATCCGAATAAATGATCAATGGAGAGTGGTTTTCCGTTGGGAAAGCGGAAATGCTTTCGATGTACAAGTTACAGATTATCACTGAAGGAGGATGGGTAATGGCTAGACAACCCAAGAACCCGTTCCATCCTGGCGAGATTTTACTCGAGGAGTTTCTTGAGCCAAAGGGTGTGACGCAAGCGGCATTTGCCGAGGAAATTGGCTGGACGAAGACTCGATTGAATGAACTCATTAAAGGTAAGCGAGGCATAACTGCGGCAGCAGCTCTTGATCTTTCGGATGTTCTGGGTACATCGCCGAAGCTGTGGATGAACCTGCAGGCTACATTTGATCTGGATAAGGAGTTAGCTGCGCGGCGTGTCGCCTGATCTATTCTGAAACGCCAGCCTGGTTACATGGGAACTCTGTAGAGCATCTTCCCCGGATGCGGGAAGCCGCTCCTACGATTGGATGTCGAAATTGCTCGAGTTTCTACACAGCCTCCAAAAAGGGTCGCGGAGTTCGACCTCATGGTTTACATCCGAGACCGACGCAGTCGGTCGGCGGACCCCCGCAGCGCGAGGTGCTGCAGGCCCCGGTCAATGCCACCCTCTCAGCGGGCATCAGCACAGGGCTCCGCCAAAGGACGGACCGTGTCCTTGACGTGGATTGCGTCCGCTGAGCCTTACCACGGTACTTCGTCGCCGCTATAAGACCAGTACGTCCCGGTGTCCGATGGACCGAGTTTCTGAATGACGGCTCGCATACCGCTGATTGACTCTTCCGGTGTCAAATTGGCGTTTTCGCCACCCATATCCGTCTTTACCCATCCAGGGTGAATCGTGAGACAGGTGAATCCTTCGGGTCCCAACTCCATAGCCAGCGTTTTTGTGAACATGTTCAAAGCAGCTTTGCTCTCGCGATAGCCGTAAAAGGCCCCGAAGTCGTTGAGACCAATGCTGCCGAGACGACTTGTGATATTGACGATCGTCTTTTTTTCGCCACGCCGAAGATTCGGGAGCAGGGCACGTGTCACGCGCACCGGCCCCAGCGTATTCACGGCTATCGTTCGGCTGTAGTCATCAAAATTGACCTCTTCGATCTTGTTGACTCGGGGAAATATACCGGCGTTGTTGATCAACAGGTCTATCGGCCGCCCTTCGAGGGATTTTGCGAGCGCGTCAACGCTCGCCTGATCGGCGACGTCGAGCTGCGCGACCTCCACCGAAAGGGCACTCAGCTCATCCGCCTGCTCCGGGACTCGTGCCGTTCCGACAACGTTCCAACCATCCGCGGCGTATTGGCGAGCAAACTCAAGGCCCAGTCCCCGGTTAGCGCCTGTGATTAACACGGTTGGTGCGTCGGTCGCCGGCGCCGAGTCCGCGTGATTATCTGCATGCGCCAGTGTTCCGCACAGCACTGCCAAAGCTGCGGCAACTGCCGCGATTATTCGAATTGTTGTCCTCATCGATTAGTCCCGTCTTGTCGAGTGAATGGAAGTTGATGCCGGATTCTAGCGTTAGCGTCGCGAAGCCGCCAAAAGTCTGCGCATCCAAAAACAGGTAAACTGAAACCCAGAACCTGGCCCCGGCTTTCCGTACCGGCAATCCAATTTCGATGAATGAATACTCATGAAACGATCTATCTCAATAGTCGCCTTGATCCTGATAGCCGGCTTCGTAGCGTGGCAGGTCTGGTCAGACGCCGTCGAATCGGGCAGCAAAGGTGAGGAACGAAGCGCAGGTGTACCTCTGGGCGACGCAGTACCTGCCGTTCAGATAATTGCCCGTCGTAATGCCGATGCAGCGGTCGCGCCCCCGAACTCAAACAGCAGCGAGCAAATCCTGTTTGGCGACCTGCATGTGCATTCAACCTATTCCACCGACGCTTTTCTATGGGCGCTGCCGTTGAATCATGGCAAAGGTGTACATCCCGTGGCGGACGCCTGTGACTATGCTCGCTATTGTTCGGCCATCGATTTCTGGTCGATCACCGACCACGCCGAGGCCACGACACCATTACGATGGCAAAGGGCCAAGGATGCAATCCGTCAGTGCCAGGCGAAGTCGGTGGACCAGTCCAACCCGGACCTGGTCTCCATGCTTGGATTCGAATGGACCCAGGTTGGCAGCATACCCAGTGAGCATTATGGCCATAAGAATGTGATCTTCCTGGGGCTGGATGACGATGAAGTCGCGGCGCGACCGATAGCCGCTCGTGGAGTGGCCACCGATGCATTGCGATCCAACACACCCAGCTTGCCGGCCATTGTTGCACTCAGCGATTTCAAGAATCGAGATGTTTACTATGACATCAATACCTTTTTCAGGAATATCAGCACTACGCCCGAGTGTGACCCCGACCTTTCGTCGAGTCAGCTGCCCCTGGATTGTTTCGAATCCGCAAAATACCCAGAAGATCTTATCGCCCGCTTGCATGACCAGGGGCTCGATCCACTGATCATTCCGCATGGCTCTTCATGGGGTTACTACACGCCGCCGGGCACAACCTGGGACAAGCAGCTGGTAGCGAAGCATAAACCGGAGCTCTTCAGTCTCATCGAGATTTATTCCGGACACGGTAATTCCGAGGAATACCGGGACTACCAGAACGTCGAGTGGCTGTCCGACGGTTCTGCTCGCTGCGTCGCGGCGCAGGATGGATTTACGCCGCCATGCGTACGGGCGGGCGAGATAATCAAGGAACGGTGTCTCCAGGAAGGTGAAACCGAGGACACCTGTGAAGAAAGAGCCGCTGAAGCACGCGATGCAGCCGCCAATATGAGCGTGTCATTCCATCTTGCCGTCCCCAGCGAGGAACCTGCGGACTGGCTGGACTCCGGACAATGCACCGACTGTTATCTCCCCTCGTTTCATCACCGACCCGGTACCAGCGTGCAGTACGGGCTGGCAATTTCGAACTTCGACGGGGTCGCGGAAGGGAACGATCCGGTACGTTTCAACTGGGGCTTCATTGCATCGTCCGATAACCATCGGGCTCGGGCGGGCACCGGGTACAAGGAAGTCGCTCGCCGTCTGAATACCGAGGCGGCCGGTGTCGTTGACCCCAAATATCGCCAAATGTTCATTCTCGACGAACCAGAACCCACCTCCGCCGTGTATCGGAAGACGCGTGAAGAGTTGCGGGCGCTGGCCGGCTTTCAGCTGACTGAAGTCGAACGTCAGTCGAGTTTCTGGCAGACGGGCGGACTGGCCGCTGTCCACACAAAAGGACGCTCTCGCGAGCAGATCTGGGATGCATTGCAGCGTCGCGAAACCTATGCGACCTCGGGCCCGCGCATGCTCCTGTGGTTTGACCACGTTGACGATCAGAATAGCGAAGCGCCGATGGGCTCCACGGTCGAGACCGCAAGTGCCGGCACGTTCAAAGTACACGCTGTCGGTTCCTTCAAGCAGAAACCGGGTTGCCCCGATTTCGCGGTCAAGGCGCTGGGCGAGGAACGAATTGCGAATCTGTGCGCCAACGAATGTTACAACCCCGGCGACGAACGTAACCTGATCGAGCGTATCGAGATTATTCGCATACGACCACAAGTTCATCCGGACGAAAGAGTCGGTGATCTGATCGACGATCCGTACCTGGTGCATGAGTGTGCGCCGGATCAAAACGGTTGCACTTTCGAATTCACCGATTCCGGATTTTCCAGCGAAGGGCGGGATGCACTCTACTACGCCCGAGCCATCCAGGAACCGCGCCCCACGATAAACGGGGAACCGATCAAGTGTGAGCGCGACGAGGACGGCAACTGTATCAAGGCGACGCTATGTCGCGGTGATTACACGACGCCCGTCGGCGAAGAGTGCCTCAGTGACAAGGATGTACGGGCATGGTCATCTCCCATCTACCTGACTTATCAAGCGAGCACAGAACGAAGCCCTACATCAAGCGATGAGTAGAAATCCTGCCTCGTTCTACACTCTTGCTGCCGTTCTGGCATTAGCAAGCGCCCTCCTTATTGCGCTGGATTTGTCGCCGTTGCAGAAGCTCGCGAACGAAAGCTACGCTATTGCGCGCGTCAATGACACGCCGATCCCAATAGCGGAGTATTTCCGTGCTTTGGACGCCATGCAGGCTGGCCTGGAACGCCCGTTGACGGAGCAAGACAGGTCACGCGCCTTAACGACACTGATTAACGAGGAATTAATTGTCCAGGAAGCGCTTCGACTGAATCTTGCCAGCGACGACCGTCTGATCCGTAAGAACCTGGTCCAGGCCCTGATCAATTCGGTCATTCTGTTGGAATCCGAGCAGGATGTTTCCGAACAGACCTTGCGTGCGTTTTATGAAAAGGAGAAGGCGCTCTTTTCCCGGCCCACCACCTTCACCGTCGATGCTTTTCACGTAATCAACGAGGACAACGTAGGCGTCTTTACTGAGGCATTGAGCGATGGTGTCGCATTTTCTGAAGCGGGCAGAAGGGCCGAGTTTCAAGCTGTCGAGATTCCCGCCGGCATACCGGCAGGAAAACTTGGTGAGGCTCTGGGCGGCAACGCCCGTGACGCAATTCTTGCCATGACCCCGGGCGATATTGCGGGACCTATCGAATCGACTGGCGGGGAGCTTTTTGTTTGGCTGCTCAAACGTGACGGTGGCGAACAAGCGTTTGTGCACGTACGAGACAGCGTAGTCGCGGAGTGGCAGCGCCGACAGGAAGAGATGGCCCTGGACAGGTATCTCGAGCGCTTGCGTCGGCAAGCGCGCATAAAACGGTACCCGGACGTAGCGATGCAGGACCAATGAAACATATCACGGCCATCTTCGCACTGGTCGCCTGCATCCTCATTGCGCCGCCCTCGGATGCACATACTCGCAGCCAGTCCTTTTCGCATTGGCACATAGAAGGTCAGGCTGCCGTCTTTACGTTCGCCGTCGATGCCAGGCGCGCTACACAAATTGCACAGCTGTACGCGCCAACCTACGATTTGTCGAGATTGCTCGAACAGCATTTGCGAGAAACGGTATTCGTCTTCCAGGGGAGTGTCCCTTGCGAACTGGAGAGTCTCGAGTCACCTGGGGTGCCCCGCTCGGTAATTACGGTATCCGGCCACTTCTCCTGCGCCGGGCCAATGGCAAATGACTTACGAGCGTCGGTGACGGCATTTCAGGCCGTTTCACCGACACATATTCATATTGCCCGTGTTGACAACAGCGGCGTCGTTTCCGAGCACGTCGTGCGAGAAGGTCGCTCCTCATTTGCCCTGCAGGCCGATCGACCGGCCAATGACGTATGGGGATTTATTGCGACGGGCTTTACGCACGTCCTGTCAGGTCTTGATCATCTGGTCTTCTTGCTCGCCCTGGCGCTGGTCGTAGGCAACCCGCGAACAGCGATCTTCTGTGTTACCGGTTTCACACTTGGGCATAGTCTCGCATTGGCTGCGGCGACTCTCGGCTGGGTAGAGCCGAATGAACGACTGATAGAAGCGATGATTGGCTTCACAATTGCGGTCACGGCCCTGGAAGCAGGAGTGCATCACGGATTGGATCGACGCAGGACCTTTCGTGCTTTCAGTGCTCTGACGCTTCTCGTTGCGGTGCTGCCGATATCGAATGGTCTTTCGGTGATGGCAATTGGCGCAGCGCTTGCCTTGTACGCCTACGCAACCGGGCGTTTTTCAGCATCACAGGCAACAACGTTATTGCCGTTTATAACGACGGCATTTGGCCTGGTACACGGTGCCGGTTTTGCCGGTGGTCTGAAAGAGGCGACAATCTTTCGGTCGGAAATACTTATGCCGTTGCTCGGATTCAATATCGGTGTGGAGTTGGCACAACTCTGCGCGCTGCTCGTGTTCTTCAGCCTGCCCTGGATCGTCAGACTAAAGTCTTCGATTGACGTGGCAATTGTCGCGAATTACGCGAGCGTCGTGATCTTTGGATTGGGATGTTTTTGGTTCGCACAGAGGCTGTGGATCTGACCCAGATATCCTTGAGGACCTCGTGCAACGGGCGACTCAGTTCCAGCACCTCCGTCGATCACCCTTACCCCTACCGAGGCAAATCCCAACCTCGTATTGAGACAATCGCCAACATTGCGACAATCAACGTCCACCCAAGCGAACCACCACCAGATTCGGCGACGGTAACCGAGCTTCCCTTGCTGAATTCGGCCAGCATGGTCTTGGCCGCCTGGTCGCTCTCTATCCAAACGCGGAGCGTGTACCAGGCGAGTCGGCCCGGGTCAGTATGCCCCTCGATCTCGATGGTCGCTTCGCCGCCAACGTCGATCATATCGAGGTAGCAATCAGGGTCCGGCGTGTGCACGGGAGAGCACATGCCCTGGCTAGGGCGGGCAGTGTAACTATGGGAACTCGTGCTGGTTATGCCGGACCTGAACCAGGCAAGCCAGACCCTGGTGTTTGTCGAGATGTCCGGTCCGCCGTTGTTGATCGACACACGGAACCGCCCGGGCTCACCGGCCGGAATGCTGTCATCGCCACCGTAGTAGTGAATATGTGCACTCAGGGCTGAGTAATTCTGCGCGTGAGCATCGTTGACGATGGTGCCCGCCAGCAATAGTGAGAAAAAGACCAGAAACCTTGTTAAATCCATGTTCGACCCTCGTGTGTGCGTTTCGACATGGGTACAGGATGCATGGCCGGGTCGGCGGCGGCCTGATCGCCAGCCAAAGGTCTCCTGATGAATTCATGATTACCGGTGCTGGCTGCCGAGCGAGACGCGGAGGTGCTTCCCATGACTCGGCTCGCGCCTCACCGACGGGCCTGACGACACTTAATGCGGCTCATAGGGGATGTTGAGAGCGCTGCCAGTTGCCGGTGTGGCTCAATTGGCAGAGCGGTATCACAAACGGTGTCCCAAGGATTTCTCAAGCCGAGAAACTGAGATATACGGAGCCGTTAAGTCATTCACCGGGACCGGTCCGGACCGAGTCAGGGCTTTGGTTGGCGGACTTTAGATCGACGCGGCATGCCGCGAGGAATTCATCAGTCGGACTTGGCCTCTTTTAGGGAACAACTGCTGACCAGTTGGCGACCCAGGCTGTTCAACGCCTCGTTCGTCGCGCTTTGAAAGGCTGCGACGATTCTGGACAGACTGTTCTCTTGAGCAGGCGTCCTGGCCGTGGCGCTGACCGCAGCTTCAGCAACGCCACAGTTCGCGTGGCCCGCGAGGTGGACGTGTACCCGGGGCGGCGCATCCGTCGCGGTGGCCACGGCGAAAAACTCGCGCAGTTCCAGCTCGAGCAGCCATTCGTCACCCTTGATCTGAGTCCCGCTGCTGACACGGCCAAAACGGCCGCTACTTTCAAGTGACAGGCGCACCGTTGCGGTCAGGACCTCGGGAAGATGATCGGGCCACCGCGCCCCCGCATAGTAATTCAGGCGCGCACCCGGCTCCTTTACCAGAATTCGGTCGGTATCCAGACCGGGCACCGTATCCACCGCGACGATCAGGTCGGGAAGACCGTTCATCGATGCCTCGCCAAGCCGCAAACTGGTCGCCTCCAGCCAATACACGTGCTCCGGCGGTTGATCCGAGGTCAGCATGCCGCCACAGCCACTCAAGGTCGCCGCCCAGATCAACCACATAGAAAGGTACGAGCACGTCTTCATTGTGCAACGGCCACGGGATCAAGTTTCGGTTTGTAGATAACCCGGGACGGGTTGTTGCGCAATTCCGCGCCAAGTTTCTCCAGTTCGCGCATCGCTTCTCGAGTATCGGATACAAGCGCCGCCGTCTCGCCGACGCCGCCAGCGAGAAAGCTGTCAATAGCGGCATCATTTTCGACAAGCCAGTGCTCGACGCTTCCGGAAACCTTGACCAGCGTGTCCGTGGCCTGTCTGAGGTTTTGCATGGCGACCAGCAGCTCCGGCTTCGCCTCTTCGGTAAACAGGGTCACTCCCTCCAGGGTATTCTGCAATTGGTCCAGTGACTCATTCATGCGAAGGGGCAGACCTGCCAGCGCAGCCCGCTGCTCCGCCAGTGCCCCGGTGAACTGCTCGACATTTTCCAGCGACCGCGCAGCGGCGCCAAGGTTTTTCTCGCTAAGCAGCGTGCGCACGTCGTCCAGTACATTGTTCACCTGAGCCAGCAATTCCGGACCCGAATTCAGCAGGGCGGCGATTCCGACGTCCCGAGTCGGTATGACCGGATAATCGTGGCCGGCCGTTACGACAAGCTCTCCCTGCTCGCCGGGTTCCGCGGCAAGATTGATGAACGCAACGCCGGTGATGCCCTGATATCCCAGACTGGCATAGGTGCCGCTGTCGATGGGCGTCGAGGCGGCGATCTCGATCCGGACCTCTATCGCCGCGTCCTCCGCGGGGAACAGCTGGATCAAGGTGACCTGGCCCACTTCGACCCCCATGTACCGCACCGGACTGCCTTCGCTGAGGCCATTCACGTCCCGCTCGAAGATTATGGTGTAGCGCGACATGGGCACCGTCTGGCCGACCCCGCTGACCCAGAGGCCGACGCCAAGCAGCGCAAAAGCACCGATCAGAATAAAGACCCCCACTGCAAGATAGTTAGTTCGCTCGTACATTGTTGTTCTCCTTCTGTCGTGCGCGGACGGCACGCGGGTCATTAAAGTAACTCTGTATCCAGGGATGCGGCGACTGGACAATTTCATCGAGACTACCGACCACGACCTTCTTGTCCACCAACACGGCTACGCGATCGCAGATATTGAACAGGCTGTCCATATCATGAGTCACCATGACGATCGTCAGATTCAGACTGGACTGCAAGTAAGAGACGAGGTTGTCGAACCTGGTGGCGCCCATAGGGTCGAGGCCGGCGGTCGGCTCGTCCAGGAACAGGATGTCGGGCTCCAGCGCCAGGGCCCTCGCCAGTCCGGCACGTTTGATCATTCCCCCGGACAACTCGGACGGGTACTTGTCCAGTGCACTGAGAGGCAGGCCTGTCATCCGGACTTTCAGTTGTGCCAGTTCGCGCCGCGTCGCGGCAGGCATGTCCGAGTGCAGGGCGATAGGTAACTCCACGTTCTGTCGCACTGTCAATGCGGAGATCAGTGCGCCGTTCTGAAACAAGACCCCCCAGCGCTGCCGCAGCCCGTGCCCGGTCGAATAAACGTCGCGACCGAGCACGCGTATCTCCCCGGCACGCGGTTTGCGCAGGCCGAGCATGCTGCGCATCAGCACGGATTTTCCGGTGCCCGAGCCGCCGACGATGCCCAGAATCTCCCCCGGCAAAATATCCAGGCACAATTGATCGTGGACAACGTGCGTGCCGAACGCGTTTATCAGGTTCCGAATTGAGACGATCGGTTCCATCTAGATTCCCAGGCGTACGAACATAAAGGTAAACACGGCATCCGCCGCAACAATCAGCGTGATGGCCTGTACCACTGCAACCGTAGTCAGGCGTCCCAGCTCCTCCGCGGAGGAACTTACCTGGAGGCCTCGCAAAGTGCCGACAGCGCCGATCAACAGTGCAAACACCGGCGCCTTTACCAGGCCGACCATGAGAGTCGTCAGATCGGCACTGGCTGCCGCTCGATCAACAAACTGGACCATGGAAATATCCAGCACGGCCGTACTCAGAAACAGGCCGCCGGCCAGCCCCGACAGATTGGCAAACCCGGTCAACAGTGGAAGGGCGACGATCAGGCCCAAAACGCGCGGCGCCACCAGTACCTGGTTCGGGTTGAGCCCCATGACGCGCAGGGCATCCAGTTCCTCATTGAGTTTCATGACGCCAAGCGAAGCGGCAAATGCGCTTCCCGACCGCCCTGCCACCATTATCGCGGCCATGATGACGCCCATTTCGCGCAGAATGGAAATGGTGACCAGGTCGGCAACGAATACGTCGGCGCCGAACTTGGCCAGCTGCGTCGCGCCCTGGTAGGCGATGACCAATCCCATGAGAAAACTGATCAGGCAGACAATCGGAATTGCCTGCACGCCGGTCTGGTAGACCTGTCGTATCGTTTCGCGAAATGCGAGCGCGGATGGCCTGGTGATGCCCTGCAGGATCGTCGTTGTGATGAAGCCGACATCCCGAAATCCTGACGTGGCTGCTTTGCCCAGCGACTCCAGTCCGAGTCGAATCCGCTGCTTGTCGGCCACCGGTACCTGTTCGCTGTCGTCCGATACTGCGCGACCGGTGACTTTGGTCAGTTCAATAGCAAGAGACGCCGTATCATCGGGCCTTTCGCCCAGGCTGATGTCACTAACTTCCAACGTGACGTTTAAGGTCGGGTTGTCCTCGAAGTCCAGTCTCGCACCGGCGATCAGCCAGAGTTCGGGACCGACGATCTCGAACAGCGCTGCGTCAGCTCCGGACAGTGAAAGATCGTTCGTGCCCAGGGCATCGTCGGTTACCAGGATATCCGCAACCTTTATGCCGCCCGCCGTATTCATATCTTCACGAATACTCGTAACCGCATTGGCAAGACTGACGGTCGGCGGCTCGTTAACATTGGTGATCGCGATCGACAACGGCGCGATATCGTCCGGCGTGGTGCCTATGGCTACGTCGTCGACCTCGACCGTGACGTTGAGACCTGGCTTTGTTTCGAAATCGAGGCTGGCGCCGGCAACCAGGCGAAGCTCGGTGCCGACAATCTCGAACATTTCGGCGTCATCGCCGCTCAGGCTCAGTTCGTTTTCACCTCGTCCGTCATCGGTGATGACAATATCGGCGACCTTGATGGCGTGCGACGTATCCGCGTCTTCGGGTAAGGTCGTCGTCGCATTGATCAGCCCCACGGTCGGCGGCTGGTTGACGTCCATGATGTTCTTGAGGAAGCTGAAGTGGGCCGCTTTAAAGCCCTGGAAGTCGGTGATCCGCCCCAGCGATTCAAATTCCTGAGACTTGCGGAACAACACCCAGGCGCCGGCGATATCGATGTCCTGTAGTCCGCCGCACTGAAAGGTCACGGCAGTCGCACTGTCAACGTCCACGTCTGACAGCGCAGCCTCCAAGAACGGCACATTTTCCAACACCCAATCGCCCTTAAGGCTGATAGTGAGTGAGCGATCGTCGCGTTCAGCGTTTAAGTATTCATTCTCCACTGGCGCTTCGCGCTGACTTTCGCCGGTAATGCGGTGGTTGACACACTCTGAGCCACGGCAGGCCACGTTTACCATCATATCTGACAATCAGTCTGAACGCCGGTACGGACAGCAGCGGACTCTTGCTGCCAGAAAAATCGGGATCAGGAGTCTATTCCTGAGACATATTGCGCGCAGGTTGCTGAATTCTGTGTTGATTGGCTTAAGCTATATTGTTATATTGATATGACTAAAAGCATAACGATGGCGGTAACAGCGGGTTTCGTGATTTCTCACCGGGCCAGCCTCTACAGCAACGTCGACACAATAAATACGGAAAAAACGATAACGAAATGGCTGATTCCGTCGCTCGAAAGGGACCCCTAACCGATATTCGACTCATCGAACTCGGTCAGCTTATCGCCGGGCCATTTTGCGGCCAGCTGATGGCGGATATGGGGGCTGACGTCATCAAAGTGGAACCGCCGAATCAGGGTGACCCAATGCGGGTCTGGGGACGTGGCGACTATCCGTTGTGGTGGAGCGTTTGCGCCCGGAACAAGCGTTGCGTTACCGCCAATCTTCGCGAGTCCGAGGGACAGGCGCTGGTGCGGCGATTAATTGAGTCCGCAGATATGGTTCTAGAGAATTTCCGCCCGGGAACCATGGAGCGCTGGGGACTCGGTTACGAGGACCTGGTCGAGATCAATCCACAAATCATCATGATTCGGGTCTCCGGGTATGGTCAAACCGGTCCGTATGCGAAGCGTGCAGGCTATGCGGCCATCGGTGAGGCGATGGGCGGCATGCGATATCTCTGCGGAGAACCGGATCGTCAGCCGAGTCGTGCTGGCCTCTCAATCGGCGACACGCTGGCAGCGACCTTTGCCTGCAATGGCGCGCTGGCAGCGTTGCATCACCGCGACTGCACCGGCGAGGGACAGGTAATCGATGCCTCGATTTACGAATCTGTGCTCAGCGTGATGGAAGCGACCATTCCCGAATACGTGGTCAGCGATTACATTCGGGAACGTTCCGGCTCGACCCTCCCCAATGTGGCTCCATCCAATATCTATGATTGTTCGGATGGCATTTTCCTGATTGCTGCAAATCAGGACACCGTATTCAAGCGCCTGTGCGAAACCATGGGCCAGCCGGAGCTCGCCGAGGATGAGCGATTTCGCAGACACACGGCGCGCGGCGCGAATATGCAGATTCTTGATGACATCATCAATGCCTGGACGAAGACGAAGACGGTCGCCGAAGTGGATCAGCTGATGCAAGAGGCCGGTGTGCCTGCGGGCAAGATCTTTCGAGCACCCGAAATGCTTGACGATCCGCAATATGCGGCCCGTGAGTCGATCGTCGACACGCCCACCGAGGAGTGGCCGAACCTGAAGATGCAGAATGTATTTCCCAAGATGTCGAAGACACAGGGTGAGATTCGCTGGCCCGGCAATACGACTCTCGGTGCGCACAATAACGAAATATACGGAGCGGAGCTCGGCATCAGCGATGCGGAGCTTGTGCGCATGAAAGCGGAATCAATCATTTAAGAGTAAAAGATACAGGGGAACATAAATGACTTTTCGTCTTGGAGTTGACGTTGGTGGCACATTTACCGACCTGTTGCTGGTCGATGAAAAGGATGGTCACACCTACATGGCCAAAGTGCCGTCAACACCCGAGGATTCATCGATTGGTGTACTGAATGGTATCGACCGCATCTGTGACGAGTCGGACATCGACCCAAAGCAGGTAATGCAGGTAATGCATGGCACGACGGTCGCGACGAACGCGGTCCTGACGCGCAAAGGTGCGAAAGTCGGACTGATCACGACCAAGGGCTACCGGCAAACGCTGCAGGTGGCGCGATCTTTCTGCCCCGGAGGGCTGGGTGGCTGGGTCAGCTACGTGAAAGCCCCCTTGCTTGCGCCGCTCGAGTATACGATCGAAGCGGACGAGCGCATGGACGCCGAAGGAAATGCGGTCAGGCCGCTCGACAAGGAAGCGCTGCGGCAAGACTTGAAAGCGCTTGCGGCGACGGGAGAAGTGGAAGCGCTGACCGTATGTCTGTTGAATTCCTACATCAACGGAGCCCACGAAGTAGAGGTCAGAGATATCGCTCAAGAGGTCTTCGGCGATATCCCGATCTCCATTAGCAGCGACGTGGTGCCGGAAATGCAGGAATACGAGCGCACCGAGACAACCGTCGTCAATTCCTACGTTCGCCCGCAGGTCTCAAAGTACGTAACCAACCTGAAAACGTCGCTGGAGGCTCGTCTCGGGGACGGTGTACACCTTGCGATCCTGCGGTCCGACGGCGGTCTCGCCTCGGCTCGTGCGGCGAGTGAATCGCCGGTGAATATGTTGATGTCGGGCCCGGCAGGTGGCGTTGCCGGCGCCATGTACTTCTGTAAGCGTGGCGGCTTCGAGAACATACTGACCTTCGATATGGGCGGCACGTCGACAGACGTTGCGCTGATTCAAAGCGGTGAGGCGCGCATTCGCCGGGAAACTCGTGTCAGCGACATCACGGTCCGCGCGCCGTCGGTGGATGTGCGCACGATTGGTGCCGGCGGCGGCTCCATTGCTTTTGTGCCGGAACTTACCAAGGCGCTGCGCGTAGGGCCGGATTCGGCAGGCGCCGATCCGGGGCCGGCGGCGTACATGAAAGGCGGCGAACAGCCCACGGTCTGCGACGCCAACGTGGTGTTGGGCTACCTCCCGTCCGACGTGAAGCTGGGCGGAGCGATGACGATTGATCGTGAGGCGGCCGAAAAGGCGGTGCAGACATTGGCCGACGCGATGGGTATCGATCTGATGACAGCCGCGGAAGGCATTATCAAGATTGTCAACGAGTCGATGCTCGGCGCCCTGCGGCTCGTGTCGGTTGAGCAGGGATACGATCCGCGGGATTTCGCGCTCGTCGGTTTTGGTGGCGCCGGGCCGCTGCACGCCAACGCGCTCGGCAAGCTCTCGGGCGCCTGGCCTGTAATCGTGCCGCCCGGGCCTGGTGTCCTGTGTGCGTATGGTGATGCGACAACGCGCGTGCAGGATGAGGCTTCGCAGACCTTTGTTGCCCGCGTTGATCAGATAACAGCCGATCAGTTGATCGCCGAGCTGCGCGCGTTGCGTGAAAAGGCGGCTGTCTCTTTCGAGGCCGACGGAATTCCGGCGGACCAGCAGCAGGTGACCTACCAGGCCGATATTCGATACGCCGGCCAGGCGTTCCAGCTGTCGCTAAGCGTTACCGACGACGACCTCAAGCGCAAAGGCCTGGCGGTGCTGACCGACGAATTCGATCGTCAGCACGAACAGCTATTCACTTTCGCGCACGGGAAGGATCATGAAATCGTCATGATTCGGGCGATCGTGAAAGCGAAGAGCACGCTTGCCGCGGATCTAAAGGAGGTCAGCAGTAGCGCAACGGATCCGAATGACGCGGTGGTTCACGAGACGCGCTTTTACTACGAGGAGCAGTGGCACGACGCGTCGATCTACGACCGCGGCAAGCTAGGCGTGGGCACGGTGATCGCCGGCCCAGCCATTGTCTCGGAAATGGATTCAACAACGCTGATCCTGCCGGGCCATTCCGCACTCGTCGACGAAGTCGGCAACTTGCTCATCAATCCGAGTTAACGGGGAGTTCGTCATGACAGCAAAGATCATCCAAACAAACTCCACGCCCTTCGAGACCGTCGACGTTGACGCGGTTACCGTCGACATCATCGAGAACGCACTACGCAATGTACGCGAGGAAATGGACGCAGTGCTGTTTCGTACGGCAATGAGTCCCGGCATCCGCGAACAGGGCGACTGTTTTCCGATGGTCGCGAACCGCGATGGCAAAATGGTCGTCGGACAGTTCGGTTCCTTTATCCACGGATTCATGGAGGCCTACGAGGGCGAACTGGAGGACGGCGACATTATCCTGACCAATGATCCGTATATGTGCAATGCGGCAGTGTCGCATTTGCCCGACTGGATCGTGCTTGTGCCGATATTCAAGGATGGCCGCCACATGGCCTGGTCAGCGATGTTCGGACACATGTCCGACAACGGCGGCATGGTACCGGGCTCAATCCCGATCAAGGCCGAGACTATTTACCAGGAAGGCATCCGTATTCCGCCGACCAAGTTGTATAAGAAAGGCGTACTGCAAGAGGATGTCCTCGAGCTAATTCTGCACAACGTGCGCACCACCGAGTGGAATCGCTTCGACCTGAACGCACTCGTTGCGGCGTGCCGCACAGCGGCGAAACGATGCGTCGAAATAGCCGATCGATTCGGCGACGACGTCTTTTACACGACCATGCAAATCATGCTCGACCGTAACCTCGAGGCAATGCGCGCCATTATCAACATGATCGTGCCCGAGGAGCCGTCGTACTTTGAGGATTATGTCTGCGACGACGGCGTTGGCAAGGGGCCGTACAAAATTGCCTGCAAGATGTGGCGTGAGGGCGACGTCGCGATATTCGACTTCACCGGCACCGACCCGCAGGCAAAGAGTTCGATCAACTTTTATATGAACGAAGAAATGTTCAAGATGTTCTTCGGCTCGTTTACGATCAACCTGTTCGATCCACACATACTGTTCAACGATGGTTTCTACGAACTGGTCGATGTGCGTATCCCGGAAGGCAGCTTGCTGAAACCGAAGTTTCCGGCGGCACTGTCGGGCCGCACGCACGCGCTCGGTCGTATCTTCGATGTCATGGGTGGCGTTCTCGGGCAGGGCGCACCGGACGCAATGAATGCAGCCGGCTTCTCGGATAGCCCGCACCTATTCTATTCCGGCTACGACAAAAAGGGCGAGTGGTTCCAGCTGTTCCAGATTGGATTTGGCGGCATCCCGGGTCGCCCGGTCGGTGACGGGCCCGATGGCCACTCGCTATGGCCCGGTTTTACCAACGTGCCGAACGAGTTTATTGAGGCGTACTTCCCGCTGCGCATCGTCAGATATGAGCCGATCCCGGATTCTGGCGGCGCCGGGCTGCATCGTGGCGGCAATGGCCTGTCGGTCGCATACGAGTTTCTGGTCGACGGCGAGATCGCGATTCATGATGAGCGCTGGCTCACCTATCCCTGGGGCGTGCGTGGCGGAGATCCAGGCATGCGATCGACCAAGCGGCTGGTCCGCGCGGATGGCAGCGAGGAATGGTTGCCCGCCAAGTGTGACGGTGTTTCCGTGAAAGAGGGCGACGTCCTGTACTTCAACACCTGGGGCGGCGGCGGCTGGGGTGACCCGCTTGAACGCGACCCGGAACTGGTGCGTGTCGATGTCAGTCGCGGTCTTGTCAGTGTCGAGGGGGCGAAGCGTTACGGAGTGGAGATTGCGCCGGATGGGACCGTCGATGCCGCTACCACCGAGAAGATACGTGCAGAACTGAGAGCCACGCGGAAAGAGCCGGGCCTGTTCAGTTTTGGCGGCACGATCGAAGAGATAAAAGCGCGGTCGCTCGCTGAAACGCATTTGCCGGCCCCCGAGGCACCATGACCGAATTGCTTAGCTCGTTGAAGTCGGAATGGGCGCTCGCGCAGAGCGCCGAGCTTGCGCGCGTGCCGCTTTATCACCAGCTGTACACCGTGCTAAAGGATGCCATTCTCGACGGCACGGTCGCCTACGAAGCGCAATTGCCTACCGAGCAACAGCTGGCGGCAACCTTCGATGTATCGCGCATCACCGCGAGGCGCGCCATGGACGAGCTGGCAAACGAGAAGCTGATAGCCCGGTTCCGCGGCAAAGGCTCGCACGTGATTTACAAGTACAAGCCCAAACCCGTGCGAGCGCCGTTGATCGGTATGCTCGAGGACCTCATTGAGATGAGCAAGCACAGCACCACCCGGGTCATCTCAATCGAGAAGGTGGTCGCTCCTGCCGAAATTCGTAGCCGACTCGGCCTCCCGGAAACGAGTACCGTTCATAAGGTTGTCCGTGTGCTGAGTAATGAGAATGGCGAGCCCTACGCACATTACGTGAGCTGGACGACCGGAGTTTGTAAGGGTTTTACAAAACGGAATCTGCAGAGCAGGGCACGGCTCGATGTCCTGCGTGATTGTGGCATACGGCTGACGAAAGTAGATCAGGTGTTGAGCGCCAGGAACGCCTCAAAGAAGATCGCCCGTGAGTTACAGGTCGAGCCGGGTGAAGCGCTACTCTCGGTTCGGAGGGATTCTTACGATGCAAATGGCGTTGTTGTTGATGTGCTCGAGTGTTTGTACAACCCGAAGCGCTATCAGTTTGCAATGGAGTTAGGTGTCGAGTGACGCGATGGATGGGCTCACGCCAAAACTACGCCAGAGCACTCTGACACTGAAAATTAAAGCAGAGGTGATTTCGAAGCCTCTATATCGATAGTCCGATACCAGGTACGGACGGTGAACCGAATTTTACAGAGAACAAGACGGGATTGATGCGATGAAAAAACGAAGCGGAATGGTTGGGTTGATTGTGACCTCAGTGTTGCTGCCTTTTTTGGCTGCCAACGCTCAGCAGGGCGGGGCTTCTGCGATAGACGAAGTCGTTGTGACGGCTCGAAAACGTGCTGAAAGCCTGCAGGATGTGCCGATTGCGATCACGGCATTCACCGAAGAAACGATCGAGCGCGCCGGCATCGAGCGACCGACGGATTTCATTTCGCTGATGCCCAACGTCACCATTGTCGACACCGCCAACGTCGGTGACACGCAGGTCAGCATCCGTGGCGTTGTCTCAACGCGCGATGCAGAGTCTACTTTTGCCTACGTCGTCGACGGCATTCTCAGCACCAACCCGAATAGCTTTAATGAAGAGCTCGTCGATGTGCGACAGATCGAGGTGCTGAAAGGCCCTCAGGGCGCGCTTTACGGTCGTAACGCAGTAGCCGGCGCCATTCTTGTCACGACCAAGGAACCCGGCGAAGAGTTTGAAGGCACGGTCAAGCTGGGTGGCGGTAGTGACGGACTTGCAAAAGCGTCTATGCGGCTGAGTGGCCCGCTGGGTGACACGCTGCGCGGCAGCCTCGCTGCCAGCTACAAAGAGTTCGACGGCGTCTACGACAATATTTACGAAAACGCGCCGACCGGCGTGGATTACCTGGAAGATACAACCGTTCGCGGTCGCCTGATGTGGGAGACAGGCGACAACCTGAGCTGGGATCTGCGCGGCGGCTTTTCTCAGGTTGAAGGCGGTGCGATCAACTTCAACGCGGTGTTTGCCATTCCCGCCTTTGCGGCAGGATTCGGCCCCACCTTCTTCGCCGACGTCAACGATCACAACTTTATTTACTCGTTCAACGTTCCGGGCGAGAACGAGCAGGAAACCACCGAGCTCGCTCTGAAGGCCGACTACGCCACGGAGAAAGGCGACTGGACCTTTATCGCGTCCTACAACGACCTCGACGAGTATCTTCTGTCGGACGGCACGAGTGCAACGTTCTACGGGTACGAGCTGACGCCCGCCTGTCAGTCCGATCGAGCCACGCTCAATAACACGCCGGCCGGCCTCGGCGGCGCCGACCGCACCGACCTGTTCGGAGACTTCTTCCAGCCCTTCGGCGTGTTTCCTCCGGGCAACGGGCAGTTCCCGCCCAATAATGTTCTCGATTTCGAGGGAATCTACGGGCCCTATACGCCGACGGCCTGTGATGGCTACCAGTACCAGGAGCGAAACCAGCAGGACACCAGCATCGAGGTGCGCTTCACGTCACCGCAGGACCAGTCGGTACGCTGGATTGCCGGCCTGTATGCAGCCGAGATCGATCGCGAAGTCGTGGTTGCCTACGGCGCGGATACCGGCGCGGGCTTCCTGCGCCAGCCTTACATTGACCCGACCGGGCCGAATCCGACCGACCTCTTGTTCTCGGACAAGTTCGACACCAGCGTAATTGCGGCCTTCGGTGAGGTTTCCTTCGATCTTGGCGACAGGTCGGAATTGTCACTGGCGTTGCGCTGGGACCAGGAAGACCGCAAAGTCAGGAACCAGGTACCGAACGTCGCGGCATCGGGTCTCAATGTCAACACGCTGGACCTCAATACGTTCCAGCCAGGACCGATCAATCCCGGCTTTGTCGCAAACCCGACCGGTATCCCCGACCGCAGCCGCACCTTTGATCAGCTGCAGCCAAAGGTTTCCTGGCGCTGGGCGGCCAGCGAAGAAGTCAACGTCTACGCCAGCTGGGGCATCGGTTTTCGCAGCGGCGGCTTCAACAACCAGGGCAGCGCCGATTTGCTCGAGTTCTGGTTCAACACGGGTGAGCCGGCGCTGTACGTACCCGGTAACCCGGTCAACGCGCAGCTGGTCGTCTCGGATGAGTACGACAAAGAAGTTTCCAACAGCTTCGAGCTTGGTGTGAAGACCGAGTGGCTGGATCGCAGGCTGCGTCTTAACGCGGCCGTGTTCAGCACCGACGTCGACGACAACCAGTTCTTCGAGTTTTTCGCCGGTCCGTTTGGAATTCTGCGCATCGTGACGACGATCGACGAGGTAACTATCCAGGGCTTCGAGGCGGACTTCAACTTCATCGCTAGCGACAATTTCTCGGTATTCGGCGGCGTTGGATTCCTCGATTCTGAGATAAAGCAGAACATCAACCGGCCACTGTCGGTGGGCAATGACGCGCCGCAGGCGCCTGACCAGACTTTCAATCTGGGCGGGCAATTCGATTACCCGATTGGCCAGTCAACGAACATGTATGTGCGGCTCGACTGGCAGCACGTGGGCGACACCTGGTTCCACACGCTGCAGGGCGAGGCGACGCCGACGATATGGGACGCGTTCAACGGTGGTGGCGGCTTTATCACCCAGGACTTCTCGAAGACCAAGCGTGATGCGTACGACACGCTGGATATTCGTATCGGACTCGAGGGCGAGCGCTGGTCGGCGACGGCCTGGGGCCGCAACATTACGGACGAGGAGTATCTGGCGGAAGTCATCCCGGCGGCGGAATTTGGAGGGTCGTTCATCCATCCGGCCGCGCTGGCCACGTATGGCGTCGACTTCAGTTATCGCTTCTAGAGCGGTCTGGCAGCGTGTTCCGGTAGACCGGCGTGTCATAATGGCACGCCGGTTTCCCATTTGAAGAGTCAGTGCGGTGAACCAGGATCTCGAACAAAATTATCGCGGCGCCTTTGACGGGCGCCTCGGCTTTGGCGAAAAGTCGGCGCTGATTCTCGTCGATTTCGTGCAGGCCTATTTTGACGAGAGCAGTCCGCTGTATGCCGGCGTCGAGGACGCGTTGGCCTCGGCATTGCGGATTCGCGATGCTGCGCGCGAGGCTGACATTCCGGTTATCTATACCAATGTCGTGTACCAGGAAGGCGGCCTGGATGGCGGCGTTTTTTTCCGCAAGGTGCCCGCGCTGGAGGTCTTTGTCGCGGGAAACCCGCTGGGCGGGTGGCCCGATGGCCTCGAACCGGCCGCCGACGAACTGGTGATCTCCAAGCAGTACGCGAGTGCGTTCTTCGGAACCTCGCTGGCCGCTACATTGACCGCAAATAGCATTGACACGCTGATCATCAC